>UQVU01000010.1 GCA_900544475.1 uncultured Butyricicoccus sp.
GTTTTACATTTTTAAACCAGCTTCCTTCTCCGGCAGAGATCAAACGGGATTTTCCGCTGTCAGAAGAATTAAAACAGTTAAAAAAAGAACGGGATGCTATGATCTCCGACGTTATCACCGGAAAAGATGACCGTTTTCTCGTTATCATCGGACCTTGTTCCGCAGACCGGGAGGACGCTGTCTGTGATTATGTCAGCCGCCTCACAAAAATCCAGGAGGATGTTGCCGACCGTCTGATCATCATTCCGCGTGTTTATACAAATAAGCCGCGTACTACCGGCGAGGGCTATAAGGGTATCGCCTCCCAGCCGGATCCGGAAAAAGCGCCTGACATGATCGAAGGTCTGATTGCCATGCGTAAAATGCACATCCGTGCGATTAAAGAGAGCGGTTTAACCTGTGCAGATGAGATGCTCTACCCGGAAAACTGGGGGTATGTCGAAGATCTTCTCTCCTACGTTGCCATCGGTGCACGTTCTGTCGAGGATCAGCAGCACCGTCTGACGGTCAGTGGTTTTGATGTCGCATCCGGTATGAAAAACCCGACCAGCGGCGACTTTTCTGTTATGCTCAACTCCGTATATGCGGCACAGCACCCACATCATTTCGTATACCGTGGTTACGAAGTGGAGACAAGCGGCAACCCGCTGACACATGTTGTTCTGCGCGGCGCAGTCAGCAAACACGGTAACTCCACACAGAATTACCACTACGAAGATCTGATCCGTCTGTGTGACATGTACGAAAAAATGGATCTTGTCAATCCGGCAGCCGTTGTGGACGTAAACCATTCCAACTCCGGCAAAAAATATAAACAACCGATCCATGCAGGCGGCTATCCTGAAGTACGGCTTCCAAAAGTGCGGCGTCGTGCAGGTGAGAAACGGGGCGCGTCTGGCGTTCGACTGCGAGGTGCGGCGATGAAAAAGCGGGTCATCGTCACGGCAGAGTGCAGCGAGAAAACGAAAGAAATGCTGCGCCGCTGCTTTGGGGAAACGTGCGACTTGACGTTCGACCGCACGCCGGAAACGCTCGGGGACGCGGAGATCTGCATCGGTGAGCCGCGCATGGAGCTGGTCGAGCGGGCGGAATGCCTGCGCTGGGTACAGATGACATGGGCCGGGACCGACATCTATACGCGCTGCGCAGGATTTCCGCAAAACGTGATGCTCACGAATGCCTCGGGCGCGTTCGGCCGGACGATTTCCGAATACGTCCTTGCCGGTATCCTCACGATGTACCGCAACTTCCCGGCCTACCGCGAGCAGCAGAAGCACGCCGTCTGGCAGTCGGCCGGCGCGGAGCGCACGCTGTTCGGCAAGACCGTGCTCGTTCTCGGAACGGGCGACCTCGGCGGCAACGTGGCAAAGCGCCTTTCCGGCTTTGATACCGTGACGGTCGGCGTGCGCCGCTCGAAGGGCGAACTGCCTCCGCATTTTCATGAGGTGCGGACGTTCGACGAGCTGGACGCGCTGCTGCCGCAGGCGGATGTGGTGGTCGGCTGTCTGCCGAATACGCCGGAAACCGCGGGACTTCTGAGCGAAAAGCGGCTGCGCAGCATGAAAAAGGACGCACTGCTCGTCAATGTCGGGCGAGGAACGCTGCTCTCGACCGACACGCTTGCGCGAGTCCTCGCGGACGGACAGCTTTCCGGCGCGGTGCTCGATGTGGCGGATACCGAGCCGCTCCCGCCGTCCTCGCCGCTCTGGGGCATGGAGAACGTCCTGCTGACGCCCCACGTTTCCGGACGCGGCTTCGGCCATGACAAAGGCACGGAACAGCTCATCTGGGAGATTGTGACCGCAAACCTCACACGCTATCTGGAGGGGGAGCCGCTCCATAATATTGTAGACATTAACCGAGGTTATTAAGGCAACACCGCACAATTAAAGTTGCGGCGCTTTGCGGAAATTTTGTGCCCTGACTTTGTTGCAATTTCACGGTAATACGTCAGTATTACCGCAAAACCGCGCCTCGTCAGTACGCAAAATTTACTCGCAAATCGCTCTTGTCCAATTATGCGGTATTGCCTAAGACAGGAGGACTTTTTATGGCTTTTACTACTGCTTTATCCACATTTTTCTCGCTGCTGAGCATTTTTTGCGGCGCAGCGGCGCTCGCACTGCCGGTCATCGCGCTCGTGAGACGGAAGAACGCGCTGTCGTTCGCGGCGGTGAGCATGGGATTGTGCGCGTTTTCGCTGCTCGGACAGATATTCGAGTACAACACCCGTGTAAACGTGCAGGACTGGAGCGCACTGCTCGATACCTCGTATGCCATTCTGTTCTGCGCGGCGGTGCTAGTCGCGCTCGCGCTTGTGCTCAATATCGCGGCCTGCCTGCGCGCCGGGAAACAGTAAATTTATACTTAAACTTTTACAGGCAGTATGTTATAATGGAAAAAGAAAACTGCCGTGCCCCGGCGGCACGCTCGACTACACTGCGGACGTTTCCGTGGTAACAGGAGGAAAAAGTTATGGAAATCAAGCTCTCGCCGTCTATTCTGTCCGCTGACTTTGCAAATCTGGCGCGCGATATTAAAATCGCGACCGATGCAGGCGCGGAGTACGTTCACGTTGACGTTATGGACGGTCACTTTGTACCGAATATCACCATCGGCGCTCCGGTCGTCAAGAGCCTGCGCAAGGCGACCGACAAGGTGCTCGACGTACATCTGATGATCTCCGACCCGGACCAGTACCTCGATGATTTCATCAAGGCGGGCTCGGACATCATTACCGTACATTATGAGTCCAACGGCGACACCCTCGAACAGCTCAAGAAAATCCGTGCGGCCGGCGTCAAGGCGGCCTGCGTTATCAAGCCGAAAACCCCGGCAGAGGCGCTGTTCCCGCTGCTGCCGTACTGCGACATGGTGCTCATCATGACCGTAGAGCCGGGCTTCGGCGGCCAGGGCTTCATTCCGGAGTGCATGGACAAGATCAAGGCGGTCCGCGCGGAAATCCAGAAGCATGGCTACAACTGCGAGCTGGAAATCGACGGCGGCGCAAAGCTGACCAACACCGCCGACATCGTAGCGGCCGGTGCGGACGTTATCGTTGCAGGCTCGGCTGTTTTCGGCGGCGACATCGCGGACAACGTAAAGAAGTTCCACGAGGTGTTTGCGGAAGGCGCAGCCAAGGCGACCTGGACGAAGTAAACGAAAAATAACAGAAAAAGCGTGCAGAATAACCAAATCTGCGCGCCTTTTTTCTGTTCCTGTTGACAAACAGAGAGCAATGGGTTATACTGAAGATAGTTTTTAACACACTATTAAAAACTATGAAGAAAAGAGGTGCACCATGGCAGATGCAGGACTTCTCCGGCAGGAGAACACGGCGCTGCTGCGCCGGGCCATGCAGGACGGCGTTTTCAGCAAGAACGAGCTCGCGCGGCAGACCGGATTGAGTTTTCCGACGGTCGGACGCATCATCGACGATATGGTCGAGCGCGGCGAGGCACGAGAGGCAGGCGCGGCGGCTTCGACCGGCGGCCGATGCGCGATGCGGTACGAGCTGGACATGCATTACCGGCTGTTCCTGTGTCTGCGGCTGGAGCAGGATACGCTGCACTGGTTCGTGTGCGGCCTCGACGGCGTGCCGCTCGAGCAGGGAGAAGAGACCTGTCCGGGCGATGTGCGCGAACTGCTGGACACGCTTCTGATGCGTGTCAGGGCGCGTTACCCGCAGCTGGCGTCGGTCGCGTTCGGCTTTGCCGGCGCGATGCATGACGGCGTTGTAATGGAGTGCTTCGGCTATCCGGAGCTGCGGGGCGTGAGCCTTAGTACGCATCTTCACGATAAATCCGGACTGCCGAGCGCGGCGGTGCGCGACATGCAGATCGTCGCGGCCGGTTACGCGGCGCAGTGCAGCCCGGCGCCGCGCGCTGCGGTGTGCATCTACATCGGCAGGATGGGTGCAGGCGCAGGCATCGTGCTGGACGGCAAGGTCTGGAGCGGCGCGGCCGGTTTCGCCGGAGAGCTGCACTTTCTCCCGATCGAGCACAATATGGAATACGCGCAGACGCATTTTGCGGATGCAGATATGACGGCGTATATGGCGCAGGTGATCTGTGCGTGCGGTGCGCTCATCAACCCGGACCGGGTCGTGCTCTACACCGATCCGCTGTTCCGGAACAGGGTGGAGGACATCCGCGCCGCATGCGCGCGCATGCTTCCGCCGCACGCAGTACCCGAGATCGAGCTTTCGCGGACGTTCACCGAGGACTATGACCGGGGCCTTTTCACCATGGCACGGGATCTGATGGAGGAAAACGCATGAAATATTTTATTTTTGATGTAGACGGAACGCTTCTCAATTCGGCGGAGGTCGATCAGCAGTGTCTTCAGCAGATGCTGCGCGAGTTTGGGCAGGAGCATACCCTCGAAGAGCTTCGCCCGTCCTTCGGCAAGCCGGGCAGGCAGACGCTCGCAGACCTCGGCTTTTCCGGCGAGGCGGCGGAACGCGCTATGGACCGCTGGGAGGGACTGTCGCAGGAGCGCATCGCGGAGGTCCGCGTCTTCAACGGGGTGGAAGCTATGCTGAAAGCGCTGCATGAGCGCGGCTGCCGCTGCGGCATCGTGACCTCACGCACGCATTACCAGTACGGCTACGGCTTCTCGCCGCTCGGACTGGACGGCTATTTCGACGCTGTTATCTGCATGGAGGACGCGCCGCGCACCAAGCCGGCCCCCGACCCGCTGCTCGAATGCCTGCGCCGCATGGGCGGCGAGCCGGGCGAGGCGGTCTACGTCGGCGACAGCGAGAGCGATATGCAGTGCGCCGCCGCGGCGGGCGTTGCCTCCTGCCTTGCGCTCTGGGGCTGTTCGGCGCCCGACCGCATCATGGCAGATGTCCGTCTGGCCGCGCCCGGGGACGTTCTGAGCCTTATCTGAGCGAAAAAATACACAAAAAGAACCGGTATCCGAGAGTTTCATGTGGATACCGGTTTTCTTATGCGGTTTCAGGCCTGTTCGGCGGATTGCGCCGCGTGTTCGCTCAAAGCGGTGAGGCGCTCTTCGAGCCAGCGCGAAATATCGCCGTAGGTTTCGATGCGGCCAAGCTCGTTGAGCAGCTCGTGGCGGGCGTTTTTATAGAAAATCGCGTCGATGTTGCGGATGCCGGCGCTGCGGTACAGACCGATCACACGGCGCACGCCGTCGCCGTAGCGGCCGACCGGGTCCTTGTCGCCCGCGAGGAAGAGCAGCGGCAGGTCGCGCGGGGTGCGGCGGAAAACGGCGTTGCTGTTGGCGCGGATGCACAGGGTAAACAGGTCGCGGAAGCCGGACGCGGTGAAGATGAAGTTGCATTTTTCGTCCGACTGATAGAGCGAGACGGTCTCCTCGTCGCGGCTGAGCCAGTCGAAAACCGACTTCGGGTGCTGAATTTTGCGGTTGTAGCCCTTGAAGGTCATGCTGTTGAGCAGACCGCTGCGGAAGGTCACGCCGCGCGTGCGTGCGACCGAGTCTGCGAGGTGGGCGGCACTCACGGCGGCGGCATTCGGTCCGGCGGTGCCGATGAGGACCGCGCCGGCCAGCTCCCTGCCGCAGGTGGGCAGACAGAGCCGCGCGATCAGCGAGCCCATCGAGTGGCCGATGAGGAAATAGGGCAGGTCGGGGTAGCGCTTGCTCATCAGCTCGTGCAGATGGAGCACATCGGCAATTAGATATTTCCAGCCGTCATGCGCGGCGAAAAAGCCGAGGTCGGCCGGACGCGACACCGAAGCGCCGTGGCCGATGTGGTCGTTGCCGCAGACGATGAAGCCGAGTCCGCACAGATATTTCGCGAACGCGGTATAACGCGAGAAATATTCGCACATTCCGTGGCTGATCTGCACGATGCCGCGGATATGGGAATCCTCGGGTACGAGAATATAATAGGCGACATTAGAAACGCCGTTCGCGCTTTTATAAATATTCTGTGTACATTTTATATTCATAAACAACACGTCCGATCGCAGAGATAACCGGCAGAAACCTGCGCCGCGCACAGGACTGTCACGGTGTATGTTAATATAATACCACAAAAATAAAGAATTGTGCATATTTTACTGCAAAGTTCACAAAGCGTTTATAATTGAGGGGAGGTGCTCTCCCGCGCGGCGCCCCCTCTCCCTGTGAATTTGCAAATTGTTCATATTTGAATGATTGACGAAAGGTCAAAATTCGGCGTATATTATATAATACTAATCCCAAGCGTCAAGCGCGGTCGGCCGCGCTTTCTCCCAAAAAGGACAGGTGAACGTAAATGCCAATAAAAAATGGGTCAAGACCCCAGAAATCGCCTAAAAGACCGCTGATATTTTATTATATCGCAATGCTCGTTGTGCTGATGCTGCTCAACTGGCTGCTGTTCCCGTCGCTGCTCAGCCGGCAGGTGACTGAGGTCGGCTACGATGAATTGGTAAGCATGATGGACAGCGGCAAGGTGCAGACGGTTTCCTACGACAGTCAGGACCACGAAATCATCTTTGAAGCGCAGAATGACAAGGGACAGACTGCCATCTACAAGACCGGTATTTTCCCGGACGATGATCTGGTCAACCGCCTGCTTTCGGCCAACGTGAAGTTCGCCGCCGAGATTCCGACGCAGGCGTCGCCGCTCGTCAGCATGCTCGTCAGCTACGCCATCCCGATCGTTCTGATCATCGTTGTCGGCAACTGGCTCCAGAAGAAAATGATGAAGAACATGGGCGGCAACATGATGAGCTTCGGCAAGTCGGGCGCAAAAATCTACGCCGAAACCGAAACCGGCAAGACCTTCGCGGATGTCGCGGGTCAGGACGAGGCCAAGGAGGCCCTGACCGAAATCGTGGACTTCCTGCACAACCCGAACAAATACGCCGCCATCGGCGCGAAGCTGCCCAAGGGCGCGCTGCTCGTCGGCCCTCCGGGCACCGGCAAGACCCTGCTCGCGAAGGCGGTTGCAGGTGAGGCGCATGTGCCGTTCTTTTCGATTTCCGGCTCGGAATTCGTTGAAATGTTCGTCGGCATGGGCGCAGCCAAGGTGCGCGACCTGTTCAAGCAGGCGAGCGAAAAGGCGCCGTGTATCGTGTTCATCGACGAGATCGATACCATCGGCAAAAAGCGCGACGGCGCAGGCATGGGCGGCAACGATGAGCGCGAACAGACGCTCAATCAGCTGCTCACCGAGATGGACGGCTTTGACGGTACCAAGGGCGTCGTTATCCTCGCCGCGACCAACCGCCCGGAGTCGCTCGACCCGGCGCTGCTGCGTCCCGGCCGCTTTGACCGCCGCATTCCGGTTCAGCTGCCCGACCTTCAGGGCCGCGTCGCGATCCTCAAGGTGCACGCCAAGGATGTGCACATGACCGGCCACATCGACTTCAACGCCATCGCGCGTGCGACTTCGGGCGCGTCCGGCGCAGACCTCGCGAACATCATCAACGAGGCAGCCCTCCGTGCGGTCCGCATGGGCCGCAACACGGTCGAGCAGGCCGACCTTGAAGAAAGCGTCGAAACCGTTATCGCCGGTGCGCAGCGCAAGAACGCCGTGCTCAGCGCAAAGGAAAAGGAAATCGTTTCCTACCACGAAATCGGCCATGCGCTCGTGGCCGCCAAGCAGACAAACTCCGCTCCGGTCACGAAAATCACGATCGTGCCGCGTACCTCGGGTGCGCTCGGCTACACCATGCAGGTGGATGAGGGCGAGCACAACCTGATGACCAAGGATGAACTGCTGAACAAGCTCGCGACCCTGACGGGCGGCCGTGCGGCCGAGGAGCTGATTTTCGGCTCGATCACGACCGGTGCATCCAACGACATCGAGCAGGCGACCAAGCTCGCACGCGCCATGATCACCCGCTACGGCATGAGCCGCAAATTCGACATGGTCGCGCTCGAAACCGTGACCAACCAGTATCTCTCGGGCGATACTACGCTGGCGTGCTCGGCGGAAACCGCGTCCCAGATCGACGAGGAGGTTATCGCGACCGTCAAGGCGGCGCACGAGAAGGCCATCAAGATCCTTCAGGAGAACATGGACGTCCTGCACCGTCTGGCGCATCACCTGCTCGAAAAGGAAACCATCACCGGAGACGAGTTTATGAGCATGCTGTAAAAAAAGCAAAACCGCCCCAAAGGACGGCTTGACAATCAGCAGAAGAACAGGTATACTGAAAATACAAAGAGGCACTGCCGGCAGACGGTCAGCCCTCTAAAGAGTTTTAGTCACAAAGTGACCGCTTACTTTCTGAGGGTAGAGCGGTCACTTTGCGTATATCGTAAGCATGTAGAGCACGAGTGCTGTGCACACCAAGATGCGAAAGAAGTTCTTTCTCATACGCACCACCCCCTTTGTGAGGGAGTGGCTGACCGCCTGCCGTCTGTTAAAAACAGTGCCTCGGGGACACCGAGGTGTCCTTGTCAGCATTATAACAGAGTTCGACAAATAACGCAAGAAAGCAAAGGACAGAACCCGGAAAAAAGGGCTCTGTCCTTTTGTTTTTGTTTATTTTCTGTGGCGGCGCTGATAGGTGCTGTCGTTATAGCGCGAGCGGGAGGAACGGCGCCGTCTGCGGCGGCGGACACCGCCAAAGACAAGGCCTGTAAAGATGTGCAGGATGAAGAAGGCTGCGGCGGCGAGCAGCAGGATCTTGAACACCATGCTCTGGAAGAAGGTGCTCAGCTTGTCCGCGTAGAAAAGCACGGTGCTGCGCGAGATGTCGTTGAGCGCGACAAGCTCGACTGTGCCGTAGTCGGTGCCGTTATAGCGGTAAGTCGCGGTGCCGATCGGGTCGCCGGCCTTGACGGGCGCTTTGACCTCCTCAGGAATATCCTCGACAAGCTCGAGGGCCTTGACGTCGAGGTCCTTGGGCAGGAGCGCAACGACATCGGCCTTCGCGGTCAGAAGCAGCTGATTGGTGTCGGTCGAGAGCTTGACCTTGGTGTAGGTCACTTCCTCGCCCTGACGGGCAAGTGTTTTCGAGGTGAAGTTCTCAAAACCCCACTGGCACAGCTTTTTCGTGTCGGTGAAGCTGGCGGCGACGGACGGATACTCCTTCGAGCTGTCCGAGCAGCCGAGCACGACAGAAAACAGCTTGGCGTCGCCGTACTCCGCGTAGCCGACAAAGCAGTTGCCTGCCTGCGAGGTGTGGCCGGTCTTGATGCCGAGGCAGTTCGCGTAGCTCCACGGCTGGAACGAGCTGAAAATCAGCTGATTGGTGGTGTAGATGATGCGCTCCTCGTGCAGGTTGGTCTTTGCCATGCGGTGCTGCACGGTGCTCACGATGTCGCGGAAGGTGACGTCCTTCATGGCTTCCTTCGCGATTAAGTACAGGTCGTGCGCGGTGGTGTAGTGGTCCTCCTCATGCAGGCCGCAGGGGTTGCAGAAATGCGTGCCGGTGCAGCCGAGCTCGGCCGCGCGGTCGTTCATCATGTCCACGAACTGTTCCCAGCTGCCGCCGACATGACGCGCGAGCATATACGCCGCCTCGTTCGCGGAGGGGAGCATGAGCGCGTACAGCAGGTCACGCACGGTCACCTGCTCACCGAGCAGAATGCCGGCGTTCGAGCTGTCCGCCGTGACGTTTTCGAAATCGACCGCCTCGGAGGTCACGGTTTCGTCCAGATTGGATACGTTTTCGAGCGTCAGCAGGGCGGTCATGATTTTTGTGGTCGAGGCCGGATAGCGCTTCTGGTCGGCGTTCTTCGAATAGAGCACCATGCCGCTGTCCGGGCTGACGAGCAGAGCCGCCGTTGCGTCGAGCGCAGGTGAGTTAGAAGCAAGCGCGGTAACGGACGAGTCGTTGTCAGCCGTCGTAACCGCAGTATTGTCGGTGCTGTCCGAAGTCGAGGCACCGTCGCCCTCGCTGTCGTTTACGGCATACGCGGAAAGGGGCGCGGCATTCATCAGCAGCGTCAGTGCGAGAGCCGCCGCGCCGAGCCGCCGCAGGAAAAATTCTTTAATTTTCATCGTTATCCCCCAGAGAAAAATCGGCGTTCGTGAAGTTTCCGCGCAGCACGGCAGGCTTCGCCGGGACGCGGCGCAGCGGGTCGTAACGGAACGAGCGGCAGTGGTCGGCGGCGTCCATCACGCCGCGCTTGCGGCAGGCGATTCGCTTTCCGTCCGCGAGGGGGCTGCCGTGCGCACAGTAGGTGCAGCGCGGCTCTATATCTTTACGCAGCAGCTTTTTCAGCCTCATGCGAGAGTCACTCCTTATGTATGTGGTAATTCTCATTATAGCGTATCGCGCCCGGTTTTTCCAGTACAAAAAACATACAAAACGGTAACAGCCGCAAGCGTCAGCGCAGAGACCGCTGAGGGGCACGATACCGGTCTCGCAGTACCGAAAACAGGCATACAGGCCGGAAACAGGCGGCAGACCGCGCAGGCGAGTGCGGCGGCGAGCAGACCGTGGCGCAGTTTTGCGCGAAAAAGTCCGAGGAGAGCCGCGCCGCTTTCCGCCGAAAACGCGGTCTGAATCTGCATGAGAACCGCTGCGCCGCCGAACGCAAGTGCGAACGAAACAAGCGGAAAAAGGACGGTTTCCGGCAGAAAAAGCGCGGAAACTGCATCAAGACCGCTCGTCAGCTCAAGCAGCGGCGCGAGCAGCCGCAGCAGCGGAACGCGCGAAAACAGCGGCTTCATCAGTTCGAGCACGACCGAGAAGGCTGCGAGGAACGCTGCGACCGAAAGCGAGATCTCGGCGGCGTTCCGGACGGCGGCGCAAAACGTGGAAGAGAAAGATTTAGCACTGGAAAGTTCGGAAGATACCGGTAGCGTTTCGGAAAAATCCGTTTCACGGGAAACAAAAAGACCGGAAAGCAGGGCGGACGCGGCCTGAATGCCGTAGAGGAGCAGTCCGGCCCGCACCGAGCCGAAGAGCGTTACCCCTGCAAGCGCCGCGCAGAAGCCGGGACTTGCGCACGAGCAGAACAGGGCGCATCTGCGTGCGTCCGCCGGTGAGAGCCGCCCCTCGCGGCAGAGCGAAGCCGAAACCGCCGCCCCGACCGGATAGCCGCCCGTAAGGCCGAGAAAGACCGCCGGCAGGCTCTCGGGCGGCAGGCCGTAAAGGCAGCGCAGCAGCTTTGCCGCCCACGCGGGCGCGGCTGTACCGGCCTCACTCAGCAGACCGCCCGCCACGAAAAACGGAAACAGGGCGGGAATGGCTGTGCTCCCGGCAAGCGTCAGACCGTGCCGCACCCCTTCGGCGCAGGCTTCCGGAAAGGCGAGCGGCAGTACGAGCAGCAGAATCGACAGGATACGCAAACTTATCCACCTCCTGTGGAAAAACTTATGCGAAACCCGGACGAGGTATGCGCATAGGCTTGTTACAGGAAACGGAGGGCGAGGGCATGGCGTTCGAACAACTGAAGGAGGGACTGCGCGAGCCGCAGGTCGAGCTGCTCGGGCGGCATCTGGCGACGCTCGAAAACCACTGCGGTATCATCGAGTACGACAGCACCGTGCTGCGGGCGAAGGGATACGGATGCGAGGTGCGGTTCACCGGCGAAAACCTTGCGCTGACCGCTTTGACGCTCGATGAGCTGGCGCTCGAAGGAGAGATACACGCGGTCGAGTTCGTTCCGGGAGGGGAGGAGGCGCGGTGATAGTCCGGCTGTGCCGCAGGGCGGCGGGCGAGGTGCGTATAGTCGTGACCGGCGCGTCGCTGACACGCTTTCTCAACGCCTGCGCCGAGGGCGGCATCGAGCTTCGGCAGATGGAGCGGGTCGAGTGGAACCGTCTGGAGGCGTCGGTGTCCATCCGCGACTTCCGGCATCTGCCCTCCTGCATGGGGCGCACCGGCTGCCGGGTGCGCATTCTGGAACGGCGCGGTCTGCCGTTCGTTCTGGCGCGTCTGCTGCCGCGGACCGTGCTTCTCTGCGGACTCGCCGCGTTCTGCGTGCTTGTCACTCTCGTCGGCACGCGGGTGTGGGAGATCCGCACGGACATCTCGCCCTCGCTCGACCGGGACGCGGTGATGGAAAAGCTCGAAGAGCTGGGCGTCGGCATCGGCACGCCGCTCCGCGCCATCAACACCCCGTCCATCCGGCGGCAGATGATGATATGGGAGCCGGAGATTTCGTTCTTCGCGCTCAACCTGCGCGGCAACAGCCTGACCGTTACGGCGCACGCCGGGGTGCAGCCGCCGGAAACCGCGCACGAAAACGAGGTCGCGAGCATCGTGGCGAAGCAGGACGGCGTCATCAAGAGCATCGAAGCGCTGCGCGGCGCGTCCATGGTCGCGGCGGGGGACGCCGTGCACAAGGGCGATGTTCTGATAGACGGCTGCGTTCTGCCGACGCGAGAGGGCGGCAAGGCGCATTTCGTCCGCTCGGACGGCCGGGTCTACGCCTACACGCGGCGCAGCGTCAAGGCGGTCCGCCCGCTCGAACGCACCGAAAAGTGCTTCACCGGAAAAACAAAGACCAGACTGGGTCTGTGCATCGCGTTGCGCGGGAAGAATTACTTTATCGGACGCCGGATTTCGGGCGGCGAGTGCAAAAAAACGATAGAGCGCCGTGTCTGGCAGATAAGCGAGAGCGTGCGCTTTCCCGTGTCGCTTGAGGTGCAGACGTATCGGTATTACGAGCCGGTGCCCTGCATCCGCACGGCGGAGGACGAGCGGACGGAAATGCTGCGGCTCGCGCTCGGGCAGACCGCCGCCGACATGGAGGACGGGAAAATCCTCTCGTTTGACGCGGAAATGCAGGAGAAAAACGGCGCGGCGCTCCTGACGCTCGCGGTGCACGCGGAGGAGCAGATAGGAGAACGGATAGTTGGCCGGTGAGCCTGTCGCGAAACCACGGTTTCGCCGACAAAATGTGTTCTGACAGCGCAGAGCGCCGCGGAACACGGACGTCCGAAAGTTCCCATGCGGAAACTTTCTCCCTCTCAGAGTATAAAAACCGTGATACGTGCTCCCGGTTTTTATGATTTTGCGTTGCAAAATCTATTTCATGCGCGCTTCCGCGCGAAACACAAAATCGGGAAATAAATTTTATTGACAGACTGGGCGCAGGGAGCAGAGGTATCCCTGCGCTTTTTCGTGGAACGGTATTCAAAAAAATCGTCTGTTGTGCTATACTGTAAAATGTATTTCTATCGACTGAAGGAGGGAGCGCGATGGCGGACGAGTTTACCGCATACCGGGGGACGGAAACGCTGCGGCGCGGCTGGACGACCGGTTCGTGCGCGGCGGCGGCCTCGCAGGCGGCGGCGGTGCTGCTGCTGACCGGGAGCGCTCCGGCGGAGATACGCCTGCTCACGCCGGGCGGCGTGACGTTTGATCTGCCGGTCGAGCAGGCCGTCCTGCACGAAAATACGGCGGTCTGCGCGGTGCGCAAGGACTCGGGCGATGACCCGGATGTCACGAACGGCGTGCTCGTTTCGGCGTCCGTCCGACGCACGGACAGCGGCGTTTCGATTGACGGCGGCAGGGGCGTCGGGCGCGTGACCCGGCCGGGACTTGCCGAGCCGGTGGGCGAAGCGGCCATCAATCCCGGCCCCCGTGCGCAGATCAAGGCGGCGCTCGAACGCGCGGCGAAGGAATGCGGCTATGAGGGCGGCTTTTCTGTCGTGATTTCGGTCGAAAACGGCGAAGAACTCGCGCTCCAGACCTACAACAGCCACCTCGGCATTGTCGGCGGCATCTCCATTCTCGGCACGAGCGGCATCGTTGAGCCGATGAGCGAAAAGGCGCTCGTGGACACGATTTTTCTCGAAATGGACAGCCTGTACGCCGGGGGACAGCGCACGGCGTTTCTCTGCCCCGGCAACTACGGCGCGGACTTTGCACGCGAAACGCTGCACCTCGACCTCGAACGCGCGGTCAAGTGCTCGAACTACATCGGCGAGGCGTTCGACCATGCGGTATGCTGCGGCTATCCGGATATTCTGCTCGTCGGCCACGCGGGAAAGCTCGTGAAAATCGCCGCCGGCGTGATGAACACGCATTCCTCGGTGGCGGACGCGCGGCAGGAGATCTTCACCGCCCACGCGGCGCTCTGCGGCGCTGAACGGCAAACGCTCGAAGGACTGATGGGCGCGGTATCGGTCGATGCCTGCATCGAGCTGCTGGACCGGGAAAAGCTGCGCCGCCCCGTCATGGAGCGCATCGGGCGCGAGATGGAGAAGCGCATCGCGCGGCGGCTCAAGGGACGCGCACGGGCGGAATTTATCATGTTTACGACAAAATACGGCGTGCTTGCGCAGTCGGCGGGCGCGGCGGCACTCTGCGAAAGACTGAGGGAAAGCACATGAACAGGGGAAAACTATACGGCGTCGGCGTAGGGCCGGGCGACCCGGAACTGCTGACGGCGAAGGCGATACGCATTCTCGGCGAGTGCGACGTCATCGCGGTGCCGCAGTCGGAAAACGGAGGGCGGACCGCGCTCGAAATCGCCTCGTGCTACATCAAGGGCAAGCCGGTTCGCGCGTTCGATATGCCGATGACGCACGACAGGGCGGCGCGGAACGCGAGTCACGACGCGGCGGCGGACGCCATCTGCGCCCTGCTCGACGAGGGGAAGAACGTCGCCTTTCTGACGCTCGGTGACCCGACCGTCTACTCGACCGGCTGGTACGTCCACAAGCGCGTGGTGTCGCGCGGCTATGATGCGGAGCTGATTCCCGGCGTGCCGTCGTTCTGCGCGGCGGCGGCCCGGCTCGGACGCGCCCTGTGCGAGGACGGCGAAATGCTGCACATCATTCCGGCTTCCCACGGCAAGGAGCGCGAGGGGCTGGCTCTTCCCGGCAGCAAGGTGCTGATGAAGGCTGGACGCGGCGTGCTGCGCGTGCGCGAGGAGCTGCGCGAGAGCGGACAGCTCGAAAATGCGGCGCTCGTGGAGCGGTGCGGCATGGAGGGCGAACGGCTCGTGTACGATATGGACGAGCTTCGGGAGCCGTCCGGTTATTTTTCCATCATTCTGGTAAAGGAGGAGCGCAGATGATTTACTTTGTCGGTGCAGGTTCGGGTGCGCCCGACCTCATCACGGTGCGCGGCGCAAAGCTGCTCGGAGAGGCGGACGTTATCGTTTACGCGGGTTCGCTCGTCAATCCGGCGCTGCTGGACTACGCAAAGTCCGGCTGCGCGATTTACGACAGCGCGAAGATGACGCTGGAGGAGGTAATCGACGTCATGGCGCCCGCGGCACGCGAGGGAAAGACCGTCGTGCGGCTGCATACCGGCGACCCCTGCGTTTACGGGGCGCACCGCGAGCAGATGGACGCGCTCGACCGGCTCGGCCTTACATACGAGGTCTGCCCCGGCGTTTCCTCGTTCTGCGGCGCGGCGGCGGCGCTCCGGGCGGAATATACCCTGCCGGACGTCAGCCAGACGGTCATTCTGACGCGCATGGAGGGCAGAACGCCCGTGCCCGAGCGCGAACAGATCGAGAGCCTCGCCGCCCACGGCGCGACCATGGTGATTTTCCTGTCGGCGGGTCAGCTCGAACGCCTGTCCGCGCGGCTCATCGAGGGCGGCTACGCCCCCGAAACCCCGGCGGCCATCGTCTATAAGGCAACGTGGCCGGGCGAAAAGGTCGTGCGCACAACGGTCGGCGGACTGGCCGAGGCCGGCGCACGCGAGGGCATCACCAAGACCGCGCTCATCACGGTGGGCGGCTTTCTGGGCGACAGCTACGAGCGCTCCAAGCTCTATGACCCGGCATTCACCACCGGTTTCCGCGAGGCGACAAAATGAAGCACGCGAAGTTTGTATCCTTTACCGAGGTCGGTGCGAAAACGGCGGAGCGAGCCGCGCGGCTGCTGCCGGATTTTCTCTGTGAGCGCTACGCCCGCACGGTAGACCCCTCGCTCTCGAATACCTCGCTTTCGCGCTTTGCGCAGCAGGCGATGGTGGACTGCGGCCTTATCGTGTTCGTCGGGGCGGCGGGCATCGCCGTTCGCGCGGTCGCGCCCTATCTCGCCGGAAAGGCGTACGACCCGGCGGTCGTGGTGACGGACGAGCAGGGCAGGTTCGTCATTCCGCTGCTCTCGGGGCACCTCGGCGGCGCAAACGAGCTGGCGCAGCGGCTTGCAGACGGTCTGGGGGCCACAGCGGTCATCACGACCGCGACTGACGGGCGCGAGGTCTTTGCGGTCGATAACTGGGCGAAGGCGCATGACTGCGCGGTGTTCGACCCGGAAAATATCAAATTCATCTCGGGGGAGCTGCTGCGCGGCGGCACGGTCGGCCTGTGCACGGCGTTCCCGGTGGACGGGCGGCTTCCGGCGCATATCAACTTGAAAGCGGACGCGGAATGCGGCTTTACGCTCGGCTTCGATACGAAAGCGCAGCCGTTTGCCCACACGCTGCATCTCGTGCCGCGCATCGTGTCGCTCGGCCTCGGCTGCCGGAAGGGCGTGCCGATGGACGTTATCGCGGAGACCGTGCGCGAGGCGCTTTCGGCGGCGGATGTTCCGATGGAGGCGGTTCGAAACGCCGCGAGCATCGACATCAAAAAGGACGAGCCGGGACTGCTGTCGTTCTGCGCGGAAAACGGTCTGCCGTTTGAAACCTTCACGGCGGCGCAGCTTCAGAACGCGCCGGGAGAATTTACCGCGTCCGAGTTCGTCAGAAGCACGGTCGGCGTGGACAGCGTTTGCGAACGCGCGGCGGTGCTGGCGAGCGGAAACGGCAGTATTCTGCTGCGAAAGTACGCGAAAAACGGCGTAACGGCTGCGCTCGCCGTGCAGGAGCGGCGCTTCTGCTTTGAGGACTGAGGAGGAAAGAACGTGAAACTCTGTATGGCAGGCATTGACGCCTCAGCGCCCTTCGAGGAGCGCGAAAAGCTCTCGCTCGTGCGCGGACAGGTGCAGGCCATGCTGCCGCGTATCGCGGAGCAGACCGGCTGCGCGGCGGTGCTGCTCGCAACGTGCAGCCGCACCGAGCTTTACCTGCACGCCGAGGGCGAGCGGGCGCTGCCCGACCCGGCGGAAGCGCTCTGCCGTGCGGCAGGCGTGGCGGCGAGCGCGTTTGTCACGCGGCGCGAGGGCGCGGACGCGGTGCGCCATCTGATGCACGTGGCGGCTGGAATGCAGTCGCAGATTTTCGGGGACGACCAGATCGTTTCGCAGGTCAAGGACGCAGTCGCGCTCGCCCGCGAGGCGAAAACGACGGACGCGGTGCTCGATACCCTGTTCCGCCGCGCAGTCACCGCAGGCAAGCGCGTGCGCACCGAAACCCGGCTCACCGGCGTTCCGGCTTCGGCGGCTGAGGTCGGCGTGCGCCGGGCGGAGCGCTTTTTCGGCTCGCTTGCGGGCCACCGTGCGGTCGTGATCGGAAACGGCGAAATGGGCAGGCTCGCGGCGCGGGCGCTTGTCAGGGCCGGAAGCGAGGTCACGGTGACGCTCCGCACCTACCGCCACGGCGAAACGCTCGTTCCGCAGGGCTGCGGCACCGTGCCGTATGATCGGCGGCTGGACGCCATCGAGGGTGCGGACCTCGTCGTAAGCGCCACGACAAGCCCGCATTTTACGCTGACGGCAGCGCAGATGCAGACGCTTCTCTGTCCGCCGCGCCTGCTGCTCGACCTCGCCATGCCGCGCGACATCGAAAGTACGGCGGCGGGGGCGCAGACCGCGCTTTTCAATCTGGACGACCTCGGAGACCTCGGGGACGCAGACGATACCTCGCGCGAGACCGCCGAGTGCATTCTGGACGAGGAAACGCGCGAGTTCTTCGCGTGGCTCAACTACCGCGCCGCCCTGCCGCTCATCGCGGAGATCAAGAGCGCAGCCATCGAGCGCGTGCGCCATATGCGCGACTACGACGCCCTCGCGGCGGAAGGGGACGCGGAAACGCTCGCGGAGCTTGCGGTGAGCCGCGCGGTCGAGCTGGTGCTCGGCGGCATGAAGGAAAAAGTAAACGTGCAGTCCATGAAGGACTGTCTGGAGCATATCAGAAAGGGGAGCGGCAGATGAAAATCTACTGTATCGGCATCGGGCCGGGAGGCGAGGAGCAGATGACGCTCCGCGCGGCGAGAACGCTTGAAAAGTGCGACTGCGTGGCAGGCTACGGCCTGTATCTCGACCTCATCGAAAACCTCATCAAGGGCAAGGAGCGCATTCAGACCGGCATGACGCGCGAGGTGGACCGCTGTGCGGCGGCGCTCGAGCGCGCGAAGCAGGGCAGAACGGTCGCGGTGGTCTCGTCGGGTGACGCCGGTGTGTACGGCATGGCGGGACTTCTCATCGAGCTTGCGGCCGGGACGAACATCGAGGTCGAGGTCGTTCCCGGCATCACGGCGGCGTGCTCGGGCGGCGCGGTGCTCGGCTCACCGCTCACCTGCGACTTCGCGTGCGTCAGCCTGTCCGACCTGCTGACTCCGTGGGATAAAATCGAGCAGCGGCTGCGCGGCGCGGCGGCAGGCGATTTCTGCATCGCGCTCTACAACCCATCGAGCCGCAAGCGGGCGGACTATCTGCGCCGTGCGTGCGATATTCTGCTCGAAACCCTGTCCCCGGACACGGTCTGCGGCACGGTGCGCAACATCGGCCGCGAGGGCGAGAGCTTTGCGCTCACGACGCTCGGCGCGCTGCGCGATACGGGGGTCGATATGCTGACGACGGTTTTCGTCGGCAACAGCCGCACGGTCGTCATTGACGGCCGCATGGTCACGCCCCGGGGGTATCGCGGCGTATGAATATCCGTATTTTTTCGGGCACGACCGAGGGGCACGCGCTGTGCCGGTTCCTCGCGTCCTGCGGTGTTCCGGCTGAGGTCTATGTCGCGACCGAGTACGGCGCGGCGGTGATGGAGCCGATGCCCGGCATCACGGTGCACGAGGGACGGCTGGACGAGGAGGAAATCGCGTCGCTGCTCGACAAGAACACCCTGCTCATTGACGCTACGCACCCGTATGCGGCGCTCGTGACCGACAATCTCCGCGCGGCGTGCCGCCGGACGGGTGCACAGTATGAGCGGCTGCTCCGCCCGGCGCTGTCGCATCGCGAGGGCGAAACCGTGCCCGACACGGCCTCGGCAGTCGCGTGGCTCTCCGCGCATCCGGGAAAGGTGCTGCTGACGACCGGCAGCAAGGAACTCGATGCCTACACGGCGGTCGAAAACTTCGCCGAGCGGCTGTATCCGCGCGTTCTGCCGAGCGTCGGCGTTATTCAGAAGTGCGCCTCCCTCGGCTTTCCCGGCTCGCACATCATCGCGATGCAGGGGCCGTTTTCCGCCGAGATGAATGCGGCGCTCATCCGCCAGACGGGCGCGGAAATTCTCGTCACCAAGGATACGGGCGCGAGCGGCGGCTTTGCGGAAAAGCTCGCGGCGGCGCACGAAACCGGCATTCGGACGCTCATTATCGCCCGCCCGCGCGAGGAAAGCGGCAGAAGCCTTGCGGAAATGCAGGATTTTCTCTGCGAAAAGCTCGGCCTGGCGGAAGAAAAGCCGCGCGAGGGCACGCCGCGGTTCCCGCTGTTCGTGTCGCTCCGGGGCAGGAAATGCGCGGTAATCGGTGCGGGAAAAATCGCGGCGCGGCGCATTGGCGTTCTGAAACGTTTCGGCGCGGAGGTTTCGGTGACGGCGCCGGAAGCGCGGGCCGCAATCGAAATCACGCACCGCCGCGGCTATGAGAAAAGCGATCTTTCGGGGGCTTTTCTGGCAGTCGCGGCGACGGACGACCGCGCGGTAAACCACCGCATCACGGCGGACTGTGCTTTCTTCGGCATTCCGGTGAGCGTGGCGGACAGCGCCGAGGAATCCACGTTCTTTTTCCCGGCGGTCTGCGAGGGGAATGGACTCACGGCAGGTGTTGTATCGCGCGGCGCAGCGCACGGAAAGACCGCCGAGGCGGCAAAGCGCATCAGGCGCGTTCTGGAGGAGATGGAATGATAAGAGTCGGCAGCAGAGAGAGCCGCCTTGCGGTCGTGCAGGCGGAAGAAGTGATGCACCGCCTCGGTGAGTGCGAGCTTGTCACGATGAAAACCACGGGCGACAAGATCCTCGACCGCACGCTCGACAAGGTCGGCGGAAAGGGCCTGTTTGTGAAAGAACTCGACCGGGCGCTCGCGGCGGGCGAGGTGGACCTCACGGTGCACAGCCTCAAGGATGTGCCGATGGAGCAGCCGGATGGTCTGCCGCTCGTGGCGTTTCCCAAACGCGCGGACGCGAGAGATGTGCTCGTTCTGCCGGAAAACGGCGTCTGGGACAGGGAAAAGCCGATCGGCTGTTCGTCCGCGCGGCGGCGCGTGCAGCTGCACGAGCTGTTCCCGGAAATCGAGGTCCAGCCGGTGCGCGGCAACGTGCAGACGCGGCTTGCGAAGCTCGAGCGCGGCGAATATGGCGCTCTGGTGCTCGCGGCGGCAGGACTGCACCGCTTGGGACTGGAGCACCGCATCAGCCGATATTTTTCGCCGGAGGAAATGCTCCCGGCGGCGGGACAGGGCATTCTGGCCGTGCAGGCGAGAGAGGGCGAGATGGCGGACGCGGCGGCAAAACTCGACGACAGCGAAACGCGGGTCTGCGCACTTGCGGAACGCGCCTATATCCGTGCGCTTGGGGGAAACTGCTTTTCTCCGGCGGCGGCGTATGCCGTGATGGAAAACGGCGTGCTGCGGCTGCGTGCGCTCTACGTCAGCGCGGACGAGAAAACGCTGCTGCGCGGCGAGATAACAGGTGAGCCGCACGGGGCGGAAGCACTGGGAGAAAGGCTTGCGGCGCGTCTGCGGCGGCAGGCAGAGGAGGAAACATGACGGAAACGGTAACACTCGTCGGGGCAGGGCCGGGGGACGCGGCGCTTCTGACGCTCGGCGGCCTTGCGGCGCTGAAGGACGCGGACGCGGTCGTTTATGACCGGCTGGTGGACGATAGCATACTCGACCTCGTGCCCGAGGGCGCGGCGCGTATCTGCGTGGGCAAGGAGCAGGGACACCATCCCGTGCCGCAGGACGAGATCAATGCCATTCTCGTGCGTCTGGCGCGGGAGGGAAAGCGAACCGTCCGTCTCAAGGGCGGCGACGGCTTTCTGTTCGGGCGCGGCGGCGAGGAGTGCGAATATCTCCGTGCGCACGGCGTACTGTTCCGCGTGCTGCCGGGCGTGACGAGCGCCCTCGCGGCGCCGGCGTTCGCCGGGATACCGGTGACGCACCGCGACATTTGCTCGTCCGTTCATATCGTGACTGCGCACGCGAGAGCCGGAAAGCCGCTTTCCATCGACTTTGAGGCGCTCGTGCGCACAAAGGGCACGCTCGTGTTTCTGATGGGACTCGCCTCGCTCGAACAGGTCATGCACGGCCTTTCGGAGGCCGGAATGCCGGGCGATACCCCGGCGGCGGTCATCGAAAACGGCGCACGCGGCACGCAGCGCAAGGTCATTGCGACCGTCCGCGACATCGCGCAGGAGGTGCGCCGACGCGAAATCAAAAGTCCGGCGCTCATCGTGGTCGGGCGCGTGTGTGCTCTCAGCGACACGCTCGACTGGTGGACGCCGCTGCCGCTGCACGGAAAGACTGTTGCGGTCACGCGGCCACAGGGACGGGGGAACGCACTCGTTTCCGGCCTGCGTGCGCTCGGCGCGGAGGTCATCGCCGCGCCCTGTATCGAGATACGCGAGCGGGAGGACGTTTCCGCCCTTGCGCGGGCGCTCGAAACCGGGCATACCTGGGCGGTATTCACCTCCTCGGCAGGCGTCCGGGCGGCGGTGCACGCGCTGTTCCGGCTGGAACGCGACCTTCGTGCGCTTTACGGCTTAAAATTCGCCTGCATCGGCAGCGGAACCGCTGCGGCGCTCGCGGAATACGGCCTTTCGGCTGACCTCGTGCCCGAAACCTACGACAGCGCCCACCTCGCGGACGCGCTCTGCCGGGAGATGCAGGGGCGCGGCGCGGCAGTTCTGCTGCGTGCGGCCGAGGGGAGCGCTGTTTTACCCGAAAAACTGAAAGAAAGCGGCGTTTCCGTGACCGATGTGACGCTTTACGATACCGTCCGCCGATGCCGCAAGGCGGACAGACTGCGACAGGCTGTTGCGGACGGAACACTTGCAGGCGCGACCTTTACGAGCGCGTCCACCGTACACAGCTTCGCGGAGGCCGTGGGACGCGAAAACGTCAGGGGACTTAACGCGCTCTGCATCGGGAGCGTGACCGCCGAGGCCGCCGCCGCTTATGAAATGAAACCATATACCGCGCAGGAGGCGACCGAAACCGCGCTTCTCGCGCTCTGCAAAACCGTACTGGAAGGGTGACAAGCAATGTTCAACAAAACCATCCGTCCGCGCCGACTGCGGACATCGGATACGCTGCGCCGCATGGTGCGCGAAACGCGCATTTCGGCGGACAGCCTGATCTGGCCGATTTTCATCAAGGAGGGCACGGGCATCTGCGATGAGATCGAGTCGCTGCCGGGACAGTATCACTACTCGCCCGATATGCTCGGAAAGGCGGTCGAAAGAATGCGTGCGCACGGCGTTTCGCGTGTGCTGCTGTTCGGTCTGCCGGCGCACAAGGACGAAACCGGCTCGTCGGCGTGGGAGCCGAACGGCATCGTCCAGCAGGGCATCCGTGCGCTTCGCGCCATCGCGCCCGACCTGTACATCATCACCGACGTCTGTATGTGCGAATACACCTCGCACGGCCACTGCGGCATTCTCTGCGGCCACTATATCGATAACGACAAGACGCTCGAAGTGCTCGCGAAAACGGCGGTCAGCCACGCACGCGCCGGTGCGGACATGGTTGCGCCGAGCGACATGATGGACGGCCGCGTGGCGGCGATCCGCGCCGCGCTCGATGAAAACGGCTTCGTGAACACCCCTATCATGGCGTATTCCGCGAAGTTCGCGTCCACCTTCTACGGCCCGTTCCGCGATGCCGCCGGTTCGGCTCCGGCCTTCGGTGACCGCCGTTCCTACCAGATGGACCCGCACAACGGCCGCGAGGCCATGCGTGAGTGTGCGCTGGACGCGCAGGAGGGCGCGGATATTCTGATGATCAAGCCTGCCATGCCGTACCTCGACCTTGTGCGCGAGTGCCGCGAGAAGTTCGACCTGCCGGTTGCGGCGTATCAGGTTTCGGGCGAGTACGCGATGGTAAAGGCGGCGGCGAATGCCGGTCTTATCGATGAGTACGGCGTGATGTGCGAGAGCGCGGTTTCGATTTTCCGCGCCGGAGCGGATATGCTCATCACCTATTTCGCCTGCGAGCTTGCGGACGCCATTCGGAAAGGAGACATTGGCTGATATGACCAACTCGGAGAAACTGTTTGAACGCGGCTGCAAGGTGCTGCCGGGCGGCGTCAATTCGCCTGTCCGCGCCTTCCGTGCGGTCGGCGGCACGCCACGCTTTATCGTCAAGGGCCTCGGCAGTCACATTCTGGACGCGGACGGTCTGGAGTACATCGACTACGTGGGTTCGTGGGGGCCGATGATCCTCGGCCACAGCCATCCCGACATTCTGAAAGCCGTGTACGACCGCATGGTCTGCGGTCTGTCGTTCGGTGCGCCGACCGGCCTCGAAGTCGAAATGGCGGAGAAAATGGTGTCCATGCTGCCCGGCGTTGAGATGGTCCGCATGGTAAATTCGGGCACGGAAGCCGTCATGAGCGCGGTCCGTTTGGCGCGCGGCGCGACCGGCCGCGAGAAGATCATCAAATTCGAGGGCTGCTATCACGGCCACTCGGACGCGATGCTCGTCGGTGCAGGAAGCGGTGCGCTCACGCAGGGCGAACCGGACTCCAAAGGCGTGACCAAGGGCGCGGCCCGCGATACGCTCATGGCGCAGTACAACGACCTTGCCTCGGTAGAGCGGCTTCTGGACGCGAACCCCGGCGAGGTCGCGGCGGTCATCGTTGAGCCTGTCGCGGCGAACATGGGTGTCGTTCCGCCCGAGGAGGGTTTCCTGTCGGGACTGCGTGCGCTCTGCGACAAGCACGGTGCGCTGCTCATTTTCGACGAGGTCATCACGGGTTTCCGCCTCGCGGCCGGCGGTGCACAGGAATATTTCGGTGTGCAGGCCGACCTCGTGACCTACGGCAAGATCATCGGCGGCGGGATGCCTGTCGGCGCGTATGCCGGCAGCCGTGCGCTTATGGAGCAGGTCGCCCCGACCGGCCCCATCTATCAGGCGGGCACGCTTTCGGGCAATCCGGTCGCGATGGCGGCGGGCCTCGCACAGCTGAACATCATCACCGACCACCCGGAGATCTACACGGTCATGGAAACCTCGGCAAGCTACCTCGCGAACCATCTTCGCGCGAGCGCGGAGAAACACGGCCTTTCCGTGCAGGTCAACCAGATCGGCTCGCTGATGTGCCCGTATTTCGCGGAAAATCCGGTGAAATGCTATGCAGACGCGAAAAAAAGTGACATAAAACAGTACGCGGCGTACTTCAACGGCATGCTGAAGCGCGGCATTTATCTCGCACCGAGCCAGTTCGAGGCGATGTTCGTGTCGTCGGTTCACACGCAGAACGACCTCGCGTGCACGGTGCAGGCGGCGGAAGAAACGTTCGCGGAAATGGCGGAGTGAGCAGGAGGCGTGTATGCGCGAATTTTACATTATCGGCGCCGGAATGGGAACGAAAGACACGCTGACAGCGGAAGCAGCTCGCGTGCTCGATGAAACGAAAACGGTGTTTGCGACCGCGCGGCTTGCAGAACTCTGTCCGCAGGCGCAGGTCTGCGCGTTCTCGGCACTCGCTGAGTGTGCGGTTTCCTGCGATGCGGACAGGGTAGCACTGCTCGTTTCGGGCGACGTCGGCTTTTTCAGCGCGGCGGGAAAACTGCGCGAAAAGCTGCTGAGATACGGCGAAGTGAAGCTGTTCTGCGGCCTGTCAAGTATGCAGTATCTGTGCGCAAAAGTCGGCATTTCGTATGAAAATGCCTGCATTAGAAGTCTGCACGGGAGAAATGGAGATGTTCTCGGTGCGGTCAGCTATCACGAGAAAACCTTTGTCCTGACGGGCGGCGACAACAACGCATCGGAAATCTGCCGCTCGCTGAGCGAGGCAGGACTGGGGCGCGTTCAGGTGTATCTCGGCGAAAATCTGGGCGCGGCGGAAGAACGGATTTTGCAGGGGACAGCGGAAGAAATTGCGAAATACTCCTGCGGAAGCCTTGCGGTGCTTCTGCTTATCAATCAATATTTTTTCAATTCACATGAGCCGATTCGCGACGAAATGCTGACCCGCGCCAAGATCCCGATGACCAAGGAAGAAGTGCGGTGGGTTTCGGTCGCGCGGCTCGGCGTGCAGCCGGGGGATACCGTCTGGGACGTCGGCGCAGGCACGGGCGCGGTGACGCTCGAGCTCGCGCGAAAAGCCATGGACGGCGCGGTTTTTGCGGTCGAACGCAACCCGGATGCGGTCGCGCTCCTTGTGGAAAACAGACAAAAACTCGGTGGTTTTAATGTGCATATCGTAGAGGGACACGCACCGGAAGCGCTCGAAAATCTGCCTGCACCGGACTGTGTTTTTGTCGGAGGAAGCGGCGGAGAAATGCGGAAAATCATTGAAATTGCATTGCGGAAAAATCCGTCTGTCCGCATCGTTATCAATGCAATCGCCCTCGAAACCTTGCAGGAAACACAGAATACACTTGCGGAACTTGGCTTTGTCGATGTGGAAATCACGCAGCTTTCTGCCGCGCGAGGGAAAAGCGTGGGGCGCTATACTATGATGATGGCGAACAATCCGGTGTTCATTCTCTCTGGAAGAGGTGCGAAAAATGCAAAATAACGCGCCGAGAATTATGATTGCCGGAACGGGAAGCGGCTGCGGAAAGACAACGGTGACGCTGGCGGTCTTGCGTGCCTTGCAAAGACGAGGCATAAAACTTGCAGCATTCAAGTGCGGACCGGACTATATTGACCCGATGTTCCATAAAGCAGTACTTGGCATTCCAAGCAGAAATTTAGATTTATTTTTCATTGATGAAATTGGAATCCGAAGCCAACTGGTGCACCACATTCCGCAGGACGGTCTGGGCGTCATCGAGGGCGTGATGGGCTTCTACGACGGCGTTTCCGGCACGAGCGACACCGCCTCGGCGGCGCACCTCGCGCGTGCAACCGGCACGCCTGCGCTGCTCGTTGTCCGCCCGAAGGGCCAGTCGCTCTCCCTCGCCGCGATGCTGGAAGGATTTCGGAGCTTTGCGGAAAACACACTGTGCGGTGTCATTCTGAACGGTATTTCCGAGGGAATGTACCCGTTTTATGAGAAAATAGTTGAGAAATCCGGCCTTCCGTGCTTTGGATTTCTGCCCTCGGTCCAGGATGCAGAGATTCCGGACAGACACTTGGGACTTGTGACCGCAGACGAGGTTAATAACCTGAATCAGCGGATAGATGCGCTCGCGGACGCCGCAGAGTACGGGATAAAACTTGATAAAGTATTGAAGATAGCGCAATCTGCACAGGTGCTGACTGACGAGGCGAAGCCAATCGTCCCCGTAACGAAAAATCCCGTGCGCATCGCTGTCGCGCGAGATCGAGCATTTTGTTTCTATTATGAGGATAATTTCGATGTTTTGCACGGTTTAGGCGCGGAATTGGTGGAGTTTTCGCCGCTTTCGGATGAACGACTGCCGGAGAATATTGACGGACTCTATCTCGGCGGCGGCTACCCGGAACTGCACAAAACGGCACTTTCAAACAACGTTTCCATGCGAAAATCCGTATCTGATGCAATTTTTGACGGTCTCCCGACGATTGCGGAATGCGGCGGCTTTCTCTACCTGCACCGCCATCTGGACGGCGCGGAAATGGTGGGTGTGATTGACGCGGACGCGGTGCTGACCGATCGGCTTCAGCCGTTCGGCTACGTGACTCTCAACGCGCAGCACGACAATGTGTTGTGCGCACAGGGTGGACAAATCCACGCACACGAATTTCATTACGCGAAGTCGGACAGCAATGGATGCGATTTTATTGCAGCAAAACCAAACGGTCGAAAATGGAACTGCGTGCACGCAACTCACTCGCTGTATGCAGGGTTTCCGCACTTATATTTCCGCGCGAATGTTGAATTTACCGAAAACTTCATTCGAAAGTGCGAAGCGAGAAGGGAGAGCAGAAAATGACGATTGAACAGGCGATTTCCTACGTAAAGCCGTTGGACGAAGCCTCAATGAAGGCCGCTCAAAAACGCTTTTCCGACATTGCGATGCCGCTTGGCGGATTGGGAATTTTGCAGGAAATCATAGTACGTATTGCAGGAATGCAACGGCAGCCCCTTCCCGAAATCAAGCCGCGTGCGGCCGTGATTTTCTGCGCAGACAACGGCGTAGTCGCGGAGGGCGTGACGCAGTGCGGACAAGACGTCACCGCGACCGTGACGAGAAACATGGGAAAGGGAAAATCGACCATGTGCCTGATGGCGAAATCACTGGGGATGGACGTCTATCCGGTCGATATCGGTGTCGCAGAAAATCTTGATAAAAACGGTGTTATAGACAGAAAAATCCGATTTGGAACGGAGAATATCGCCGATAATCCAGCGATGACAAGAGCGCAGGCAATCACCGCGATTGAAACCGGCATTGAGATGGCAGAAATGTGCGCGGCAAAAGGCTACCGTCTGATTTGCGGCGGCGAAATGGGCATCGGCAACACGACGACCAGCGCGGCGGTGGCGGCTGTCCTCACGGGAGAACCGGTGCGTTCGCTTACCGGTCGCGGCGCGGGACTTTCCTCGGCGGGATTGCAACGAAAAATGCAAGTGATAGAATGCGCTATTGCAAATCATGCACCAGACATCAGCGACCCGATTGATGTGATCAGCAAGGTTGGTGGACTGGATATTGCCGGTTTGACCGGACTGTATTTGGGCGCGGCGGCCTGCGGTCTGCCAGCAGTGCTCGACGGGGTGATTTCCTGCACGGCGGCGCTTGCGGCAGTACGGATTTGTCCGTCTGTGGAGGACTATCTGATTGCGTCCCACTGCTCGGACGAGCCGGCGAGCAAGATTTTACTGAATAAATTGGAAAAGAAAGCCTTTTTGAATGCGGGAATGCGGCTTGGTGAAGGAACAGGCGCGGCGGCGGGAGTCGCGCTGCTCGACCTTGCGCTTGTTCCATACCGAGAAATGGAAACATTTGAAGATATTGGTGTGAAAGCGTACCAGCCGCTGAAATAATGTATATTGTATAAATATTGAAATGAAATTGCGCAACACAGGGCAAACTCAATATATATTAAATGTATCGATGAAATAGAAGGGAGAGCGCAGATTGCTTATTCTAATAACAGGCGGTGCGGCGTCAGGAAAGTCAGAATATGCAGAAAAGATTATATGTGCGCGGGCACGCAGTCGATTATACCTCGCTACAATGCAGCCGTTCGGCAGCGCCGCGAGGGCACGGATCGCGCGGCATCGTGCGCTGCGCGAGGGAAAAGGCTTTGAAACTCTCGAGCGACCGCTTGACCTGCCGGTAGTGGCGCTTTCCCGTCAATATGACGGTATTCTGCTCGAAGATTTG
>UQVU01000011.1 GCA_900544475.1 uncultured Butyricicoccus sp.
CAGAGATGCCGCGACGAACGCCTTGAACAGGGGATGAGCGCGGTTGGGACGGGACTTGAACTCGGGGTGGAACTGTACGCCGATATAGAACGGATGGTTCGGGATCTCAACGGTCTCCACAAGCTCGCCGGTCGGCGAGGTGCCCGTGATTGCCATGCCCTTATTTTCAATTTCCTCGCGGAAACTGTTGTTGAACTCATAACGATGGCGGTGACGTTCGGAGATAAGCTCCGCGCCGTAAGCGGACGCCATGATGCTGCCCGGACGGACCTTGCAGGGGTAAGCGCCGAGACGCATGGTGCCGCCCTTTTTGGAAACGCCGTGCTGGCTCTCCATCAGGTCGATGACCGGATGCGCGGTGTTCTGGTCGAACTCGCTCGAGTTCGCGTCCGTGTAGCCGAGCACGTTGCGTGCGTAGCTCATGACCGCGATCTGCATACCGAGGCAGATGCCGAAGTAGGGGATGCCGCGCACGCGGGCGAAGTTTGCCGCGCAGATCATGCCCTCAACGCCGCGCGCGCCGAAGCCGCCCGGCAGAATGATGCCGTCAACCTCGCCGAGCAGCTTGTCGGCGGTGGAGTCGTTGATCTCCTCGGAGTCTACCCACTCGATGTCAACGAAGCAGCCGTTCTCGTAGCCGGCGTGCTGAAGCGCCTCGGCGACCGAGAGATAGGCGTCGTGCAGCTTGACGTACTTGCCGACGAGGGCGATCTTTACGTGCTCCTTGCGGGAGGCGATGCGCTCGAGCATTTCCTGCCACTCGCTCATGTCGCCCTTGCCTGCGCCGATGGACAGCTCGCGGCAGACGATGTCGGAGAAATGGCTGTCCTCCAGCATCATCGGCGCCTGATACAGCACGGGAAGCGTGCGGTTCTCGATAACGCAGTCGGGAGGAACCGTGCAGAACATCGAGATCTTGTGGCGGATGTCCTCGTCGAGCGGCTGATCGACGCGGGCTACGATGATGTCGGGGGAGATGCCCAGACCGCGCAGCTCCTTGACGGAGTGCTGGGTCGGCTTGGACTTCGGCTCGTTCGAGCCGGAAATGAACGGAACGAGCGTTACGTGGATAAACAGGCAGTTGCGGCGGCCGACCTCGGTCGCTACCTGACGGATGGCCTCAAGGAACGGCTGCGACTCGATGTCGCCGGTCGTGCCGCCGATCTCGGTGATAACAACGTCCGCCGAGGTCTTTTTGCCGACCGAGTAGATGAACGACTTGATCTCGTTCGTGATATGCGGAATGACCTGCACGGTCTCGCCGAGGTACTCGCCGGCGCGTTCCTTGTTCAGAACGTTCCAGTAGACCTTGCCGGTGGTGAGGTTGGAGAACTTGTTGAGGTCCTCGTCGATGAAGCGCTCGTAGTGGCCGAGGTCGAGGTCGGTCTCGGCGCCGTCGTCGGTGACATAGACCTCGCCGTGCTGGAACGGGCTCATCGTGCCCGGGTCAACGTTGATATACGGGTCGAGCTTCTGCGCTGCGACCTTGAGGCCGCGGCTCTTGAGCAGTCGGCCGAGAGATGCTGCGGTAATGCCCTTGCCCAGACCGGAAACAACGCCGCCGGTCACGAAAATATATTTGGTCATAGCTCAATTTCCCCTTTGAAAACGGTCGTGGCCGCGCCCGTCATGAACACGGTCTCAGTGGTGTAGCGAATGGTCAGGTCGCCGCCGCGCAGATGAACGGTGATGTCGGTGTCGGGCTTCGCGAATCCGTTGAGGCAGGCTGCCACGCCGGTCGCGCACGCGCCCGTGCCGCACGCCCAGGTCTCGCCCGAGCCGCGCTCCCATACGCGCATTTTCAGGCTGCCGTCCGCGAGAACGTTGACAAACTCGGTGTTGACGCGCTCGGGGAACAGCGGATGATGCTCGAAGCGGGGACCGATGCGTGCAAGGTCGAGGTCGTCCACATCGTCCTCGGTAAAGACGACGCAGTGCGGATTGCCCATCGAAACGCAGGTCACGTGATATACCTTCTCGTCCACGACGAGCGGCGCGTCGATGACCGTGTCGCCGCCCATGTTGACCGGAATATCGGCCGGCTTCAGAATCGCCGCGCCCATATCCACGCGGGCGGAAAGCATTTTGCCGTCCCGGACGGTAAGTTCCAGCGTCTTGACGCCCGAAAGCGTATCGATCGTGATGGTGGTGCGGCTGCCGACCATGCCGTTGTCGTACAGGTACTTGCCGACGCAGCGGATGCCGTTGCCGCACATTTTTCCCTCCGAGCCGTCGGCGTTGAAGATGCGCATCTGCGCGTCCGCCTTGTCCGAGGGGGAAATGAGGATGATACCGTCGCCGCCGATGCCGAAATGCGGTTCGGAAAGCGCGACGGACAGCTTTTCGGGGTCCGTGACCTTCTGTTCGAAGCAGTTGATGTAGATGTAATTGTTGCCGCAGCCGTGCATTTTTGTGAACGACAGCTTCATACGGTCTCCCTCCTGTTTTCAGCAGTGCTTTTTCGTGCGCGCCGACGGGGCGGCCGCACGCGGGGCAAACATTTTCTGTCTTTGCCCAGACGACATTCAGTATAACATAATTTCACGAAAAATTCTCTATTCTTTTCAAAAAAACCACGAAATTTTTCCATGCCCCATGCAGTCGATTTTTGCGGTATCGCACAAAATTGCGGATTTTCCGGGCCGCACCGATGGAAAATTAACACACGTTTAGCGGAGAGTGTGGTATACTGTAAGATACCGGTGAAATGCTGCGGCAAAGCGCGTGCGTTCACGGTGCTCAAATCGTACAATAAGAAGGAGAGATCGACTTGTCCCCATCCGGACGGAAACCGCATATACTTTCGTTTTCGTGGCGCGATTTCGCGATATTCTGCAGCCTGTTTACGAGCGCGGTGCTGCTGTGCATTCTGCTGCACAAGGCGAAAAGCTCAGAGGGCTTCGCGTACTCGATTTCCATTCTGACCGTGCTGCTCATCTCGCGCTTCACGACAGGCTATCTTTACGGCACGCTCGCGGCGGTGCTGAGCGTTGTGGTCACCAACTACATCTTCACCTACCCGTACTGGGAGGTGGACTTCACGCTGTCGGGCTATCCGCTGACCTTTCTGACCATGCTGGTCGTGTCGCTCGTCACCTGCACCATGACCACCAAGATCAAGAAGCAGGAAAACCTGCGCATCGAGGCGGCGCGGGAAAAAATGAAGGCCAACCTGCTGCGCTCGGTGTCGCATGACATCCGCACGCCGCTGACCTCGATCATCGGCTCGACGAGCGCCATGCTCGAAAACCCCGACCTGCCCGAGGAGGACAGAATGCTGCTGCTCGGCGACGTCAAGGACGACGCGCAGTGGCTCATTCGGGTGGTGGAAAACCTGCTGAGCATCACGCGCATGGGCGACGCGACCACGCGGCTCGTGAAAAACCCGGAACCGGCCGAGGAGATACTGGGCGCGGTGACGGCAAAGTTCCGAAAGCGCTATCCGGAGCTCAAGGTGCGGGTTTCCGTGCCGGAGGAGCTGCTTTTCGTGCCGATGGACGCGGTGCTCATCTCGCAGGTGCTCTCGAACCTGATGGAGAACGCGGTCGTGCACGGCGGCGGTCACACCACCGAGATACGGGTTTCCGTGCGGCGGGACGGAAATGACGCGCTGTTCGCGGTCGAGGACAACGGCGATGGCATCGAGCAGAAGGTGCTGCCGCATCTGTTTGACGGCACGCTTGCGGTTTCTTCGAGCGACACGGCGGGCAGCGGCAAGCGCAACATGGGACTCGGTCTGTCGGTCTGTCAGGCGATCATCCATGCCCACGGCGGCAAAATCGAAGCACATAATCTGATGGGCGGCGCGGAATTCACCTTCCGTCTGCCGCTCGAACAGGAGGAGGAACAGAACGCATGATTATCAGGGAAAAAGTTCTGATTGTCGAGGACGAAAAGAGCATTGCGCATTTTATCTCGACCATTCTGACGACAAACGGCTATGAAACCATTCTCGCAAAGACGGGCGCCGAGGCGCAGACCATGCTCACGTCGCACTGTCCCGACCTCGTGATACTCGACCTCGGCCTGCCGGACATGGACGGCATCGAGGTGCTCCGCAGCCTGCGCAGCTGGTCGAGCCTGCCGGTCGTTGTGGTTTCCGCCCGTTCGCACGAGAACGACAAGGTGGAGGCGCTCGACCTCGGCGCGGACGACTATCTGACCAAGCCATTCGGCACGGCGGAGCTGTTGGCGCGCGTGCGCACGGCCATCCGCCACACGCGGACCACCTCGCCCACGGACGAGATCGCGCAGCGCGGTACGTATACGGTCGGAGAAATGGTCATCGACTACAACAAGCATCAGGTGCTGGTGCGCGGCGAGAACGTGCATCTGACGCTGAGCGAGTTCCGCATCGTCGCTCTGCTCGGCAAGTTTGCGGGCAAGGTGCTGACCTATGATTACATCATCAAGGAGCTGTGGGGGCCGCGAGCGGGCGGCGACAACCAGATCCTGCGCGTGAATATGGCGAATATCCGCCGGAAAATCGAGAAGAACCCGGCCGAGCCGGAGTATCTGTTCACCGAGGTGGGCGTCGGCTACCGCATGGCGGAGAACCCCTCCGGGGAATAAAAAATGTGCCCCGGCGGGGTATGGGCCTTTTTCCCTCCGCGGGCAGAGGCGAACGGTTCCGCCGTTCCTGCGGCCTAACGCAGCAGGCGAGATAGACCCCATTCCCATGGGGGGAGTTTCGCCCGCGGAGGGCGGGTGCCTTTTTTGCCGCCTTCGGCGGCGGGGGAGTGCACGCGCGGCATGCGGCGGGAGGGGGATGCTGCCGGGCGGCAGCCGGGGTTTGCAAAAGGGGGTACAGGACACCCTATCCGGGTTTCCTATACCCCCTCTTGCGACTCCCCCTGACCTTCCGGTCTGCTGCTCAGCGTAGCTTCGCAGCTAAAAAGCGGGGGCCGCAATTAAAACCGCTCTATCATCGAAGGCTTTTCAACGCCGTTTGGGGTTGGCTTCGCCCTCGATTTCCGCGCATAACAGTGCGCGGCAGCGGGTTATGGTCGGATAGAACGTCGGATTTGTCTGGATCGCTCCCGTAACCCACCCGGCCGCGCACTGTCATGCGCGGCAAACCACGCAATCGCAGAGCCACGGCACACAGAAAAAGGAGAGCACAGAGGTAAAATCCGTGCTCTCCTTCGCTTTTAGACGCGCGACCGCAGGGAGTCGCGGCTTAAAGGAAAGTTGGGGAGTCGCAAGAGGGGACAGGAAACCTTGGTGTCCTGTCCCCTTTTGCCCCTCGCCCCGGGAGGGGCGCGTCCCTGCACGCCGCAGCGTGCATTTTCCCGCCCTCCGAGGGCGAAAATCCCTCCCCTTTGGGTAAAGGGTCTATCTCGCCTCCTGCGTCTGCGCCGCAGTATCGGCGTATCGTTCGCGCTCACCCTCGGAGGGTGAAAAGGGCGCTCCCTCGACAGGGAGCATTCACTCCTCCTCGCCGAGCAGCTCCATGACGTCGATTACGGCGTCGCCGCGCGTTGCCTCCACGTGAACGTGTGCGCCGAGCGTCTGCTCCGCCGGGATTTCCTTCGCGCAGGTGCCGACCGCCTCGCCCGAGGACACCGCCTGTCCTTCGCTCACACGCACCTCGTCAAGGCCGCGCATCGTTGTTTTCAAATCACCCTGATGCGCAATCGTTACGCACGTGCCGTACAAGCCGTCCTCAAACACGGTCTGCACCGTGCCGTCGGTCAGCGCCAGCACGTTCTCTCCGGCCTCGCACGCGAAGTCGGTTCCGCTGTGCACGCGCCAGTCGCCGAGCGTCGGCTGAAACAGCAGCATATCACCCGAAAACGGCGTCAGCACCGCCCCGGCGGTCGGGCGGGTATACACCGGCGCGGAAACCGTGACGGCGGGCGTCGGAGCGGGCGCGGCGGTCTGCACCTCGGCCGGTTCGGGCACCTCAGGCTCGCTCTCCGGCTTCGGGACCTCGGCCGCCACCGGCACATCCTGTGCGGTCAGGTCGGGAACCTCCTCGGCCGGGGTGACGACCGGCGCGGCAGGCTCGACCGCCACCGTCTGCTCTCCCCTGCCCGCGTTCATCCACAGCACCCACGCGCTCGCCGCAATGATCAGTCCGCACACCGTCAGAATGGTATAAAACCCGCGGTCGGACAGCACCGCGATATGTTTCGGTTCGTAATGTTTCATGACCTTTTTCCTCCTTTTATCCGCAGTATGTCCGCGCCGCCGTCCGCTTATACAAAATTAGCAGACGCTAACTAAAAAACTTTTCTTTTTGCGATAAATGTGGTATAATATCTTTCAGCAGAAAATTTTGAATATTAGGAATGGAGCGATAAATCATGACAAAGATTGATATTATCTCCGGTTTTCTCGGCGCAGGCAAGACCACGCTTATCAAGCGTCTGCTCGCGGACGCGCTCAAGGGCGAGCAGGTCGTCCTCATCGAGAACGAATTCGGTGAAATCGGCATCGACGGCGGCTTTCTCAAGGATGCAGGCATCGTTGTCAACGAAATGAACGCGGGCTGCATCTGCTGCTCGCTCGTCGGCGACTTCGGCAAGGCACTGCACGACGTTGTAGACCAGTACCACCCCGACCGCATCCTCATCGAGCCGTCCGGCGTCGGCAAGCTGTCCGACGTTATCTCGGCGGTTCAGAACGCCCATCTGGACGTTCAGCTGAACAGCTTCGTCACCGTTGTTGACGCGCTCAAGGCAAAGATGTACCTCAAGAACTTCGGCGAGTTCTTCGAAAATCAGGTCGCTCACGCCGGCGCTATCCTGCTGTCCCGCACCGCAGAGTGCCCGGAGAAGCGTCTGGACGAAACCGTCGCCATGCTGCGCGGCCTGAACGAGCACGCCCGCATCGTCACCACCCCGTGGAAGGACCTGACCGGCGAGCAGCTGCTCGAAACCATGGAGGGCAGCCGCGATCTGGTTGCCGAGGTGCTGGACGAAATCGCCCACGAGCCGCATCATGAGCATCATCACCATCACCATGACCATGACGACCATGAGCATGAGGAGCACGAGCACCATCACGACCATGAGCATGAGGAGCACGAGCACCATCATGACCACGGTCCGGACTGCACCTGCGGCTGCCACGACCATGAGCATGAGCATCATCATGACCACGAGCATGAGCATCACCATCATCACGACCACGATGGTCACTGCTGCTGCGGTCACGACCACGACCATGACGCCGACGAGGTATTCACCTCCTGGGGCAAGGAAACCCCGCGCAAGTACACCGAGGCAGAGCTTCAGAACGCCCTCACCGCACTGGGCGACCCGTCCCTCGGCACGGTTCTCCGCGCAAAGGGCATCGTTCCGGCTTCCGACGGCGGCGAGTGGCTGCACTTCGACTACGTTCCGGGCGCACCGGAAATCCGCCGCGGCTCCGCCGACTACACCGGCCGTCTGTGCGTCATCGGTTCCGAGCTGGACGAGGAGCGCATCGCTTCCCTGTTCGGCGTAAACTAAAAGGGAGGAACCTTTATGGCTAACAATCCCATTCCGGTATATGTCTTTACCGGTTTTCTGGAAAGCGGCAAGACCAAGTTCATCCAGGAGATCCTTGCCGACCCGAACTTTACCGAAAACGAAGTCACCGCGCTGCTGTGCTGTGAGGAAGGCGTCGAAGAATACGACGAAAAGTGGCTCGCCCACTACGGCACGGCGCTCGTTCCGATCGAGTCCGAGGATCGTCTGACCCCGAACATCCTCAAGCGCATCGAGCAGAAGTACAACCCCGACCGCATTCTCGTTGAGTACAACGGTATGTGGAAGCTGGAAACGCTCATGCAGGCGTTCCCGTCCCGCTGGGAGCTGTATCAGATCATCACAACGGTTGACGCGACCACGTTCGAGGTCTACTCGAACAACATCGGCCCGCAGATGTTCGAGCACATCACGACCGCCGACATGGTGGTATTCAACCGCTGCACGGACGCGCTCAAGGAGATGCTGTACAAGAAGAACATCAAGGCGATGAACCCGCGTGCGGCCATCTATCTTGACGACCTCAACGGCAATTCCGAGGACTACTCGCGCAATATGCCGCTGCCGTTCGACATCAACGCTGACATCATCGACATCAAGCCGGAGGACTACGGCCTCTGGTACATCGACGCGACCGGCGAGCCGGAGAAGTACGACGGCAAGACCGTCCGCTTCCTCGCGCAGGTCTACCGCGGCAAGGACGTTCCGGCAGGCTCGTTCGTGCCCGGCCGCTTCGGCATGGTCTGCTGCGCGGACGATGTGACCTTCCTCGGCTTCATCTGCCGCTACGACAAGGCGGAAGAGCTTGGCGTGCGCGACTGGGTCACCGTCACCGCGTCTATTACGGTCGAAACCCTGCCGCAGTACCGCGGCGAAGGCCCGGTGCTCCATGCCATCGAGGTCAAGCCGGCCGAAAAGGCAAAGGACGACATCGTTTACTTCAACTAAGGCAAAAAGATACCCTCGCAGAGTTTTCAAATGCTCTGCGAGGGTTTTTTGTTTTATATGAAGATTTGCTTGGAATGCCGGACGCCGCGCGGCGTCGGAACACATTTGTCGGCAAAACGCAGGTTTTGCGACAGGTCATCGGATAACGTTTTTCTCCATCTGCTCGATGCGGCGAAGCTCTTCCTCCGCCTTGCGCTCGACGGCGGCTTTGAGCCGCTCCAGCTCTTCGAGCTCTTCATCGATGCAGAACTCGTCACGCTTGCGCATTTCGTCGTTTTTGAGGCGTGCTTCGGCCTCCTCCACGCTCTCCTGCACCGCGGCAGGCTGCGCTTCGTCCTTCTGCTTGTCCTCTTTCTTTTTCTTTTCCAGTTCGCGCCGCTTGTCCAGACGGGAGATGTACAGGAACTTTCGAATGACGAACAGCACGCCGACCGACAGCACGGCAAGCAGGTTTTCCTGCGGCGAGGTATGCTCGACGATCATCTGACGCGCGATGGCAAGAAGCATGACGTCCACCACCGAGTCGATGGTGTAGCTCGTGATCATCTTGAGCATCTCCGCGCCGATCAGGATAAGGCACGCATCGCTCATGCGGTTCTGCAAATAGTGCGCGTCCCCGAGCAGGTCGGCGATGCTGGTCGTGCCGATAAGGCCGATGCCCGATATGATGCAGCCGATCAGGATGAGCGCGCCGACCACCATTTCGATCATCGTCGCGCAGAACGACAATCGGTCCCGGAACTGGTTCTTCATTTTTCTCTTTCTCCTTACTCTTCTCTCTTTTTCTCTTGCTGACTTTTTGACAAAATCTTAACAATGTTTCTGTTGACATTATAGCATAGGTCACGATTAAAAGGCAATATGCTTCCGGATATTTCATGAAATGACCAAAAATCGCGCCTTATTTTTGTGAGCAGCCAAAGAAAAAGAGCACGGATACCGTGTCCGTGCTCCGAGTCCGCCTCTTATTCTCCGGCAGACAGTGTGTCCAGCGTATAATTTCCGGTTTCGCCCCCGCCTATGACGGTCAGCACGCCCTCATGCAGCAGAAAGCGTATCGCGCCGTCCTCGGACGCTGCGCTGTCCTTTGCGGCGGTCGCCGCGCCGCTCACGCCGTCCGAGAAGGCATAGGAAAAGGTCTCCGGGTCGGTCTGCGAAAGCGTCACGCTGACGCCGCTCGACTCGCAGGTATAGCTGCCCGACCAGTCGGCGCTCTCGCTCTCGTCCTCGGTCAGCATCGCGCCGTAGTCGCCCAGAACGCCCTCGCCCTCGTAGCTGTACCGCTCGCCTGTCACGCGGTCCACCGCGACCTGTCCGACCTCGCTGCCGTCCGAGCGGCGGCAGACCTCGAACACCGCAAATTCGTGCGTGTCGCCCTCGATTTCGCATTCGAGCTTTTCGTCCGACGGCGCGACCGCATAGCTTTCGCTGCCGAACTGCTCCCCCGCGAGCTGCTGTGACTCGTAAACCGATAGAAGCTGCGGCTTTTTCGCCTCTTCGCGGATAAGGCCCGCCTGCTCGGCCCGTTCGAGCGCCTGCGACTGCAAATTGACGCTCTCGGCCTTTTCTCCTGCGCAGCCGGTCAGGCACGCCGCAAGCAGCACGGTTACAACTGGCCATCGTTTCATGGGCCGCGTTCTCCTCTCTTCTTCACCCCGACAGAAAAACGGCCGCATTAAGGCAGCCGCTGAGCCTGTCGGAAAACTATCGTTTTCCGACAATCTGTGTTTTGCTTCACAAAACACGGGCGGATAAAAGTTCCTATGCAGAAACTTTTATCTCTCTCAGAGTATAAAAACCGTGATACATGCTCCCGGTTTTTATCAATTTGCTGTGCAAATTGTATTTCACACGCGCTGCCGCGCGGCTGAAACTTCCTGCTATCGCTCATTTCTGTCATCAAAAGAAAACGGCTGCTCACGCAGCCGTTCTCTCTCAGGCGTTGATACACCTATGATACAATATTTTACTGATTTTTGCAACCGAAAGTTTACGGATTTATTCGGCAGAAACCGGGTCATCCTCCCCCTTGCCGCCCTTTTTGCCGCCGCGCTTGCCGTTTTTGCGGTGCGGCAGGCGAACGAGCTTCTTCAGACGCTCCGCCACGCTGTCGGTCAGCGAGTAGTAGACCGGCGTGATGAACAGGGTCGCGATCGTCGAAACGACCATGCCGGTCATCATGACAATGCCCATCGGCTTCATCATCTCCGAGCCTTCGCCGCCCGAGAATACCATCGGCACAAGGCCGAGGATGGTGGTCAGTGCGGTCATGAGAACCGGGCGGACACGGCGCGGGCAGGCGTTCAGGATGGCGGTGTTCTTATCCTCGCCGCGTTCCCGGCGCTGAAGCGTGTAGTCGATGAGGACGATGGAGGAGTTTACGACCGTACCGGCCAGAATGATAACGCCGAGCAGCGCGACCATGGACACATGGTTTCCGGTCGGCGCGAGCAGTATCATCGAGCCGAGCAGGCCGATCGGCAGGATGAGCATGATCGCGATCGGCAGCGCAAACGAGTTGAACTGGGTCGCAAGGATGAAGTAAACGAGCGCGATAGCGACAGCGAGCGCCAGCATCAGGCTGCTGGTGGTCTCCGCCATCTGGGACGCCATGGTGTCGCCGTTGCCGACCTCCACGCCCTCCGGCGCCTCGTAGGAGTCGAGCAGCGCGTTCACCTTTTCGGTGATGGCGTTCGCGTCACCGGACTCGCTTTCGCCGGTGATGGTTACGGTTTCCTTCTGGTTCTTACGGACGATGGACTGCGGGCTGAGTTCGGTGTAAACGTCAGCGACAGAGCTCAGCGGCACGTTGCCGCCCGTTGCGGTCGGCAGCTGCATCGAGCGCAGCGAATCCAGACTGGTCGCAACATCCTCGTCGCCCGAAACGGTGACGTCGTACTCTTCGCCGTTCATGCGGAGCGTGGTCGCGGTCGAACCGGTCAGCTCGCCGCGCACCAGACCGCCGATAGCCGCCGGGGTCAGGCCGAAGCGCGAAGCGTTCTCGCGGCGTACCTTGACCGCGACACGCGGCGTCTGCTCACCGGCCGAGGACTCGACGTTGATGGCGTCCGGAATGGCCTCGATTTTCTGCACGAGGTCGTTCGCCGTGTCGGCCAGCTGGTCATAATCGCTGCCCGTCAGCTCAACGCTGATGTCCGAGTCGGTGGACATGCCCATGGATTCGCTTGCGGAAACCGTGATCTCGCAGCCCGCGATGTCCGCGAGGTCGCGGCGGAGCTGCTTGGTGACCTCTTGTGCGGAGCGGTCGCGCTTGTCGAGGTCAACGAGCGAAACCGTAACACTCGCGCCGGACGCGGACGACATGATGGAGGTCGAGTCGCCGGTCGAGTAGTAGATCTGCTTGGTTTCCGGCACGGTGTCCATGACGATGCCCGCGATGCGGTCCTGAATGGCGGCGGTATCCTCCATGGTCGAGCCGTTCGGCATCGAGATGGACACCGAAACCTGGCCCTGGTCCATTTCCGGAATCAGCTCCATGCCCGCCGCGGCGATGCTGGCGACGCTGATGACGCAGATGGCGAGCGTAACGCCGATGCCGGCCCAGCGGTGGGTGATGAGGAAGTTCAGCGACTTGCGGTAGCGGCGCATGAGCGGCTTTTCCACGATCGTGGTGGCCTTGAGCTCATCCGAGCCCGCCGAGGCGGCCTTGCTGACCTTGGACGCGCCGAGCAGCATATAGCACAGCAGCGGCACGAGCGTCAGCGCGATAATGAGCGAGCTGAGCAGCAGCGCTACGATGGTGATACAGAATTCCCGGAACATCATGCCGGTCATGCCGCCCGAAAGCGCGATCGGCAGGAATACCGCGATGGTGGTCAGGGTGGACGCCGTGACCGAGGTCATGACCTCGCCCGTGCCCTTGGTGCAGGCATCCCAGCGGTCGTAGCCGTCCGCGCGGTAGCTGAAAATATTCTCAAGGACTACGATGGAGTTATCGACGATCATGCCGACGCCGAGCGTAATGCCGCCGAGCGACATCATGTTCAGCGTGATGCCGAGCACGTTCATGATAAGGAAGGTGAACAGGATACAGCACGGCATTGCAATGGTCAGCGACAGCGTTGCGCCGATGTCGCGCAGGAACACCAGAAGAACGATAGCCGCGAACAGCACGCCCATCCAGATGTTCGACACCGCGTTGTCAACGGTCAGGTTGATGTAGTCGGACTGGTCCATGACAACGTCCGCCTGAAGCGACTCGTTGCCCGCGATGACCTCATTGAGGCGCTTTACCGCGCTCTCTGCGATTTTAACCGTGTTCGAGCCGGACTGCTTGTTGACCGAGAGCATGATGCACTCCTCGCCGTCAACCTTTGCGATGGTCGAGCGGTCCTTCGGCTGCATGGCGACGTCCGCGATCTGGCTCAGGCGGACCGTGCCGCCGGTCGGGAGTGAAATCAGCGCGTTCTTGACGTCGTTCAGCGACGAATACTCGCCGTCCGTGCGGACGCTGAGCGTCTGCGAGCCGTTATCCAGGTCGCCGCCCGGAATGGCCATGTTGTCCGCGCCGAGCTGCTGCGCGACCGAGGTGATGGTGAGGTTGTAGCCCTTGAGGCGTGCGGCGTTGGTCTTTACCGCGACCTCGTCCTCGTAGCCGCCCGAAATATCGACGGACGCCACGCCATCCAGTCGCTCAAGCGCCGGGGAGATGTCGTCCTCCGCGATGGACTGGAGGGCTGCAAGGTCGGAGCCGCGCAGCGCGACCTGAACGACCGGCATCGAGTCGATGTCGATGCTCATGACAGTCGGGTCGGAAGCGTCATCGGGAAGCTGGCTCTTGACCTGGCTGACCTTGTCGCGCAGGTCGGTCATCGCGTCGTCCAGATTGGTGGAGTCGGTGAACTGAATGATGACCATGGACATATTCTCGGAGGAGGTGGACTGGAGCGTGTCCAGACCGGACAGACCCGCCACCGCGCTTTCGAGCGGCTTTGTGACCTGCTGCTCGATGTCCTCCGGGCCCGCGCCCGGATAGGTCGCGTACACGATAGCCGCCGGGATTTCCATGGACGGCATGAGCGCGAGGGGCAGGGTCGAAAAGCTGTAAAAGCCGAACACAATGACCATGAGATACAGAAGGATGGTCATTACATGGTGCTTGATAAAGGTTGCTGCTACTTTCATTCGGTTTTAACCCTCCCCGCCGTCAGAGGTGACGACACGGACGGCGGAGCCGTCGGACAGGTAGGACTGACCCTTGGTAACGACGCGGTCGCCGGCGGTCAGGCCGGAGGTGATTTCGGTCTGGGTCTTGCCGACAAGACCGGTTTCAACCGTGACGCGCTTTGCGGTCGTGCCGCCCTCGTCCACGGTGAACAGATAGCGCTCGTTGTCGTTGCCGGTCAGCACGCACTCGGTCGGAACGGAGAGCGTATTCTCGCGGCGGTCGGTGTAGAAGATAACGGTAGCAAACGAGCCGATGGCCGGGTCGCTGCCGTCCGGAACGGAAACCGATACGTCATAGAGGTTGGTCTGCTGGTTGGCAGCCGCCGGGAGCGACAGGATCTTCGCGGTCTTGACCTCGTCGGAGAGGACAGAGATCTGCACGCCCGCGCTGTCGCCGACATGGAGGCCCGCAAAGACGTCCTCGGAGACCGATGCCTTGATCTTCACGCGGCTGTCCTCCGCGATAACGACGGCCGGCTGCGCAGAGGACGCCATGCCGCCCTGCACGACGTTCACGGTCGTGACCGTACCGGCGCAGGGCGCGGTGACCGTGCCGAGGGACGCCTGCTTGTTGATCTGGTCCATGCTTGCCTGAATCTGGGCAAGGGACGCGGCCTGCTGTGCGCGTGCCTGCGCAACGCCTGCCTGCGCCTGTTCCAGACCCTGCTTGGCCTTGGTCAGGTCCTGCTCGGCGGCGGCGCCCGCTTCGAGAAGCGCTTCGGTGTTCTCCACCGCAAGCTGCGCCTGCTGCACGCTGATCTGGGCGTTTTCGATCGCCTTGTCGGTCGCGGTCTTGGTCGCGTTGTACGACTCGCGCAGCGAGGACATGGTCGAGGTAACGGTCGAGGTATCAACGCTCAGAAGCGTCTGCCCCTTGGACACCTTGTCGCCCTCGCTGACGGAAAGCGTCAGCACCTGTCCCGCGAGCATCGGGAACACCTGCACCTCGTTGTCTGCGGCCACCTTGCCGTTTACCGAGTATTCGGTGCTCATCGCGCCCTGCGTTACCTCGGTCACCTCAACGGCGGTGCCGGACGGGGTCTGGTCGTCCTCCGCCGTGTCATCGCTCTGGCTGCCGCAGCCGGCGCAGAGCGCCATGGAAGCTGCAAGCAGCGCTGCCAAAATACGTTTTTTCATCGGTCTCCTCCTTTGGTCCCTGTCCTGCTTAGGACGCGCTCGTCATCACGCCGCGCTTTGCCCACTGATAGTTGTTATATGCGGTCAGCAGGCCGGTACGTGCATTTTCCGCCGTCTCCTGAGCGGTCGTGTACGTGTCCTGCGCCTCTTCGAATTTGATGCGCGAGATCATGCCCCGGTTGTACTGGAGCTGAGATACCGCGAAGGTTTTCTGTGCCTGCGCCAGATCGGTCTGCGCTGCGGTCATGGCGGTGTTCTTCTCCTGCATGGTCTTGTACAGCTTGCGGAAGGAGGACTTTACGCTCTCCTCGGTCGCGTCGCGCTGAATTTTCGCCGCCTCGTAGGCGTGCAGATTGTTGGTGACGTCGTTTTCGTAGTCGTCGGACGCCTTGCGCACGCTGTCGTCAGCCGACCAGATGGAATAGCTGTTTTTCAGTGCCTCGGCGAGGTCGGTTTCATAGTCGATGGAGGCGAGCTGCTCCGCCGTCACTTCGGGCAGCGACTCGATGGTGATCTCGGTGCCGGTCGGGTAGCCGCACTGGATAGCGAGCGTGTTCGCGAGGCTGTCCGCCGAGGTCTGCGCGCTCTTCTGCTGCGCCGCGAGAAGCTCACGCTGGCTCTCGAGGCCAGACAGGGTGTTTTTGGTCGCGATGCCGAGCGCTACCTGCTTTTTCGTCTGCGCAATGCTGCGGTCGAGCTGCTGAAGGCTGCGTTCGGTCTGCGCGAGCGAATACTGCATGGACGCGAGGGAGATGTAGTTGTTCGCGGCCGACAGGCAGATGGTGTCGGCGTTGTTCTGCATCTGGCGGCGGGTCGAATCGACCGTCTTTTTCTGCTCGTCCTTTGCGTCGTCCTCGTCGTCGTCGAGGTTCTTGTACTGCTGATACAGGCTGTCGCGCGTCGCCTGAAGCACGCTGATCTGCGCGGTGATGGTTTTCCTGAGGTCTGAGTCCGTGATGCTGTCGCGGGATTTCTTCAGGCTGCTGATCTGCTTGTCGTAGGCGTCGATCTGCTGCGACAGGCTAAAATACTTGTTGACGTACTGGTCGGAAACGTCGGTCTTTTCCGCGCTCTCGACGGTCTGCTGATACGAGCGGATAGATACGTTGCCCTCGCGCACGGTCTTTTCGAGCGTGTCGAAGCTCAGCTTGACCGGCGCTTTCACCTCGGTCTGCGCCGTGGTCGTGGTCTGTGCGGGCTTCGCCGTGTCCGCCGCATACGCCGGGGCACACATACCGCACAGCAGAGCCGCGCAAAGTCCGGCGGCAGATGCTCTCTTCATGAAAAATCAACCTTTCTTATGGCATCCTATATTATACGCTGTTCTATCTGGTACAGCTGCCACGCGGCAGCGTGCATAAAATAGACTTTGCAACGCGAAGTCAAAACACAGCTTGTCGGCGAAACGAAGTTTTGCGACAGCTAAAAGAAAGGTGAGAGAAAATGAATGAGCATCCCATCGGCAACCTGATGACCGAAACCATGGCGAAAATCAAGGAAATGGTGGACGTCAACACCATCATCGGCAACCCCATCACGACGGCGGACGGCACGACGGTCATTCCGGTATCCAAGGTATCGTTCGGCTTCGGTACGGGCGGCACCGACTTCGCAAGCAAGCACGCACAGCCGGGTGCGCCCCTCGCGTTCGGCGGCGGCGGCGGCGCGGGCGTTACCGTGTCCCCGGTGTGCTTCCTCATTATCACAAAGGACGGCGGCGCGTCCATTCTCGGCATCAACGCGCAGGCGTCCAACACGGTAGACCGTCTGGTTGAGATGATCCCGGGCGCCATCAACAAGGTTTCGAGCTTCGTTGAGGGCTTTTCCGGCAAAAAAAACGACCGGCCGGCGGAAACCGCAGAAGCGCCCAAAACCGCTGAGGAATAAAACACATACCCTGCGCACAACCTACTTCATAGCAAACGTGGAGTAGGTTGTGTTATGCGTAAGGGAGTGGTGCGTGTGAAAAGGCTGTGGGTAGCGGTGTGCATCTGTGCGGCGCTCATGCCGCGTGCTTCGGCGCTCAGCGCGTCGGCGGCGGTGACGATGGACGCGGACACGGGCGAAACGCTTTTCGCTTCGAATGCGGACAGCCGTCTGCCCATGGCGTCCACGACCAAAATCATGACCGCGCTCGTGGCGCTCGGCGAGGGCGACCTCGACCGCGTGTTCACGGTCAAGCGCGAGTACATGGCGGAAGGCTCGTCCATGTACCTGCAAGAGGGCGAGCGGCTCACCCTGCGCGAGGCGCTTTACGGGCTGCTGCTCTCCTCGGGCAACGACGCGGCGGCGGCTGTCGCGGGCGAGTGCGGCGGCATGACGGCGTTTGTCGAAAAGATGAACGCGAAAGCCGCAGAACTCGGCCTTTCCGACACGCATTTCGAGAACCCGAGCGGCCTGCCGGCGGAAAACCACTACACGACCGCGCGGGAGCTTGCGGAAATCACCGCCGCCGCCCTGCGCGACCCGGTGTTCTGCGACATGGTTTCCACGAAAACCTGCACCGCCGCCGGGCGCACCCTTGTCAACCACAACCGCCTGCTGTCGATGTACGACGGCGCGATCGGCGTCAAGACCGGCTTCACACGAGCCGCCGGGCGGTGTCTGGTGTCGGCGGCGGAGCGAAACGGGCGCACGGTCATCGCGGTCACGCTGAACGACCCGGACGACTGGAACGACCATATCGCCCTGCTCGATGACGCTTTTTCGCGGTATTCCGAGGTGACGCTGCACGAAAAGGGCGATACGCTCGCGGAGGTGCGCGTGTTCGGCGGCGAGAGCGAAAGCGTTCCGCTCACCGCGAAAAGCACGGTCACGGCGTATCTGCTGCCGGGCGAAAAGGAAAAGCTGCGCCGCGTGCGCTACGGCGAAAAATTCTGCTACGCGCCGGTGGTGCGCGCGGCCTCCGCCGGAACGGTCGAGTACCGCATAGGGGACGCCGCAGTTGCCTCCGACCGCCTGCTCTACGGCGGCGAGGTGATGATAAAAGAGGAAAAACAGGGCGCTCTCGAACGAATACTGAAAAAGATAAGAAACAAATAGGAATAAGAGCAAGAAAAGAGTGAAGAGTGAAGATTAAGGGATCGCGCGATGCGCGATGATTGGATTGCGTGCGAAGCACGCCGCGATAACTCCACTCTTAACTCTTCACTCTCCACTTGGAATTCCGCTCTTCACTCAACAAACTAACGAAAAGAGGTTTACATAGATGGAAGAAAGACTGCAAAAGCTGCTGGCGCAGGCGGGGCTTTGCTCGCGCCGCGAGGCGGAGCGATGGATCGAGGACGGCCGCGTGACCGTGAACGGACGGACGGCCTCGGTCGGCGACAAGGCGGATATGCGCCGCGATAAAATTATGGTGGACGGGCGTCCGCTCGGCGGCAGCGAGGAAAAGCGCTACCTCATGCTCTACAAGCCGCGCGGCTACGTCACTACACTCAAGGACGAGCGCGGCCGCAAGACGGTCGCGGATCTCGTGCGCGGCTGCGGCGCCCGCGTCGTGCCGGTGGGACGCCTCGACTACAATTCCGAGGGCCTGCTCATTCTGACGAACGACGGCGATCTGGTCAACGGACTGACCCATCCGCGTCACGAGGTCGAAAAGCACTACGAGGTGCGCGTGCGCGGCAATATGGACAGCATTCCGCGCCTTTCCGAGCCGATGGAGATCGACGGCTACGCCATCCGTCCGGCGGGCGTCGTTATCATGGAGCGCGGCGAGGACACCGCGAAAATCCGCATGACCATTCACGAGGGACGCAACCGCCAGATCAGAAAGATGTGCGAAAAGGTCGGCCTTGAGGTGCGCCGCCTCAAGCGCGTCGCCATCGGTGAGATGCCGCTCGACCCCAAGCTCAAGAGCGGCGCATGGCGCGAGCTGACGCAGGACGAGCTGGCCTACCTTCAGGACCTGTGCGCCGGAATCGAGGAATGATGCGTGACGCCGCACGAAACGCAGAACGGAAATCCGGCGCGGAGAATAATTCTGCAATTTTTCGGGGCGGCTCTTGCATTTCTGTGCAGGACGGCTTACAATGGTAGCAGAGAAATGCAGGAAATAATGCAGGAGAGATGATGGAATGAACGACCTTATCAGCAAGATACAGACCGAACTGCCCGGTTTTTCCAAGGGGCAGAAGCAGATCGCGCGGTACATTCTCGAGCACTATGACAAGGCGGCCTTCATGACGGCGAGCCGTCTGGGCGTGACGGTCGGCGTGAGCGAGTCCACGGTCGTGCGCTTTGCGACCGAGCTTGGCTACAACGGCTATCCGCACCTTCAGCGTGCGCTTCAGGAGATGATCCGCAACAAGCTGACCTCGGTGCAGCGCATGGAGGTTTCGAGCGACCGGCTGGGAGGCCGCGACGTGCTGCGCACCGTGCTGCACGCGGACACCGACATGATCCGCCAGACCCTTGATGAAATCGACCGCGACGCCTTTCAGGGCGCGGTGGACGCGCTCACGGGGGCGCACCGCATCTACATACTCGGCGTGCGCTCGTCCAGTGCACTGGCGAACTTTCTCGGCTTTTATTTCAACCTTCTGTTCGATAATGTCACGCTCGTGCACACCAACAGCGTCAGCGAGATTTTCGAGCAGGTGCTTCGCGTCGGTCCGGGGGATGTGCTGTTCGGCATCAGCTTCCCGCGCTACTCCAAGCGCACGCTGAGCGCGATGCAGTACGCCCGCGACCGCGGCGCGAAGGTCATTGCGCTGACCGACAGCCAGCTCTCGCCGCTCGCCCGCGTGGCCGACCATCTGCTGCTCGCACGCAGCGATATGGCGAGCTTCGTTGACTCGCTCGTGGCGCCGCTCTCGGTCGTCAACGCGCTCATCGTTGCCGTCGGCATGAGCCGCCGCGACGAGATCGAGCACACCTTCAACAAGCTCGAGAGCATCTGGGAGAAATACGACGTATACGAAAAGCCGGAGGACGATACGAATTGAACATAATTGTCATCGGCGGCGGCGCTGCCGGACTGATGGCGGCGGGTACCGCCGCAGAGCAGGGCGCGAACGTCACCCTGTTCGAGACCAATGAAAAAGTCGGACGAAAATTATTCATCACCGGCAAGGGACGCTGCAATGTCTGCAACGACTGCGACGCGCAGGAGGTGCTGCGCAGCGTGCCGGTCAACCCGCGCTTTCTCTATTCCGCACTCGGCGGCTTTTCGCCGGCGGATGTGAAGGCGTTTTTCGAGGAGAAGGGCGTAGCGCTCAAAACCGAGCGCGGCAACCGCGTGTTCCCGGTGTCGGACAGGGCCGCCGACATCATCGACGCACTCTTTCTCTGGGTTAAACGCACGGGCGTTTCCATCGTGCACGGAACGGTATCGGACGTTATCATCGAGAACGGCCGCGTGACCGGCGTGCGCGTCGGAAAGAAAACCTATCCTGCGGACCGCGTGATCGTCGCGACCGGCGGCGCGTCCTATCCGCAGACCGGCTCGACCGGCGACGGCTACCGCTTCGCCCGCGAGGCCGGGCACACGGTCGTTCCGGCGAACCCCTCGCTCGTGCCGCTCGTCGAAAAGGGCGAGACCTGCCGCGAGCTGATGGGACTCAGCCTGCGCAACGTGCAGCTGACCGTGTTCGAGAACGAAAAGAAAATCTACACCGACTTCGGCGAAATGCTGTTCACGCACTTCGGTCTGTCGGGTCCGCTCGTGCTGTCCGCGAGCGCACATATGCGCCACATCGGCAGCAAGAACTATCGCGTCGAAATCGACCTCAAGCCGGCGCTCGATGAAAAAACGCTCGACAAGCGCCTGCTGTCCGACTTCGACAAGCACAAGAACAGCGACTTCGTAAACGCCCTGGGCGAGCTGCTGCCGCGGAAAATCATCCCGGCGGTCATCGAAAAGAGCGGCATCGACCCGCGCGAAAAGGTGAACGCCATCACGAAAAAGCAGCGTGCGTCGCTCCTGCGCGTGCTGAAGGCGTTCCCGGTCGAGATTTCGGGCAAGCGCCCGATCGCCGAGGCCATCATCACCACGGGCGGCGTTTCCGTGCGCGAGGTCAGCCCCAAAACCATGGAGTCGAAGAAGTGCAGCGGACTGTACTTCGCGGGCGAGGTGCTCGATGTGGACGCCTACACGGGCGGCTTTAATTTACAGATTGCGTGGTCCACAGGCCGCCTTGCCGGTCTGTCCGCCGCACAGGAGGAAGAATAAATGAAATTTGTGTCAGTTGCGATTGACGGCCCCTCTGGCGCCGGTAAATCCACGGTCGCCCGCGCGGCGGCCGCAAAGCTCGGCTATGTCTATGTCGATACGGGCGCGATGTACCGCACCATCGGCCTCGCGGTCTGCCGAAAGGGTGTCGCGGGCGAGGACACCGAGGGCATCAAGAGCGTGCTCCCGGGCCTTCGCGTCGGCATCGCCTATGAAAACGGCGCACAGCACGTGCTGCTGAACGGCGAGGACGTTTCGGACGCCATCCGCACCCCGGAAATCGCCTATTATGCGTCCAAGGTTTCCGCCGTGCCCGAGGTGCGCGAGTTCCTGCTGAGCACCCAGCGCGACATGGCGAAGAACGGCAATATCCTGATGGACGGCCGCGACATCGGCACGGTCATCCTGCCGGACGCGCCGGTCAAGATCTTCCTGACAGCGTCGCCCGAGTCCCGCGCCGAGCGCCGTTATAAGGAGCTTATCGAAAAGGGCCAGCAGGTCACGATGGAAAGTGTGCTGCACGACATCAACGAGCGCGACCGTCAGGACATGAACCGCGCCATCGCGCCGCTCAGACAGGCGGAGGACGCTGTACTGCTCGATACGAGTGCGCTCACCCTTGATGAGAGCATCGAGGCCGTTCTGCGTATCATTCGCGAAAAAACGGAGGAAAATAAATGAAGTTCAAGTATCACCGCTGGTTTCAGTGGCTCGTCGTGCCGTTCGTGGCACTTGCGTTCCATATCTACTTCGGCTACCGCATCATCGGACGCGAAAACATCCCCGAGGGAGGCTGCGTTGTCTGTCCGAACCATATTCAGCTTTCCGACCCTCCGTTCGCGGCGGTCGCGCTCAGCCACAGAACGCCGCTGCGTCTGATGGCGAAAAAGGAACTGTTCCAGGGCAATAAGCTGTTCGCATGGCTGATCGCGGCGCTCGGCGCGTTCCCGGTCGACCGTGAGGGCGCGGACATCACCGCCATCAAGACCGCGCTGTCGAGCGTCAAGGCGGGTCAGAAGCTCATCATCTTCCCGCAGGGCACGCGAGGTGCGGCTGAGGGCGAGACCAAGAAGGGCGCCGCGATGCTCGCCGTCAAGAGCCGCGCTCCCATCCTGCCCATGTATATCAGCGAGGGCAAGGGCTTCCGCTGCAAGGCGACCGTCGTCATTGGCAAGCCGTTCACGCCCGACCCGAAGACCAAGGAGTACGGCGCACTCGCGGACGACATTCTGCGCCGCATCTACGCGCTGAAGGAGCAGGCATGAGCGTTACGGTAGCAAAGACCGCCGGCTTCTGCTTTGGCGTGCGCCGGGCGGTCGAGCTCGCCGAGGAGCAGGCGCACGAGCACGGCAGCATCTACGCCTACGGCGAGATCATTCACAATATGCACGAAATCGAGCGGCTCGAAAAGATGGGCGTGCACACCGCGCACACCATCCAGGAGATACCGGACGGCGAGCGGGTGCTCATTCGGGCGCACGGCGTGCCGCGCGCGGTCTATGATGCCTTCCGCGCGAAGAACTGCGAGATTTTCGACGCGACCTGCCCGTTCGTGCACAAAATCCACCGCATCGTTGACGAGGAAAGCCGCGCCGGACGCCTCATCGTCATTCTCGGCAAGGAGGGGCATCCCGAGGTCGAGGGCATACGCGGCTGGTGCGGCGAGAGCGTTGTTATCGACGGAGAACAGGCGGCGCAGACGTTTGCGGACGCATTCAACCCGGCGGACAGGCCGGTTTCCATGGTTGCTCAAACAACAGTCAATCGGACGATCTGGAATATTTCTGTGTCTATCTTAAAAAAAAGGTGTACAAACCTCAAAATTTTTGATACAATATGTAAAGCGACGGACGAGCGTCAGTCGGAGGCTCGTCTGCTTGCCGGGTCGTGCGAGCAAATGATCGTGATCGGCGACAGGAAAAGTTCAAATACAAAACGGCTGTACGAAATCAGCCGTTCGCTGTGCAGCAATGTACTTTATATCGAGGATGCCGCGGAGCTTACTACGCAGGAGCTTCTCAGGACCGGAAATATTGGTATCACAGCAGGAGCTTCTACACCGGCATGGATAATTAAGGAGGTCAGTAACATGATGAGCGAAGAAATCAAGATTGAAAACGGCGAGGACTTTGCAGCAATGCTGGAAGAGTCCTTCAAGACTTTAAATAATGGAGAAAAGGTAACCGGCACCGTTGTAGGTATTTCCAATAACGACGTACAGGTCGATCTGGGCGTTAAGCACACTGCGTACATTCCGCTGAGCGAGCTGAGCGACGACCCGAACTACGATGTAGCTGCTAACATCCACGTTGGCGACGAGATCGAGGCTGTTGTCGTTCGCGTAAACGACGGCGAGGGCACCGTTACCCTGTCCAAGAAGCGCGTAGACCAGCTCAAGGGCTGGGAGACCATCGAGAAGGCTTACGAGGACCACACCGTAGTTGAGGGCACCATCGTTGAGGAGAACCGCGGCGGTGTCGTTGCAACCGCATACGGCGTTCGCGTCTTTATCCCGGCTTCTCAGACCGGCGTTCCGAAGGATCAGCCGATGACCCCGCTGGTAAAGACCAAGCAGTCCTTCTACGTTACCGAGATCAACCGTCAGCGCAAGCGCGTTGTTGGTTCCATCCGTCAGATCCAGCAGGAGGCTCGCAAGGCTGCTGCTGAGCAGATCTGGAACACCATCGAGATCGGCAACGAGTACGACGGCGTAGTCAAGTCCCTGACCTCCTACGGCGCATTCGTAGACATCGGCGGCGTAGACGGCATGGTTCACATCTCCGAGCTGTCCTGGGGCCGCATCAAGCACCCGTCCGAGGTCGTTTCCGTTGGCGACAAGGTCAAGGTATTCGTAATCGGTCTGGACAAGGAGAACAAGAAGATCTCTCTCGGCTACAAGCGCGAGGAGGACAATCCGTGGAACGTATTCAAGTCCAAGTACGACATCGGCTCTGTGGCTGAGGTCAAGATCCTCAAGTTCATGCCGTTCGGCGCATTCGCTGAGATCGTACCGGGCGTTGACGGCCTGATCCACATCTCCCAGATCGCGGATCACCGCATCGCTAAGCCGGAAGACGCTCTCGAGGTCGGCCAGGTTGTCGAGGCGAAGATCATCGACATCAACGACGAGAAGAAGAAGGTTTCCCTGTCTATCCGTGCTCTGCTCGAGGACGGCGAGGACTACGAGGACTAATTTCTCTCCAAGCTAAAAAAGCGCAAGGAGGCACCTGTGAAAGGGTGTCTCCTTTTTTTGCTTCGTGTTATCCTCTTATCCCGTAGGGCGGGCTGCCCTCAGCCCGCCGTGTAACGGTGTGAAAACGGTTATCGTCAACGCACCGTAGGGCGGCATGACCCCATGCCGCCGCCTTGAACGGCGTTCAGACGGGTTAGAGCGGCGGGGTGAGGGTGCACCCGCCCTACATAATCCTGCAGGAGATGTCATATCTTTGTACAGGGTGATAACATGCGTCACAGACGCAAACGCGGCAGGCACTTGGCGGCGGTGCTGCTTTTCGGGGTGGTTCTGTGCCTTGGGGGACTGCTGACCGCGAGGATGCACCGAATGTTCCTCGAATACGCGATAAACGAAACCGAGGACAACGCGCTCATGGAAATCGGCAGCATCATGGAGGACGAGGTCTACGCCCACCCGGAGCGCTACGCCTCGCTCGTGCAGCTCGATTACGACGCGGAGCGCCATGTGACCGCGCTGCGCACGGACGTCGCCGCCATCGGCCGCATCAAGTCGCGGCTCGTGAACGCGCTCTACGACCGTCTCGATGAGTTTGAGCAGACGGACATCGAGGTGCCGCTCGGGTCGGTGCTCGCGCCGCGCTTCTTTTCCGGCAGGGGACCGGCACTCCGTTTCGGCCTTGCGGGACTTACCCAGATGGAGGCGGAGTTTGTCAGCAGCTTTTCCGCCGCCGGCATCAACCAGACGCGCCACTGCATTTTTATCGAGGTGCACGCCGGCTTCCGTATCCTGACGCCGCTCGGCGGCGAGGACCGCGAGGTCGTGTCTGCCTTTCCCGTGACCGATACGGTCATCGTCGGCACCGTGCCCGAGAGATATGCCTACATCGGCGCGGCAGGGGACGGCCTCCTGGCGGAGATACCCGAAAAATAACAAAATCCGAAAAAACGGAAAATAAGACTTCAAAAACGCGCAAATCTTTGGTATACTAAATCTGTGTGGAAATTTTTCTGCACGCAAAAGGAGTTTTACTATGGACGCACGCGAACAGATCACCGCACTGCGTGAAAAGCTGCGGTATCATAACGAAAAATATTATAATGACGACGCGCCCGAAATTTCTGACTACGAGTACGACATGATGCAGCGTGAGCTGCGCGCGCTCGAGACCGAGCACCCGGAGTTTGCGGACGTGAATTCCCCGACGCAGCGCGTGGGCGGCACGGCAAGCGGACGCTTCGCCAAGGTCACGCACGCCTATCCGCTTGAGAGCTTGCAGGACGTTTTCTCGTTCGATGAGCTGGGCGAGTTCTACACGCGCGTGGAAAATACGGTCGGCAAGGCGGAATACGTTGTCGAGTACAAAATCGACGGCCTTTCGGTCGCGCTCGAGTACGTGGACGGTGAGTTTGTGCGCGGCGCAACGCGCGGCGACGGTCAGGTGGGCGAGGACGTCACCAAAAACCTCAAAACCATCAAGGACATCCCGAAAAAGCTCGAGAATGCCCCTCCGCACCTTATCGTGCGCGGCGAGGTCTATATGAAGAAGTCGGTGTTCGATGCGCTGAACGCCGAGCTGGAGCTGCACGAAAAGCCGCTGCTCGCCAATCCGCGCAACGCGGCCGCAGGCTCTCTGCGCCAGAAGGACAGCCGCATTACGCGCGATCGAAAGCTGTCCATTTTCTGCTTCAATATCCAGAACAGCGACGAGCTGCCGATGGAGAGCCACGTGCAGGCGCTCGATTACCTGCAAAGCCTCGGCTTCCCGACGAGTCCGCGCTACCCGGTCTACACCGACCCTGCGGACGTACAGCGCGAAATCGAGAACATGGGCGAAACGCGCGGCGAGCTGGATTTCGACATCGACGGCGCGGTCGTCAAGGTCAACTCGTTCGCGCAGCGCGAAACACTCGGCTCGACCGCGAAATTCCCGCGCTGGGCGGCGGCGTACAAGTACCCGCCCGAGGTCAAGCAGACGCTCCTGAAGGACATCGTCATCACGGTCGGCCGAACCGGTGTGCTCACGCCGAACGCGGTGCTCGAACCGGTGCGGCTCGCCGGAACCACGGTTTCCCGCGCGACGCTGCACAACCGCGATTTTATCCGCCAGCTGGACGCCCGCGTGGGTGACATCATTTCCGTGCGCAAGGCGGGCGAAATCATTCCGGAAATCATCGGCGTGGACAAGGATCAGCGGCCGCTCGACTCGGTGCCGTATGAGTTCCCGAAGTTCTGCCCGGTCTGCGGCGCACCGGTCTATGACGATGAGGACGAGGCCGCCATCCGCTGCACGAGCGCGACCTGCCCGGCGCAGCTGCTGCGCAACCTCATGCACTTCGCCTCTCGCGACGCGATGGACATCGACGGCTGCGGCGAGGGCAACCTCCAGAAGCTCATCGACGCAGGACTCGTGAAGTCCGCCGCCGACCTCTATGACCTGACGGTGGAGCAGCTGCTTCCCCTCGGCAAGAAGGTGGACACCTGGGCGAACAACCTCGTCCGCTCGATCGAGGCAAGCAAGACGCGCGACCTGTCGCGGCTGCTGTTTGCCTTCGGCATCCGCCACGTCGGCCAGAAGGCGGGCCGCATCCTCAGCGACCACTTTGGCTCGCTCGATGCGCTGCTGACCGCGCCGGTCGAGGAGATGACCGAGATACGCGACATCGGCCAGACCACGGCGGAAAGCATCGCCGCATGGCGCGCCCTGCCGCAGTCGCACACGCTTATTGAAAAGCTGCGTGCGCACGGCGTCAACTTCATCGGCGAAAAGACCGCGAAGAGCGACCTGCTTGCCGGAAAGACCATCGTCGCGACCGGCAGTCTGACGCTCTACACCCGCAAGGAGATCAACGACCTTATCGAATCCCTCGGCGGCAAGGCGGCGGGTTCGGTGTCGAAAAAGACAAGCTACGTCGTTGCGGGCGAAAACGCCGGCAGCAAGCTGCAAAAGGCCGCAGAACTGGGCATTCCGGTGCTGACGGAGGAAGAATTCAAGGAAATGATCAGTAACGGGGAATGAGCAGCCCCGATTCTGATGCAACCCGTAAAAGCCGTAGGGCGGGGTGCCCCCACCCCGCCGCTTGTAACGATTTGCAGGCGGTAGAAACGGCGGGGTGAGGGCACCCCGCCCTACGATAATGATAC
>UQVU01000012.1 GCA_900544475.1 uncultured Butyricicoccus sp.
GGGACGCTGTCCCCCTTAGATACCGATTTGGTTCCCGAGGAAACCAAATCGGATAACCCCCTCTCGTCCGCACGGCGGACGAGGCCGCGCCGCTGCGGCGCGGGCAGCGGAATAAAAGCGCGGCAGAGCTGCGCTTTTATCGAGAATCATATGGCGGCGCGTGCGCGCGCTGCCGATACCCACGAAGGAGAAATTACATTGAACGCAGAACTTATCGCAGTCGGAACGGAGATCCTGCTCGGCGACATCGTGAACACCGATGCGCAGCTTATCTCGCAGGGCCTTTCCGAACTGGGCATCAACGTATTTTATCAGACGGTCGTCGGTGACAACCCGGCCCGTCTGCGCCACGTAATCGAAACCGCACGCGACCGTGCGGACATCATCATCACCACCGGCGGCCTCGGGCCGACCCTCGACGACCTGACCAAGGAGACTCTTGCGACGGTTTTCGGCAAGAAGATGGCGCTGCATCAGCCGTCACTCGACCGTCTGACCGAGTTTTTCACCAAAATCGGCCGCGAAATGACCAAGAACAACGAAAAGCAGGCATGGCTGCCCGAGGGCTGCACCGTGTTCACCAACCTCTGGGGCACGGCGCCCGGCTGCGCGTTCGAGGCTTACGGCAAGCACGTGCTCATGCTGCCCGGCCCTCCGCGCGAGTGCAACCCGATGTGGAAGGAATGCGCGATGCCGTACCTGTACAAGCTGGCGGGCGGCTGCATCGTTTCGCACAACATTCGCGTGTTCGGTCTGGGCGAGAGCAGCATGGAGCACATCCTGCACGACATGATGGAAAAGAGCAAGAACCCAACCATCGCGCCTTACGCGAAAACCTCCGAGTGCTTCGCGCGCGTCACCGCCAAGGCGGACACGCCCGAGGAGTGCGAAGCGCTGCTTCAGCCGGTCGTCAAGGAGATCGTCGAGCTGCTCGGTGACGACGTATACGGCGTGGACGTTGACTCGCTCGAACAGGTCGTCGGCGACGGTCTGCGCGAAAAGGGTCTGAAGCTTGCCGTGGCGGAAAGCTGCACGGGCGGTCTGCTCTCCAAGCGCATCACCGACGTTCCCGGCTGCTCGGATTACTACCTTGGCGGCGTGTGCTCCTACGCGAGCGAGGTCAAGATGAACGTGCTGGGCGTCAAGAAGGAAACGCTCGACACGGTGGGCGCGGTTTCCGCCGAAACGGCCGAGCAGATGGCGGCGGGCGTGGCGAAGGCGCTCGGCGCGGATATCGGCGTCGGCATCACGGGCATCGCAGGCCCGGGCGGCGGCACCGAGGACAAGCCGACCGGTCTCGTCTACATCAGCGTATGGTACAAGGGGGAGAACTTTACCCGCAAAACCAACTCCTCGTTCGGCCGCGACCGCGTGAGAATGCAGGCGGCCAGCACAGCACTCGATATGATTCGCCGTCATATTTTATAAACAAATCTTCTATATTTTGTATGTTTTCTCGACATTTCCTATCATTTACTGTGTAAAGCGAACAAAAAAACTTTTCAAAAAGTCTGGTGATTGTGTAAAATTGCTGGACTTTTTTTCTGTATTGCGTTATACTGGATATGTCTAAAGATGAGTTGGGAACTGACAGAAAAACGGAAGAAACGGAAAGAGTTTCAAAAAACGGCTTTCTGACAGTAAAAATAAGGGAGAGATGCAGTATGAGGAAGAAATCCGCATCCCCGGACATAGAGAAGCGCAGCGAGCTTTTCTACTCCGGCAGGGATTGCAGAGCCTACGACTACATGGGCGCACACCCCTTTGTGCAGGACGGGGAGCAGGGATACCTGTTTCGCGTGTATGCGCCGGAGGCGGCGAACGTGTCGATCATGGGCGAGTTCAACGGTTGGAACCGCGACGCGGACTACATGACCCGCGACGAGCAGGGTATCTGGGAGAAATTTATTCCGAATATTCAGGAATATACCGCATATAAGTACAGTGTGTGGGCGAAGTCGGGCGACGTTTTCGACAAGTCCGACCCCTACGGCTTCCATTTCGAGACCCGCCCGGGCAACGCCACCAAGGCGTATGACATCAGCGGCTACGAATGGGGCGACGACAGCTGGCTCCAGTGGAGAAAGAACCACCTGCCGTATTCCAGTCCGATCAATATCTACGAATGCCATCTCGGCTCGTGGAAGATGCACGAGGACGGCAACTTTTATTCCTACCGCCAGATGGCGGACGAGCTTGTGCCCTACGTCAAGGAAATGGGCTACACGCACATCGAGTTCATGCCGCTGACCGAGTATCCGTTCGATGGTTCGTGGGGTTATCAGGTCATCGGCTATTTTGCCGCGACGAGCCGCTACGGCACGCCGAAGGACCTCATGTACCTCATCGACAAGGCGCATCAGGCCGGCCTCGGCGTCATCATGGACTGGGTTCCGGCGCATTTTCCGAAGGACGGCTGCGGCCTCGTCGAGTTCGACGGCTCGCATCTCTATGAATACGCCGACCCGCTCAAGATGGAGCACAAGGAATGGGGCACGCGCGTGTTCGACTACGGCAAGGTTTCGACGCGAAATCTGCTGTTCTCGTCCGCGATGTTCTGGATCGAGAAGTTCCACATGGACGGTCTGCGCGTAGACGCGGTCGCCTCCATGCTCTACCTCGACTACAACCGCCAGAATGAATGGCGGCCGAATATCCACGGCGGACGCGAGAACCTCGAAGCGGTCGATTTCCTGCGGCTGCTGAACGAATACATACTGACCGACCATCCGGACGTCATGATGATCGCGGAGGAATCCACCGCGTGGCCGATGGTCACGAAACCCGGCTACGACGGCGGTCTGGGCTTCAACTTCAAGTGGAACATGGGCTGGATGAACGATATGCTGTGCTACTGCTCGGCGGACCCGTTCTTCCGCAAGGACATGCACGACAAGATCACCTTCTCGTTCATGTATGCCTTCTCCGAAAACTATATCCTGCCGCTTTCGCATGATGAGGTCGTGCACGGCAAGTGCTCGCTCATCGGCAAGATGCCGCCCCCGTATGAGAACCAGTTCGGCGGTCTGCGTGCGCTGTACGGCTACATGGCCGCGCATCCGGGCAAGAAGATGCTGTTCATGGGCGGCGAGTTCGCGCAGTTCTCCGAATGGGCGTATCAGCGCGGTCTGGACTGGATGCTGCTCGACTATCCGGCGCACCGCCAGATGCAGGCCTACGTCAAGGCGCTCAACCATTTCTATCTGAAAACCCCGCAGCTCTGGGAGCAGGACACCGACTGGCACGGCTTCGAGTGGATCAGCCACGAGGACAACCGCAACAACATCATCGCCTTCCGCCGCATCGCGAAGGACGGCTCGGATATTGTCGCCGTCGTCAACTTCTCGCCTGAGGAGCAGGGCGAATACCGCATCGGCGTGCCGATTGCAGGCACCTACGAGGAGATTTTCTCCTCGGATAAGACCGAATTCGGCGGCAGCGGCCTGTCGAACGGCAAGGTCAAGACCGAAAACAAGCCGATGCACGGTCAGGAGCAGTCCATCAACATTAAAATCCCGCGCTTCGGCGTGCTGTTCTTCAAGGGCAAGCCCAAAGCAAAGCGCCGCACCAAGGCCGAAATCGAGGCCGCGAAAAAGCTGGCGGAGGCCGAAAAGAAACCGGCGCGCAAGGCTTCTCCCAAGGCAAAGACCACAAAGACCGTTGCGAAAAAGGCGAAGGCCGAGGTAGCGGTCAAGCCGGAAGCCAAGGTTGCAGTCAAGGCAAAGGCCGAGGTAGCGGTCAAGCCGGCAGCCAAGATTGCGGTCAAGGGCGAAACGGCGGTCGCAAAGACCGGCACGAAGGCCGTGGCGAGAACCGGACCGAAGGATGTCGCGGTCAAGGGAGAAACCGCAGTCACAGCGGTAAAAGAGGATAAATAAAGTTTATTTATACAGATAAAGGCAAAAAGGAGAGGTATAATGTATCGTAAAAAAGAATGCGTCGCTATGCTGCTGGCAGGCGGCCAGGGCAGCCGTCTGTATGTTCTGACGAAGAATGTTGCAAAGCCGGCTGTACCGTTCGGCGGCAAATACCGCATTATTGATTTCCCGCTTTCCAACTGCATCAACTCCGGCATCGACACGGTCGGCGTACTGACCCAGTACGAGCCGCACGTGCTCAACGCCTACATCGGCGCGGGCCAGACGTGGGACCTCGACCGCCTGCGCGGCGGCGTCAGCGTGCTGCCTCCGTATCAGGGCAAGACCTCGGAGTGGTACAAGGGCACGGCGAACGCAATTTATCAGAATATCCCGTTCATCGCGGACTATGACCCGGAATATGTTCTCATTCTGTCCGGCGACCATATCTACAAGATGGACTACAACAAGATGCTCCAGCAGCACAAGGACACCGGCGCGGACGCGACCATCGCGGTTCTCGACGTTCCGCTGTCCGAGGCTTCCCGTTTCGGCATCATGAACTGCAAGCCGGACGGCACCATCTACGAGTTCGAGGAGAAGCCGAAGCAGCCGAAGTCCACTCTCGCCTCCATGGGCATCTACATCTTCTCGTGGAAGAAGCTGCGCAAGTACCTTGAGGAGGACGAGGCAAATCCGCAGTCCTCCAACGACTTCGGCAAGGACATCATCCCGGCAATGCTCGCCAACGGCGAAAAGATGGTTTCCTACCGCTTCGATGGCTACTGGAAGGACGTAGGCACCATCGAGAGCCTGTGGGAGGCCAACATGGATCTGCTGTCCCCGAACTCCGGCCTTGCGCTGTCGGACGACAACTGGAAGATCTACGGCCGCACCACCGGTTCGCCTCCGCACTTCACCGCAAAGGGCGCGAAGGTTCAGCACACCCTGCTGAGCGAGGGCTGCGAAATCGCAGGCAACGTTTCCGAATCCGTGCTGTTCTCGGACGTCAAGGTCGCAAAGAACGCAAACGTTGAATACTCCATTCTCATGCCGGGCGCTGTCGTTGAGGAGGGCGCGTCGGTAAGATACGCCATCGTCGCCTCGGGCGCCGTGATCGCAAAGGGCGCACAGGTCGGCGAAGGCCCGTCCGACTGCGACGTAGACAAATGGGGCGTCGCCGTTGTCGCGGAGAACGTCCGCATCGGTGAGAACGTCAAGCTCGCAGCCAAGGAAATGGCCGGCGAGGACATTCCGGACGCCAAGTAAGGGGGAGAACGCAGAATGAAAAGTGTATTAGGCATTATTATTGCATTTGATAACGATAACGATCTGCGCGAGCTGACCGAGCACCGCACGGTGGCCGCGGTTCAGTGGGGCGGACGCTACCGCATCGTGGACTTCATGCTGTCCAACATGGTAAACTCCGGCATCTACCGCGTCGGTATCCTGATGAAGGACAAGTATCAGTCCCTCATCGACCATATCGGCAACGCGAAGGACTGGGACCTGTCCCGCAAGAACTCGGGCGTCACCATCCTGCCGCCGTATTCCTACTCGAAGAAGGCTTCTCCGCTCGTGACCGGCGAGTACCGCGGCAAGATCGACGCGCTGGCCGGTGCGGTTGACTTCCTCCAGAAGAACAAGGCGGATTACGTTGTCATCGCGGACGGCGACATCGTTGCGAACATTCCGCTCGACGACGTTATCGAGCGTCACGAGAAGTCGGGCGCCGACCTCACCATGGTCTGCACCAAGAAGCAGAAGGATTCGCCGTTCACCACCTACGTGGAGCTGAACCGCAGGAAGGAAGCCGTTGACATCCGCGTCGGCGACTCCAACGACGGCAAGTGCAAGCACGTATCGCTCGGCGTTTACGTCATGAGCCGCCAGTACCTCATTCATATGCTGAGTGACTGCGTTACCCATAACTGCATCCATTTCGAGCGCGAATTCCTGTCCCGCGCACTGATCGACGGCACGGTAGCAGGCTACCTGTTCAACGAGTACGCCGTCAAGATCGAGGACACCGGCGACTACTTCCACTCCAACATGGATATGCTCGACAAGGACGTTCGCGACGAGGTATTCAAGCGCACCCATCCGATCCTGACCCGCATCAAGGACGAAGCGCCGACCTACTACGGCGATGAGGCCGAGGTCGAGGACTGTCTGGTAGCGGACGGCTGCCGCATCGAGGGTCACGTTGAAAACAGCATCCTGTTCCGCGATGTTGAAATCGCAAAGGGCGCGGTAGTCAAGGACTGCATCATCATGGAGGGCGGCCGCGTTCTGAGCGAGGCTTCTCTCAAGCACGTTGTCACCGACCGCAACGTTGTCATCCGCAACGGCCGCACGATGATGGGGCATGAGAATTACCCCATCACCATTGCAAAAAATTCAACGATCTGAGCGTTTTCTGTAAAATGTACGGGAGACGGGCGAAAAAAACGGCTCCGGCAGGAGAAATGTTCGTGAAAAATCCCTATATTGCAGGACACAGGAAACGAGTATAATAAAGATATGAGCAGTGCGTCAGGCGGAATGCGGCTGCCCTGACGCACTACTAATGAGGACAGGAAACCGGCAGGTTCCCATACCTCTGCCTGAGGGGAGGCTCGGCATTTATGAAAATCATGTACGTAACCAGCGAATGCGCTCCGTTCATCAAGACCGGCGGTCTGGGCGATGTAGCAGGTTCGCTCCCGCAGGCACTCGCTGCCAAGGGACATGACGTGCGTGTATTCTGCCCGCTGTATTCTGCGATCGACCAGAGTATGCGCGAAAAGTTCTATTACATCAAAAACGCTTACGTCCGTCTGGGCTGGCGCAACCAGTACTGCGGCATTTTCCGCTATGAGTCGGACGGCGTGACCTTCTACTTCATCGACAACGAGTATTACTTCGCGCGCGGTCAGGTCTACGGCGAGTACGACGACGCAGAGCGCTTCGCGTACTACTCCAAGGCAGTGCTCGAAGTGCTGCCTGACCTCGACTGGAAGCCGGACGTCATCAATTGCAACGACTGGCAGACCGCTCTGGTCCCGGTCTACTACAACCTGATGTTCGCGTCCCGTCCGTTCTATGAAAACATCAAGACCGTGTTCACCATCCACAATATCCAGTATCAGGGCCGCTACGGCCGCGAAATCCTGGAGTACGTCCTCGGCATCGACGACGCGCACTTCCGCTCGGGCTTCATGGCCATGGACGGCGACGTCAACCTGATGAAGGCGGCTATCGTCGCGTCCACCGCGGTCACGACCGTTTCGCCCACGTATGCAGAGGAAATCCAGACCGAATACTACGGCTACCGCCTTGACTCGGTGCTGCGCATGAACAGCTACAAGCTGCACGGCATCCTGAACGGTATCGACATGGACGCCTTCAACCCGCAGACCGACACCAAGCTCTTCAAGCAGTACGGCCCGGATACGCCGGACGATAAGCTCGTCAACAAGCGCGAGCTGCTCAAGCTCTGCGGCCTGGAGGGCGACGACAATACCCCGGTCATCGGTATCGTCACCCGCTTCGTAGACCAGAAGGGCCTTGACCTTGTTGAGGCTGTCCTGCCGGATATTCTGGAGGACGATGTACGCCTTATCGTGCTCGGCACGGGCGACTGGAAGTACGAGCAGATGTTCATCGAGGCAAAGCGCCGCTGGCCGGAAAAGGTCTCGGCGTCCATCATGTTCTCGGGCGACCTCGCCAACCGCATCTACGCGGGCGCGGATATGTTCCTGATGCCCTCGAAGTTCGAGCCGTGCGGCCTCGCCCAGATGATCGCGCTGCGCTACGGCAACATTCCGATCGTGCGCGAGACCGGCGGCCTCAAGGACACGGTTCATGCCTTTGTCGATTACGCCGGCACGGGCAACGGCTTCACCTTCGCAAGCTACAATGCGCATGACATGCTGCACGTAATCCGCGAGGCCTGCGGCGTATTCCGCTACAACAAGCCAGCGTGGAAAAAGCTCATGGTGCAGGGCATGAAGAGCGATTTCAGCTGGGACAGCTCGGCGGACCGCTACATCGACGTATATCACACCGCACTGGGCTGGTAAGCGCGTACCGTTAAAACGCGCAGAACGGGACAGAAAGGGGTCCCGAAACGCTTAACAGGCGTTGAAGGTGCAATCGGCACTTTTGACGGCGGCGCCGCAGGGGAAGGCTCTCTGCGGCACGCCGAATATATGTGAGGAGACAGAGAAAACAATGGCAAAGACACAGTACACCAAGGCTGCGCTCAAGGAAGCCATCACCGGCAAGCTGCAGCGCCACTTCGCGTGCGAAGTCAAGGACGCAAAGAAGGATCAGATCTATGAGGCATGCGCACTCGTCATCCGCGACGCGCTGACCGAGCATATGATCGAGACCCAGAACGAGGTGGAGCGTGACGGCGACCGTCAGGTTCATTACCTGTGCATGGAGTTCCTCGTAGGCCGCAGCCTGCGCAACAACGCATACAACCTCGGCATGCTCGACGAGCTGACCGCAGCACTGGGGGACATGGGCTTTGAGATGGCGGACATCTTCGAGCAGGAGGCTGACCCGGGCCTCGGCAACGGCGGTCTGGGCCGTCTGGCGGCGTGCTACATGGATGGCATGGCTACTACCGGCGTGCGCGGCACCGGCTACTCCATCCGCTACGAGCACGGCATCTTCAAGCAGAAGATCGAGGACGGCAAGCAGGTCGAGCTGCCGGATTCGTGGCTCGCATCCGGCGACGTATGGCAGATTCCGGCGATGGACGAGACCCGCGAGGTCAAGATTGGCGGCACCATCGACACCCATTTCGATGAAAACGGCAAGCTGATCGTGGATTATCACGACTATACCCCGGTCCTCGCCGTGCCGTACGATATGCCGATCTCCGGTTACGACACGAACAACATTGCGCGTCTGCGTCTGTGGGAGGCAAAGAGCCCCATCGCGCTCGACATGAAGCTGTTCTCCTCCGGCGAGTACCTCAAGGCGGTCGAGAAGCACGCGATGGCCGAGACCATCTCGATGATCCTTTATCCGGAGGACAACCACCGTGAGGGTCAGTCGCTCCGCCTCAAGCAGCAGTATTTCCTCGTTTCCGCAACGCTTCAGGACATCTGCGCCAAGCACAAGGCAAAGTACGGCACGCTCGACAACTTCGCGCACAAGCACGTGCTGCACATCAACGATACCCATCCGACCCTCGTTATCCCGGAGTTGATGCGTATCCTGATGGACGATAACGATATGTCCTGGGAGCAGGCATGGAACATCACGAGCCAGTCTGTCGCCTACACCAACCATACCGTCATGCCCGAGGCGCTGGAGTGCTGGCCGGAGAGCCTGGTGCAGGAGCTCATGCCGCGCGTTATGCAGATCATCCACGAGATCAACGAGCGCTTCTGCAAGGAGCTGTGGAGCTACTTCCCGGGCGACTTCCAGAAGATCTCCAAGCTCGCTATCGTCGCTGACGGCCGCGTCCGCATGGCGCACCTCGCCATCGCAGGCTCGTTCTCCATCAACGGCGTATCCGCGCTGCACTCCGAGATCCTCAAGGAGCGCGTATTCAACGACTTTTACAGCATCTACTCCTCCAAGTTCTGCAACGTTACCAACGGCATCGCACACCGCCGCTGGCTGTGCGAGGCGAACCCGGAGCTTGCAGAGCTGATCGAGAGCAAGATCGGCAAGGGCTACCGCACCCATCCGTCCGAGCTTCAGGTTCTCGCGAACTACAAGGACGACAAGGCTCTGCTCGCACAGCTGGGCGAAATCAAGCGCCACAACAAGCAGCGCCTCGCCGACTATATCAAGGAGCACAACGGCATCGAGGTCAGCATGGACTCGATCTTCGACGTTCAGGTAAAGCGTCTGCACGAGTACAAGCGCCAGATGCTCAACATTCTGCACATCATCAGCCTGTACCACAAGCTGAAGGATAATCCGAACATGGATTTCGTGCCGCGCACCTATATCTTCGGCTCCAAGGCCGCTCCGGGCTATGCCGTCGCGAAAAAGACCATTCAGCTCATCAACTCCATCTCCAACATGATCGAGAATGACCCGGCTGTCCGCGACAAGCTCAAGGTCGTATTCATCGAGGACTACAAGGTATCGCTCGCTGAGATGATCATGCCGGCGGCTGAGGTCTCTGAGCAGATCTCCATCGCAGGCAAGGAAGCGTCCGGTACCGGCAACATGAAGTTCATGATGAACGGCGCGCTCACCATCGGCACCATGGACGGCGCAAACGTCGAGATCTGCGAGGCTGTCGGCCGCGACAATATCTTCATCTTCGGCATGGAAACGCCCGAGGCTGAGGCGCTCGCCGCATCCGGCAACTATGAGCCGCTGCTCATTTACCAGAACGACCCGGTTATCCACCGCGTCCTCGACCAGATGATCCGCGGCTTCGGTGACGGCGTAGACTACACCGACATCGCAAACCTGCTGCTCCACGGCGGCAACGGCGGCCCGGCTGACCGCTACATGAGCCTCAAGGATTTCTCGTCCTACGCAGAGGCACAGCAGCGCGTAAGCGAGGCTTACCGCGACGCCGAGAAGTGGAACCGCATGGCTCTGATGAACATTGCAAACTCCGGCCGTTTTGCAGCAGACCGCTCGATCGCCGAGTACGCACAGAACATCTGGCGTGTAAAGACCAACTTCGCGTTCTGACCTGTCGCGAAACTTCGTTTCGCCGACAAGTGTGTTCTGACGGCGGTCCCCGCCGCAGAACACGGACGTCCGAAAGTTCCCGTTCGGAAACTTTCTCCCTCTTAAAGTATAAAAACCGAGGTACACGCCCCAGGTTTTTATGCGTTTGCAAAGCAAACGCTATTTTATGCGCGCTGCCGCGCGGCAGCTGAAAGGTATCGCGTGGTAGTATCGTTAATAAATCGAAAACCGCCCTTCGGGGCGGTTTTTTCATGGGGAAAACACTGCTTCGGGCAAAAAAATACCTGCCGGGACGAACCCGGCAGGCGAAAGAGTAAAAGTGATGTGGTCTTTTTTAACGGTCGAAGTTCTTGTAGAGCATACGAACCGAGTTGAGCACGCACAGCATGGCGACGCCGGTATCTGCGAACACCGCGAGCCACATGGAGGCGTGATTGGTAAGGCCGAGCACCATGACGAGCAGCTTTACCGCGAGCGCGAAGATGATGTTCTCCTTGGAAACGATATTCGCGCTGCGTGCGATATTGACCGAGGCCGGGATGGAGCTGAGGTCGGCCTTCATGAATACGACATCCGCCGCTTCGATAGCTGCATCGGCGCCGCTGCCCATCGCCGCGCCGACGTCCGCGCCCGCAAGTACGGGAGCGTCGTTGATGCCGTCACCGACGAACATGACCGCGCCGTTCTTGTCGCGGATTTTGCCGAGCGCGCTCAGCTTATCCTGCGGCAGCAGCTGCGCGTGCACCTCGTCGATGCCGACCGCCTGCGCCACGGCGTCCGCGCTTGCCTGACCGTCGCCGGTCAGCATGGCGGTCGTAAGGCCCTGCGCCTTCATGCGGCCGACGGCCTGCTTGGCGTCCGGCTTTACCGTGTCCGCGATGTCGATATGGCCGAGGAAGCGGCCGCCCAGCGCAAGAAGCACCTCGGTGCTGCCCGGCGTGCCGTGGTAGCCGGAAAGGTCGATGCCGTTGCGGTTCATGAGCTTTACGTTGCCGCAGAGCAGCTTTTTGCCCTCGAGCGTTGCTTCAACGCCCTCGCCGGCCTGTTCGCGGATGTTTTCGACCGTTCCGCTTCCGGCCGCCGTGCCCTTTTCCTCGTATGCGGTGAGGATGGAGCGGGCAATCGGGTGGGTGGACGCGCCCTCGCACATGGCGGCGAGCCAGAGCAGCTGGCCCTCGTCGAGCGGAACGCCTGCCGCCGGAACGATGTGCTGTACGACAAAGTTGCCCTTGGTGATGGTGCCGGTCTTGTCCATGACGATGGTCTTGACGTTGTTCAGCGCCTCAAGCGAAGCGCCGCCCTTGAACAGGATGCCGCGCTTGGAGCCGGCGCCGATGCCGGAGAAGTAGGTCAGCGGCACGCTGAGCACCAGTGCGCACGGGCAGGAGATAACGAGGAAGGTCATCGCGGTGTAGACCCACTTGTGCCAGTCGCCGGTGACAAGGCTTGGGACGATGGCGGTCAGCAGTGCAATGAGCACCACGGCCGGGGTATAGACGCGGGAGAAACGGGTGATGAAGCGGTCGATTTTCGGCTTGCGGGCCGCAGCGTTCTCCACGCTGTCCAGAATGCGCTGCACCATGCTCTCCGCGAGCACGTGGGTGACGCGGATCTTTACCGCGCCGTCCGTGTTGACGCAGCCGGAAATGACCGAGTCGCCGGTCGAAACGCGGATCGGAACCGGCTCGCCGGTGACAGCCGAGGTATCCAGACGGGTCTCGCCCTCGGCAACCTCGCCGTCAAGCGGTACGCGGTCGCCCGGACGGACGAGAACGAGGTCGCCGACTTCGGCTTGCTCCGCAGGGAGAACTTCAACGCTGCCGTCCGGCTTTACGAGGTTCACGGTTTCGGGACGCAGGTCGATGGCGTCCATGATCTGCTTGCGGGAGCGGTCTACGGCGCGGTCCTCGAAGTATTCACCGACGCGGTAGAACAGCATGACGCCGACCGCCTCATCGAACGAGCCGACCGCCCATGCGCCGATGGTCGCGACCGCCATCAGGAAGTTTTCGTCGAATACCTGTCCGCGGCCGATGTTCTTGACCGCCGTCAGCAGAACGTGGCGGCCGAGCAGCAGATACGCCGCGACCATCAAAACGATTTTGACCGCCGTCACCGGAATGACCAGACCCGCGACAAAGAGCGCCGCGCCGATCAGCATTTCCGCGAGAGGGTGACTGCCTTTCTCGTCCTCCTGCTCCTCCTCGGGTGCGATGACCTTGACCTCGCTCTCGATATTCGAGCAGATTTCGCGGATTTTCGGGAGCAGGGCGTCCGGGTTTTCGCCCTTGACGCGCAGCTGCTTGGTTTCGTAGACGAGCACGCAGTCGTCGATGCCGTCAAGCTGGCTGATCTGGTGCTGCATCTTGGCGGCGCAGTGGGCGCAGCCGAGGTTTTCGAGCGTGTAGACACGCTGGCCGTTCTTGCCGTAGTGTTTGGGCGCGGGGGCAATTACCTTGGCATCGCTCTCAATGCTCGAACAGATTTCGCGGATCTTCGGGAGCAGAGCGTCCGGGTTTTCGCCGGTCACGCGCAGCTGCTTGGTTTCAAAGACAAGCACGCAGTCCTCCACGCCGTCCAGCTGACCGATGCGCTCCTCCATTTTCGCCGCGCAGTGGGCGCAGCCGACGTTCTGGAGGGTGTACACGCGCTTGACGCTGTGCGCACCGGCGGTGTGCTCGTGGTGGTGATGATGCTCGTGCTCGCCGTGGTCGTGGCCGCAGCAGCAATCGTCCTCATCATGGTGGTGATGGTGCTCGTGCTCGTGCTCATGGTCGTGGCCGCAGCAGCAGTCGTCATCATCGTGGTGATGATGATGGTGTTCGTGCTCATGGTCGTGACCGCAGCAGCAGTCGTCCTCATCATGGTGGTGGTGATGATGCTCGTGCTCGCCGTGGTCGTGGCCGCAACAGCAATCGTCATCATCGTGGTGGTGATGGTGCTCGTGCAGCTCTTCTATTTCCTGCGCAGTTGCAGAGTCGGTATGCTTTTCCTGTTCTGCCATTGCTCTCGCCTCCTTATCGAAATAACATATGAACGATTGCTCATATGTTCATATATTCATATTAAAACAGCGCAACTGCTTTGTCAATAACTTCTGCACGAAAAAATGCACAAAAGAAATATACAGAAACTGACCATTTTGCAGGAGTTTGAGGACGGGATTTCATTCTGCTCTCTGTGGGTGGGGGAGGGTACGATTTTGTGCAGGATTTATAAAACAATCCTGCAAATTCCTCTTTCTCCGACACGCATATCCGCGTCCGGACGATTGCAAATGAATAATGTTTCTGTTATACTTGTATATATTAAATACAGGAGGATATTGAGGACATGAGAAACATCTGGCATGACATCGACCCCCGTGCAATCGCGCCGACCCATTTCACCGCAGTCATCGAAATACCGGCCGGCAGCAAGAAAAAGTACGAGCTGGACAAAAAGACCGGTCTGCTGCGCCTTGACCGCATCCTGTACACCTCGACACATTATCCGGCGAATTACGGCTTTATTCCGCGTACATACGCCGACGACGGCGATCCGCTCGACGTTCTGGTTTTCTGCTCGGAGACCCTCGACCCGATGGTGGAGGTGGACTGCTATCCCATTGGCACCATGCGCATGATCGATGGGGACGCCATCGACGACAAGATCATCGCCGTGCCGTTCCAGGACCCGACATGGAACTTCTACAAGGACATCAGCGAAATCCCGCCGCACTGCGCAAGCGAGATCTCGCACTTTTTCGAAATCTACAAGGCGCTTGAGCACAAGCACACCGCGACCTCGGACGCGCTCGGCAGCGAGCAGGCGCAGGAGGTCATCCGCCGCTGCATCGACCAGTACGAGATCCATTTCTGCGGCAGGGTAGAGCCAGCGCTCGAACCGTAAAACGCCCAAGGAGAACCGCATGAAATACTATTTTGCCCCGATGGAGGGCATCACCGGTGCCGTGTTCCGCCGCACCCATCACGAATTTTTCCCCGGCATCGACAAATACTTCATGCCGTTCATCACCCCGACCACGCAGCCCAAGCTGACGCCGCGCCAGAAGCGCGATGTGCTGCCCGAATATAATGAGGACGTGCCGGCAGTGCCGCAGCTGCTGACGAAAACGGCGGCGGACTTCATCTGGGCGGCGAATCTGCTGGGCAGCCTCGGCTGGGGCGAGGTCAACCTGAACCTCGGCTGTCCGTCCGGCACCGTGACCGCGAAAGGCAAGGGGGCCGGCTTTCTCGCCCATCCGGACGAGCTCGACCGCTTTCTGGACGAAATTTTCTCCGCCTGTACCGTGCCGGTCTCCATCAAAACGCGCCTCGGCGTGCACGAGCCGGAGGAGTTCGATCGCCTGCTCGAAATCTACAACCGCTATCCGGTGCACGAGCTGACCATCCATCCGCGCGTGCGGCAGGACTTCTACAAGGGCCGCGTCCGCGAGAGCGACTTCGTCGCCGCCCTGCCGCGCTGCGTGATGCCGGTCTGCTACAACGGCGATATTGTGAGCGAGCGGGACGCGCAGGAGGTGAGCGCCCGCTATCCGGCGCTTTCGGCGGTCATGCTCGGGCGTGGCCTGCTCGGCGACCCCTCGCTCGTGACGCGCGTCCGCGGCGGCGAACGCGCCGGCAGCGCCCGGCTTCAGGCGTTTCACGACACCCTTTTCGCGCGCTACTGCGATGCCTTCGACGACAGTCGCATTGCCGTGCTGCGTATGAAGGAGCTGTGGTTTTACTTCGGAAACCTGTTCGAAAACAGCGCAAAACCTGCAAAAGCCATCAAAAAGGCGAAGAATGCCGCCGAGTACGAAAAAGCCGCCGCGGCGCTCTTTTCTGCGTGCGATACGCGGGAGAACGTTGTTCCGGCGTGGTTCCGCCCGGCGTAAGCGCGGTGCAGCTTTTCGCCCGAACGGATTATGCACAATATCCAAATCGGACGGGAGATGCGAAAACCGCCGGCTTTCGGCGGAAAAGCGACGCCGGGAGAGTCCGCCAGTACAGAAAAATATCGGACGCCGACAGGCAAACCTTCCGTTTTTCATTGCGGAAGCAGTTTATGCCTGTTTGCGCCCGATTTTTTTGGCGTTTTGTGCACTTGCGGCAGGGTGCTTTTTGTGCTACCATAATACCAGACAGATTTCCTGCAACTGACGGACAAGGTGGAGCGCAAACCACCGGGGAGCAGGAAGTTCCGTATCAGAGACAGGTGCGCCTGTACCTGTTTTCATGCCGACCGTCTGGGCAGTGTCGTGATTATTTTAACGCGATGCTGTCTTTTTTGTTGCTCTTTTCGGGGCAGAATAAAAGGGACAGCGACCACAAATGGGAGGAAATTTTCAATGAACAACGCATGGAACGATTTTAACGGCGGCGTTTGGGAAAACGAGATCAACGTCCGCGACTTTATCCAGAAGAACTATACCCCGTATGACGGCGACAGTGCCTTCCTCGCACCCGCGACCGAGCGCACCACCCGTCTGCGCGAGAAATTCGACACGCTGCTCGCAGAAGAGCGCGACAAGGGCGGCGTGCGCAACATCGACACCGAAACCGTTATCACCATCACCGCGTTCGGCCCCGGCTACCTCGACAAGGACAGCGAGCTGATCGTCGGCCTCCAGACCGATGAGCCGCTCAAGCGCGCCTGCAACCCGTTCGGCGGCATGCGCATGGTGCGCGACGCCTGCAAGCAGTACGGCTACGAGGTCTCCCCGAAAATCGAAGAGGAGTTCAAGTACCACAAGACCCACAACGACGGCGTTTTCTCGGCCTACACCAAGGACGTCCGCGAGGCGCGTCATGTCGGCCTGCTGACCGGTCTGCCGGACGCTTACGGCCGCGGCCGCATCATCGGCGACTACCGCCGCGTAGCGCTGTACGGCGTGAACCGCCTAATTGCGGAGAAGCAGAAGGACAAGGACGCGCTCGGCGAAGTGCCGACCACCGAAAAGGAGATCCGCTGCGCAGAGGAGCTTTCCGACCAGATCAAGGCGCTGAAGGATATGATCGCGATGGCGGCGTCCTACGGCTTCGACATCTCCCGCCCGGCGGAGAACGCGAAGGAAGCCGTTCAGTGGCTGTACTTCGGCTACCTCGCCGGCATCAAGGAGCAGAACGGCGCGGCAATGAGCCTCGGCCGCACCTCCACCTTCCTCGACATCTATTTCGAGCGCGACATCAAGGCCGGCCTCATGACCGAGTCCGAGGCGCAGGAGATTATGGACGATTTCGTTCTGCATCTGCGCATGGCGCGTCACCTGCGCACTCCGGAGTACAACGAGCTGTTCGGCGGCGACCCGATGTGGATTACCGAGGCAGTCGGCGGCATCGGCGAGGACGGCCGTCATATGGTAACGAAGAACAGCTACCGCATGCTCAACACCCTGTACAACCTGAACGCTGCCGCCGAGCCGAACCTCACCGTGCTCTGGAGCGAAAACCTGCCGGAGAACTGGAAGAAGTTCATCGCGAAGGTTTCTATCGACACCGACGCCCTCCAGTACGAGAACGACGACGTCATGCGTCCGTACTACGGCGACGATTATGCCATCGCGTGCTGCGTTTCCGCGATGCGCGTCGGCAAGGATATGCAGTTCTTCGGCGCACGCGCCAACATTGCGAAGCTGATGATGATGGCCATCAACGGCGGCCGTGACGAGAACAAGTTCGAGCAGGTCGGCCCGGAAATGCCGGTCATGGAGGGCGACGTTCTCGACTATGAGGAGGTTCTCCGCCGCATGGACATCTACCGCCCGTGGCTGGCAAAGACCTACGTTTCCGCGATGAACACCATCCACTATATGCACGACAAGTACGCCTACGAGAAGAGCCAGATGGCGCTGCATGACACCGAGGTGCGCCGCCTGATGGCGTTCGGCATCGCTGGCATGAGCTGCATGGCAGACTCGCTCTCGGCTATCAAGCACGCAAAGGTCCGCCCCATCCGCAACCCGGAGAACGGCATTATCGTCGATTTCGAAATTGAGGGCGATTTCCCGAAGTTTGGCAACGATGACGACCGCGTAGATCAGATTGCCTGCGAGCAGGTCGAGAAGTTCTATCAGGCGCTCACCCAGTTCCCGCTGTACCGCGGCGCGATCCACACGCTGTCCATCCTGACCATCACCTCGAACGTCATGTACGGCAAAAAGACCGGCAATACCCCGGACGGCCGCCGTCACGGCGAACCGCTCGCCCCGGGCGCAAACCCGATGAGCGGCCGCGACGTTTCCGGTGCGCTCGCGTCCCTGAACTCGGTCGCAAAGCTCAGCTACACCTACTGCCGCGACGGTATCTCGAATACCTTCTCCATCACCCCGGGCGCACTCGGCAAGACCGAGGAGGAGCAGGTGAACAATCTGGTTGCCATCATGGGCGGCTACTTCGCGCAGAACGCGCATCACCTGAACGTAAATGTGCTCAACCGCGAGACCCTGATGGCGGCGTATGAGCATCCGGAGCAGTACCCGAACCTGACCATCCGCGTTTCCGGCTATGCGGTCAACTTCTACAAGCTCAGCCGCGAGCAGCAGCGCGAAGTCATCTCCCGTACCTTCCACGAGGCCATCTGACCTCTAAGGGGGACTCCGTCCCCCTTAGATACGCCCCCGGTTCCTTGCGAAACCGGGGACGATAACCCCCTCTCGTCCGCACGGCGGACGAGGCCGCGCCGCCGCGGCGCGGGCAGCGGTATGGTTCCACGGCAAAGCCGTGGAACCATTTTATTTTTATCTCCATTGCGAAAGGACTGTGACAGGATTGACCGGCAACATTCATTCCATTCAATCTCTCGGTGCGGTAGACGGGCCGGGTGTGCGCTATGTAGTATTCATGCAGGGGTGTCCGCTGCGGTGCGTGTACTGCCATAATCCGGATACGTGGCTGACGGAGGGCGGCACACCGACCGATGCGGACGAGCTGGTGCGCAAGGCGCTGCGGTTCCGTCCGTACTGGAAAAACGGCGGCGGCGTGACCGTGACGGGCGGCGAGCCGCTCATGCAGGCGGAGTTCGTCGCGGAATTTTTCGAAAAGCTGCACGAGCACGGCGTGCATACCGCGCTCGATACCTCGGGCGTGGGAAACCTCGCGCAGGCGGAAAAGGTGCTTGAACATACCGATTTAGTCCTCTGCGACCTGAAATTCCTCTCGAAAGCGGACTATCTCAAGAACTGCCGCGCGGATTTCGACCAGATTGAGCGCTTTCTTCAGCTGACCGCGATGAAGAACGTGCCGCTGTGGATACGGCACGTGGTCGTGCCCGGCCTCACCGATAGCCTCGACCATCTGCGCCGCGTCAAGGAAAAGGCCGAAAGCTATCCGAACTTCGAAAAGCTCGAATTTCTGCCTTTCCACAAGCTGTGCATAGAAAAGTACGACCGCCTGGGTCTAGAATTTCCCCTAAAAAACACCCCCGCCATGAACCCGGAAAAGTTGAAGGAAATGACGGAAAAATTGTAAAGAAAAAGGCACGCCAAAGGCGTGCCTTTTGCATTTCCGCGCACAAAGTGCGCGGAAACGCTACCCCTGCCGTATTCCGGCTGTGCCGGAACAGGCAGGGCAGGCGCTCCGCAGAGCGCCGCATCAAATTCCCCATAAAAGTCAGGGCGTGTACCTGACTTTTATACCTCTGCCCGCGCCGCAGCGGCGCGGCCTCGTCCGCCGTGCGGACGAGAGGGGGTTATCGCCCCCGGTTTCGCAAGGAACCGGGGGCGTATCTAAGGGGGACAGCGTCCCCCTTAGAATTGACCGTCAGGTCAATATATCTACCCACAGATCATTATAATACTGCGAAATCTCCTTCGGAAGATTGGTGTACGCCTCGGTCGGGTAGGCGGTCGTGTCCGGGAAGTACAGCGGGTCGGACTTGGTTTCCTCGTCGAGCTGCTCGTATACGCCCGTGTGCGGGCTCGAATAGCCGATGTATTCCCAGTTCGCCATCGCCGCCTCGGTCGAGCACATGAAGTTGATGAACTTCTCCGCGCCCTCCACGTTCTTCGCGTTCTTCGGAATGCACATCGCGTCCACGAAAAGGTTCGTGCCTTCCTTCGGTACGTAGAACGCAAGGTCGGGGTTCTCGTCAATCATTGTCACCGCGTCACCGTTGTAGTAGGGCGCGGCGATGATTTCCTCCGCCGGGAGCTTTTCGAGAATCTGGTCCATCCAGATGCCCTGATAGACCGGCTTGCCGGCGATGATGAGGTCGGCCGCCTGCCGCAGCTCGTCCTTGTCGGTCGTGTTGAGCGAGCAGCCGAGGTACATGAGCGCAATGCCGAGCGCGTCGCGCGAATTGTTGAACATCGCGGTGCGGTTCGCATATTTGGGGTTCCACAGCAGGTCCCACGAGCCGATGTCGGCCTCATCGACATACTTCGTGTTGTACACGATGCCGACAACGCCCCAGGTGTACGGCACGGAGTATTTCTGCTCCGGGTCGAAGTCGAGGTGGGTGTACTTCTCGTCGATATACTTCATGTTCGGAATGTTGTCGAAGTTCAGCGGCTGAAGCATATCCTCGTCGATAAAGCGCGAAATCGCGTAGTCCGAGGGGATAATGACATCGTAGCTCGTGGTCTGGATGCGCGAATACAGGTTTTCGTTCGAGTCGAAGGTGTTGTAGATGACCTTGATGCCGGTTTCGGCCTCGAATTCGTCGATAAGGTCGGTGTCGATGTACTCGCCCCAGTTGTAAACGTTCAGCACATTCGCGGACGAGTCGCTGCCGCAGCCGGAGAGCAGTCCGAGCGACAGCGCGGCGGTGAGCGAAAGCGCAAGCGCGCGTTTTTTCAGGCTCATGACAGCGCCCCCTCTCTGCGGGCGGCCTCGCGGCGCTTTTCATCGCGCGACTGGCGCACGTTGATGATAACGAGCAGCACGAGCACGAACAGGAACAGCAACGTCGATACCGCGTTGATTTTCGGCGTCATGCGGTGGCGCGTCATGGAATAAATGACGACCGAAAGCGGCTGGCTGGTCGTGCCGGCGGTGAAGTAGGACACCACGAAATCGTCTACCGACATCGTGAACGCCATGATGCCGCCCGTCACGATGCCGGGCATGATCTCGGGCAGGATGACCTTGTGCAGCGCCTGCCGGGGCGTTGCGCCGAGGTCGAGCGCCGCTTCATAGGCGTTCTTGTCGAGCTGGCGCAGCTTGGGCATGACGTTCAGAATGACATAGGGCGTGCAGAACGTCACGTGTGCAAGAATGAGCGTCAGATAGCCCTTGTCCAGACCGATGGCGGCGAACAGCAGCATAAACGTGACTCCCATGATGGTGTCTGAGGAGGACATCGGGATGTTGTTCACCGTGAGATACGCGGTTTTCGCGCGGCGGCGCATATTGTGGATGCCGATGGCAGCTACCGTGCCGAGCAGCGTCGCCAGAACCGCGGCAATCACCGCCACGAGCAGCGTAACATAGAGCGAATGCAGAATATCCGCGTCCCCGAACAGCTCGACGTACCACTTGGTCGTAAAGCCGTGCCAGATGCGGCGCGACTTGGAGTCGTTGAACGAATAAATCATGAGCACCGCAATCGGCGCGTACAGGAACAGAAAGATCAGCAGCAGATAGAAATTTCGGAAAAACTTTTTCACAGCAGCAGACCTCCTTCCTCGCCCGAGCCGTCGTCAAATTTGTTCATGACCCACATGCACAGGAAAATCAGCACCATCATCACGAGCGCGATTGCCGAGCCGAGGTGCGGATTGTACGCGCCGCCCATGAACTGGAGGTCGATGAGGTCGCCGATGAGCAGGTTCTTGCCGCTGCCGAGCATCTGGGAGATGACGAAGGTCGAAACCGACGGTACGAACACCATTGTGATGCCCGAAATAACGCCTGGGATGCTGAGCGGAACGATAACGCGGCGGAACACGAGGTGGGTCGGTGCGCCGAGGTCTTGCGCCGCCTCGATGAGCTTGCGGTCGAGCTTGATGAGCACGGTGTAGATGGGCAGCACCATGAACGGCAGGAAGTTGTAGACCATGCCGAGAACGATGGCGCCCTGCGTGTTGATGAGCGGGATATAGTCGAGCGTGTAGCCGAAATGCGTCTGCAAGAAGGAAATCAGGCCGATAGAGCGGAAAAATCCGTTGAGGAAGCCGTTGTTTTCCAGAATGGACATCCATGCGTAGGTGCGCAGCAGAAAATTCATCCACATCGGCAGCATGATAAGCATCATGCACAGGCTCTGGCGGTTGGGGGACAGGCGGCTCATGATATACGCCATCGGGTAGCCGAGCGCCAGACACACCGCGGTGGACAGCAGCGCGAGCCAGAACGAGCGGCCGAAAATCGGCAGATAGCCCGGCAGATAGCTGAAATTCGCCAGGGTAAAGCCGCCGTCCGAGGTCTGGAAGGCGTAGAGCACAACAAGCAGAATGGGGGCGATAATAAAAATCGCCATCCATACGCCGTAGGGGTAGGCAAATGACTTTTTCACGCTTCCGCCTCCGCACTCTTGTGCATGATATGAATGTCGAACGGGATAACGGTGAGACCGACCGTCTTGCCGACCGGCTCGGCCATGGTGGAGTGGACGGTGAAGGTGAAGTGTTCGGTGCGCACCATCATCTCGTAGTGCACGCCCTTGAACACGATGGACTCCACCACGCCCTGAAGCAGGCCGTCGCCGGCGTAGACGAGGCGCAGGTCCTCGGGACGTATCACGACGTCCACCGGGGTGTTCGTGCCGAAGCCGCTGTCCACGCACTCGAACTCGCGGCCGCAGAACTCGACCTTCCGGTCCTCGAGCATGACGCCGTCGATGATGTTGGACTCGCCGATGAAGTCCGCAACAAAGGCGTTTTCCGGCTCGTTGTAGATGTCGGTCGGACTGCCGACCTGCTGAATGACGCCGTGGTTCATGACAACGATGCGGTCGCTCATGGTGAGCGCCTCCTCCTGGTCATGGGTGACGTAGATGAAGGTGATGCCGGTGCGCTGCTGAATGCGCTTGAGCTCGATCTGCATATCCTTGCGCAGCTTGAGGTCGAGCGCGCCGAGCGGCTCATCGAGCAGCAGTACGCGCGGCTCGCAGACGAGAGCGCGGGCAATCGCGACACGCTGCTGCTGACCGCCCGAAAGGCTGGTCACGTCGCGCGCCTCGAAGCCGGACAGACCGACAAGCGACAGCATTTCACGGGTCTTGCGCTTGATTTCGGCGGCGTTCATCTTTTTGATGTGCAGGCCGAACGCGATGTTTTCCGCAACGTTCAGATGGGGGAACAGGGCGTAGCGCTGGAAAACCGTGTTGATTTCGCGGCGGTAGGGCGGAACGTCGTTTAAGCGCTTGCCCTCGAAGAACACATCGCCGCTGTCCGGCTGCTCGAAGCCGCCGATGATGCGCAGGGTGGTGGTCTTGCCGCAGCCGGACGGGCCAAGCAGGGTCACAAATTCGCGGCTTTTAATGTCGAGCGAGATGCCCCGGAGCACCGGAGTCCCGTCATATTCTTTTTTCAGGTCATGCAGTTTGATCAAGCTGCCAGCCAAGGTTCATCACTCTCCAGACAGGATACAGCCCCAAACCGGGCCGGAAAACGGCTCTATTTGGGGCGTTGAGTTTATATTGTTGTTTACATCTTATAGGGAATTATGCGAAATGTCAAGAAAATGTCTGAGCATGGCGGAAAATGGCGGCGCGGAAAAGCGCAGCGGGGGACTGGCTCGACGCGGCGGAGTGTGCTATACTGTAAGAGAACGACAATACAGCGAGGAGCGGTAAACATGGACGAACGGCTGAAACGCCAGCTGGACTTTATTCTGGAGATCGACAAGGAGAAGAACGTATTCCGCCAGACCCATCTCTCGGGGCATGGCCGCCGCGAAAACGACGCAGAGCACGCATGGCACATGGCCATCATGGCGTATCTGCTTCAGGAATACGCGAACGAGCGGGTGGACGTGGCGAAGGTCATGCTGATGTGCCTGATCCATGATGTCGTGGAGATCGACGCCGGTGACACCTACGCCTACGATAAAGAGGGGCTTGCGACCCAGAAGGCACGCGAGGAGGCCGCAAAGGAGCGCGTCTATTCGCTGCTGCCGGATGACCAGAAGCAGGCGCTTTCCGCGCTTTTCGATGAATTTGAGGCGAACGAAACGCCCGAAGCGCACTTTGCTCACACGATGGACAATCTCCAGCCGCTCCTGCTCAACAACTCGAACGGCGGCAGCGACTGGGCGGAGCATGAGGTGACGGCGGCGCAGGTCTACGGCCGCCAGAGCAAGTCGCGCTTCGGCTCGGAAAAGCTGTTCGAGCTGACCGACCGCATCCTCAAGGAGAACATCGCAAAGGGCAGCCTCAAGAAATAACAAATCGTAATATATTACGAAACGTATAAAAATGCCCCCTGCATACACGGCGTATGAGGGGGTATTGGTTTACCTGAAAGTAATTAAAAGATAAAATATTACGTTTTGTCATCAGAAAGCAGCTGCTCGACGATGCCGCGCACGCCGTTCCATTCCTCGCCGTGCAGGCAGGCGAGCTTGCCATGGGGGAGAGTGAGGGCGTTTCCGTCCATGTTGCGGGCGGGCAGGTCATGCGGGTCGAGGTGCGCGAGCGCGAAGTCCTCGAGCGGGACGAACACCATCTGCGCGACCTCGGGGCCGGGGGCAAACGGGGGGACGCCGTCCTGCCGCATGAGAAAGACAAACGAAAGCTCATCGTCAAAGCCGCCGTCCGCGCGGTAATAGCGCTGGCGGTAGCTGCCGCCGGGGGTAACGGACGCCTCGTCCGCCCGCAGTCCGATCTCCTCGCGTGCCTCGCGCAGCGCGGCGGTGAGCGGCGTTTCGCCCGGGTCCATGTGGCCGGTCGCGGTCAGGTCGTAAAAGCCGGGATAGAGCGGCCGGTCGTTCTGGCGCTTCTGGAGCCAGATGCCGCGCACGCCGTCCCGCACGCCCACGACCCACAGGTGGCAGACATGGTGGCGCAGTCCCTGCGCGTGCACGATGGAGCGCGGCCGCGTGCCGCAGGGGCGGTCGGCGGCATCGTAAACGGTAAGCATCTCGCCGCCGGTCTGGCTGTCGAGAAGCGCCTGCTTCTGCGTCCGGGTCAGCTTTTTGATTTCGCTCTCGCGGTGCATGGCCTCGCTCTGCGTCGCGGAAACCTCGCTGTAAACCAGCTCCACCGGTCCGCGTCCGCGCGTGTATTTCGCGCCCCTGCCGCTGTTGTGCGCGTCGAGCCGCGCGGCGAGGTCGTTTGTCCAGCCGCAGTACAGCGTGCCGTCCGCGCACCGCAGGATATAGGTATAGGCGTTTTCGGGGGACTCGGCGTGGTCACGGTCAAAAATCGGCATAATTTTTCGCTCCTTTTCGGTATCGGGGTGGCAAAAAGCAGCGGAGTCTGTGTGTTCCGCTGCTTTTCTATGGCAATACCGCATAATTGGACAAGAGCGATTTGCGAGTAAATTTTGCGTACTGACGAGGCGCGGTTTTGCGGTAATACTTGACGTATTACCGTGAAATCGCAACAAAGTCAGGGCACAAAATTTCCGCAAAGCGCCGCAGCTTTAATTGTGCGGTGTTGCCTTATGTTTTTTACTGTTCTGCTTCGCTTTTCGCGGCTTCCTCGGCGGCCTTGCGCTTCTTTTCGGCGCGCGAGCTGAAGAAATAGCCGACAGCGCCCACAACAACGGCCCAGACGGTCGCATTGGACTTTGCGGCGATGGTCGCAAAAATCGACACCGGGAGCTGCTCTCCGACAACGCCGATGATGCCGGCGAGAATATAGCCGCCGGCGGCGCCGAGCGCGGTCCAGTGGAACACATGGCGCGGCATACCGAAGATTTTGACGTCCTCGGGGGCGATTTCCTCTTCCTCCTCCGGCGCTTCTTCGGCGGGCGCGACAGCGGTTTCGCTTTCGGTCAGCGCGGTTTCGCTTTCGGCGGGGAGCGTCTGCTCGGTGTTTTCTGCGTTTTCTTCGGTGAACTTATCGTTTTCGCTCATGGCGGTCACTTCCTTTGCTTGTCAGACCCGGCTTTCGGGCGGAATGATGATAGCAGAGAGAATGTAGGCGAGCACGCCGCTGCCGCCGAGGACGCAGAACAGCACCCACGCCAGACGGACGAGCGTCGGGTCGATGCCGAAATATTCCGCGATGCCCGCGCAGACGCCGCACAGCATCTGGTTAGTCTCGCTGCGGTAAAGTCTTTTTCCGTTCATAGATCAAAACTCCTTTTCTTTATCATACGTTGTTTCGCGGTTTTCGTCAAGGAAAAAGACGGTATCAAAAAAACGCGGTCTCAAAATATAAATTTTGTGTGAACAACGAATATGGAAACGCATTCAGTCAGCCGATAAAGTCATTTTTTCGATTGTGCAGTTTTTCGCGCGGAAGTGCGCATGAAATAGATTTTGCAACGCAAAATCATAAAAACCGGGAGCATGTATCACGGTTTTTATACTCCCAGAGGG
>UQVU01000013.1 GCA_900544475.1 uncultured Butyricicoccus sp.
GCGGCGCGGCCTCGTCCGCCGTGCGGACGAGAGGGGGGTATCCCCTCCGGTTTCTACGGAACCGGAGGGGTATCTAGGGGGGACAGCGTCCCCCCTGGAAGTTACACGCGCTTCTTGCGGAACTTCTTGCGGAAGACGTTCCACAGGCTGCAAGACAGCAGTACCGAGGACCAGCCGCCTGCGAGGATACCGACGATCAGCGGCAGGGTGAACTGCTTGAGAGACGGTACGCCGAGGATGAATACCATGCCGATGGTGAACAGCGTGGTCAGCGTGGTGTTGATGGTACGACCCATGGTCTGCCATACGCTGCGCTCTGCAACGGACGCGAAGTCCTCGCGGCGCGCGGTGCGCAGGTTCTCGCGAACGCGGTCAAATACGATGATGGATGCATTGATCGAGTAGCCGAGGATGGTCAGCGCCGCTGCGATGAAGTTGCTGTCGAGCGGAATCTGGAGCCATACGTAAACGCTCAGCATGATGAGCAGGTCATGCATCAGGCAGCATACCGCAGCCATGCCGCTCGTCAGCTCGAAGCGGAAGGTGATGTACAGCATCATCAGCACGATAGCAAGTACCGCGCAGACAACGGCCGAGCGCTGAAGGTCGGAGCCGACCGACGCAGAAACGTCGTTGTTGTTCAGGATGTCGGTGTCAGCGAGGCTGTACTGCGAAAGCATCTTGTCGATGACAGCCGCACGCTGCTCAGAGGTGATCGAGGTCGAGCGGATAAGAACGTCCTCGTTGCCGTCGCCGGAGGAGGTGACGGAGGAAGCATCCACGCCGGTCGCGTCCTTGAACAGGCCGGAAACCTCGGTCTGGATATCCTGCGTTACCACAGTGTGCATATTGAACTCCATCTCGGTGCCGCCTGCGAAGTCAATGCTCAGGTTGAACAGGTTCTTGCCGAACGGCAGAAGAATGAGGGCAACCAGACCGGTGACAACGAGAAGTGCGGAAATACCGCCGAAAATCTTGAAGTTCTTGAGGATCGCAAAGCGCTGCTTGCCTGCCTCGCGGTCGCGCAGACCGTAAGCCTTCGGATTGCGGATGCGGAAATCGACCATGCGGTTGAGCAGGAAGTGGGTAACGGTCAGTGCGGTGAACATGGAAACGATAACGCCGATGCCAAGGGTGGTGGCGAAGCCGACGATCGTACCGGTGCCGAGGAAGAACAGTACCGCACAGGCGATCAGGGTGGTGATGTTGGAGTCAAGGATTGCGGTGAACGCACGCTTGAAGCCGGAGTCGATGGCGCTCTTGACGGTCTTGCCGTTCTTGAGCTCTTCCTTGACGCGCTCGAAGATGATGACGTTTGCGTCTACCGCCATGCCGATGGACAGGATGATACCTGCGATGCCCGGCAGGGACAGGTTGACACGTACCAGGCTGAAGATGAGCGCTTCAATTACCATATAGAAGCACAGTGCGATGCACGCGACCAGACCCGGGATGCGGTAAACGATCAGCATGAACAGCATGACGAGCGCGATGCCGATCAGGCCGGCGATAAGGCTGGTGCGCATTGCGTCGGCGCCCAGCTGCGGGCCGACCGAGCGAAGCTCTACCTGCTTGAGAGAGAACGGAATCTGACCTGCGTTGATAAGGTCAGCCAGCTCGGATGCGCTGTCGCGGGTGAACGAGCCGGAGATAACGCAGCTGTCGTTGTCGATCTCGGAAGAAACGGACGGAGAGGAAATAACCTGGTCGTCCATGACGATAGCCATGATGTTGGTGCCGTCGGTGCGGGCTGCGATATTGCCGGTCGCCTCAGCGAACTTCTTCTGGCCCTCAGAGGTGAACTGCACCTGAACGTAGTGAACGTCGGTGACCTCGTTGCCGGTCGGGCGGCCGTAGCCGTAGCTTGCCTTCTTGATGTCCGAGCCGGTCAGCCATTCCTTGCCGTCAACATCGACAAAGCTCAGCTTCGCGGTGGTGCCGAGGGTCTGAACCGCCTCTTCCGGGTTGGTGATCTGCGGGATCTCGACCGTAACGCGATTCTCGCCGGTCAGGGTGACGGTCGCCTCGGTGAAGCCCTTGTCGGTCAGACGCTGACGGATGACCTTCTGAACCGAGTTCATATCGTCGGCGAGGTTGGACTGGTCGTAGCCGTCCGGAATCTCTGCCTCGTAGACGATGCGGGAGCCGCCTACCAGGTCAAGACCCAGGCGGATGCCGTTGTCGGTGTCGAGGATGCTCGGGATGATAGCCTTGAGCGAGGATGCGGCAGAAGCGGTGTCTGCGGTGGTATCCGCGCTGCTGTCGGACGAGGTATCGGTGGATGCCGCGTCAGACTGCGTGTCCGAAGAAGCGTCGGACTGGGTGTCCTCGGCTGCATCGGAGGTGGTGTCCGTAGAGTCGGACTGGGTGGTCTCCGCATTCCGGAAAGGCATGGTCCAGCCGCCCGGAATGTACACTCCCGTTACCGCCGTAACGCCGAGAAAACAGATCAGCAGCAGTACAGCGATAAAGGAAACTACACTCTTTTTCAATGAAAGTGCCTCCTTAAATGGTTTATTCGTAACTGAATAAGTATAGCGCAAAAGCGTAGAAAAGTCAATCACACAGTCGTGCATCCGAGACGGTTTTCCGCCCCGGATGCTGCGGGTTTTACAGATTGATCTCTACCTTGATCTCCTCGCCGGTCAGGTACGGCGCGATGGCCGGACGGACGCACTCGGAAAGGAACTCATCGACCTGCGACGGGCAGCGGCCGATGTAGGCGGACGGGTCGAGGTGCTCAAGGATCTGCTCGCGCGTCATGCCGAACATCGGGTCGCCTGCGATGCGGTCCACCATGTCGTTCTCGAGGCCCTGCTCCTTGATGCGCTTGCCGGCGGCCATGGAGTGCTCGCGGATGCGCTCATGCAGCTCCTGACGGTTGCCGCCGCGCTTTACGGCGTCCATCATGATGTTCTCGGTCGCCATGAACGGCAGTTCGTTCATCACGTGCGCCTCGATGACCTTGGGGTAAACGACAAGGCCGGAGACGACGTTGATCATGATGCCGAGGATAGCATCGACCGCGAGGAACGCTTCCGGAACCGAAATACGCTTGTTCGCGGAGTCGTCGAGCGTGCGCTCGAACCACTGGGTCGCGGAAGTGAACGCCGGGTTGAGGCTGTCGGTGATGACGTAGCGCGCGAGTGCGCAGATACGCTCGGAGCGCATCGGATTGCGCTTGTACGGCATAGCGGACGAGCCGATCTGGTTCTTTTCGAACGGCTCCTCGACCTCCTTGAGGTGCTGGAGCAGACGAAGGTCGGTGGCGAACTTGGACGCGGACTCTGCGATGCCGGCGAGGGTCGCGAGGGTCTGCGCGTCGATCTTGCGGGAGTAGGTCTGGCCGGAAACCGGAACCACGCCTGCGAAGCCGAAGTCGTCCGCGATGCGCTTTTCAAGCTCCTTTACCTTGCCCTCGTCGCCGTCAAACAGCTCCATGAAGGACGCCTGCGTGCCGGTCGTGCCCTTGCTGCCGAGCATGCGCAGGTTCTCGATGCGGTATTCGACCTCGCTGAGGTCCATCAGCAGCTCGTTCATCCAGAGGGTCGCGCGCTTGCCGACGGTGGTCAGCTGCGCCGGCTGGAAGTGGGTGAAGCCGAGGGTCGGCTGCGCCTTGTGCGCGTCAGCGAACTGCGCGAGCTTGTCCAGCACGGTCGCGAGCTTTTTGCGAACGAGCAGCAGACCCTCGCGGATCTGGATGATGTCGGTGTTGTCGCCGACATACGCGCTCGTTGCACCGAGGTGAATGATGCCTGCGGCCTTGGGCGCAACCTTGCCGAAGGTGTAAACGTGTGCCATTACGTCATGGCGCACTTCCTTCTCGCGCTGACGTGCCACATCATAGTCGATGTCGGTGATATGCGCCTCCATCTCGTCCACCTGCTCCTGCGTGATGGGCAGGCCGAGCGCCATCTCCGCCTTGGCCAGCGATACCCACAGGCGGCGCCACGTCGAGAATTTCATGTCAGAGGAGAAATTGTAGAGCATCTCCTTCGAGGCATAGCGCGAAGAAAGCGGGCTTTCGTACACGTTGTTCATGTTATTCGTCCTTTCCGGTGTTTTTTACTTGTCCTGTAAAACAACAGCCTTTTGGCAGTCTGTTTTCAGTTTACCACTTTACATGACGGTTTTCAAGAATAAACGGCTCATTTCGCGCTATCTTGTAGCAATAAACAAAGAAACGCGCTTCTTCCCGAGAGGTTTTGGACGCCGCCGGAAACGACGCCGTTCCCCTCGCCGTGCACGGTTTCTCCGGACGGCACCCGTAGGGCGGGATGACCTCATCCCGCCGCTGTAAACCGCTGCGGTAATGGATATTCGTGGCTCTTATTAAAACAAAAACGGCGGCACTCCTTTTGGGGGAATGCCGCCGACTGAAATATAAAATTATGCGTTCTTAATAAACTCTTCCAGTCTGTCAAGACCCTTGTCGATCTCGGTCAGCGAGGTCGCATAGCTCCAGCGGACGAAGCCCGGCGCCGCGAACGCGGTGCACGGAACGGTCGCGACCAGACCCTTTTCGAGGAACAGCTGCGAGAAGTCCTCAGCGGACTCGATCACCTTGCCGTACATGGTCTTGCCGATGAAGCCGGTCATGTTCATCATGACATAGAACGCGCCCTCCGGCTTGATGCAGGAAACGCCCTCGATCCTGTTCATGCGCTCAACGAGGTGGTCGCGGCGCTTCTCGAACGCTTCCTTCATGACCTGCATATCCTCCTGCGGGCCGGTCAGCGCGGTGATGGCCGCGTGCTGCGAAATCGTGCTCGGCGCAGAGGTGGAGTGGCTGAGGTAGTTCGCCATGACCTTGGCGAGCTGCGGATTGGAGGCCGAGTAGCCGATGCGCCAGCCGGTCATTGCGTAGCTCTTGGATACGCCGTTTACCAGAATGGTGCGGTTCTTTGCGTCCTCGCTCAGCGACGCAAAGGAAACGAACTCGTTGTTGTCATAAACCAGATTGCAGTAAATCTCGTCCGCGATAACATAAACGTTGCGGCGGCAGCAGACCTCTGCGATCGCCTCCAGCTCCGCGCGGGTGTAGACCATGCCGGTCGGGTTGGAGGGAGAATTGAGCATGAATACCTTGGTGTTGTCCGTGATGGCGGCGTCAAGCTGCTCGGCGGTGATCTTGAAATCCGCCTCTTCGGTTGCGGCAACGATGACCGGGACCGCGCCCGCCTGCTTTACCATCTCGGAGTAGCTGACCCAGTACGGCGCCGCGATAACGACCTCGTCGCCCGGGTTGCACAGCGCCATCAGCGCGATATAGACCGAGTGCTTCGCACCGGATGCCACGACGATCTGCGTCGGCTCGTAGTCCAGACCGCAGTCCTCCTTCAGCCGGTAGCAGGCAGCCTTGCGCAGGTCCATCAGACCGGCCGCCGGGGTATACTTGGTCTGATTGTTCTCGATCGCCTCGATACCGGCCTGCTTGATGTGCTCCGGGGTCGGGAAATCCGGCTCGCCGGCGCCAAAGCCGACAACGTCCTTGCCCTCGGCCTTCATCTGCTTGAACAGCGAGTCGATGGCGAGCGTCGTAGACGCCTGTACCCCCGCTGCAATTCTGGAAATCGGTTTCAATGCCACTGCTCAGCACTCCCTTATGTCTCTCAAAAAAAATTGTCTTTTGTATTTTTTATTATATGCTTCCCATTGTGATTTTGCAAGTCTGCACCGTAAAAACTGCAAAAATATTCAGATAGAAAAAACCGCCCCGAGGGGCGGTTCCGTTTGTCTATAAAGTCCAAATTTTTCTTCGTCCGTGCTTTTACTCGCGGGGCGGGATGCCCTCACCCCGCCGCAGGCACGGCTTATCAGTCTTTCGACAGGTTTACGGGCGGTCTTTCGTGTCCACTTTTCACAAAGTATCTTATCTTCGCTTCGGGTCGTGTGCGAAAATGAGAAGCGCCGCGCCTTTTTCAATCGTTACCGAAACCGTGCTTCCCGGGGCGGCTTCGTTCGAAATCGAAACCATGCCTGCCCGGGTGATGCGTGCATTTTCGAGCGGATACTTTGCATTTTCAATCGTAACGCCCGAAAGCTCGGCGTCAAGCGGCACGATGGAGAAATACTTGTAAGCGGCGGGCATTATGAATTTTTTCCGTCCTCCCTCATGCAAAACGATGCGGTTGCAGCTGTCGAGGACGGTCAGCTGTCCGCCCATCGACTTCGCCTCTTCGAGCAGAGAGAGGTTCGCGAGCATATGGTCGATGCGTCCGCCGGTCGCGCAGACGAGCGTCGCCTCGCGGCAGCCGCGGCGGAACACCTCGCGCAGGCAGGACTGCGTGTCCGTGTCGTCCTTCTCTGGTTTCAGACGGATGACCTCGGTGCCTTCGGTCTCCGGCATGGAGTCGCAGTCCGAAATCATGAAGTCGGGATGCAGACCGAGCGCCCGCGCGTGGCGCAGACCGCCGTCGGCGCAGGCGATGAGCGCGTCCGGATGCTCCGCCAGAAAGTCCCGTATGTAATCGTAGTCGTTTTCGGGCGCGGCTGCAAAAATCAGCGCGTGCCGCCCTTGGTAAGCTCCCATTCCTTCAAGTCCTTTACGCTTTCATAGAGTTTGACATAGCTTTCGTGGCGCGTTTTCGCGATTTCGCCATTTTCGACCGCCGCAAGGATGGCGCAGCCCTTTTCCTTGACGTGGGCACAGCCGGTGAATTTACACTGTCCGAGATAGGGCGCGAACTCCGGAAAGGCGTATTCAAGGTCGCGCGCCATCACGAGGTCCATCTGCTCGGTTTCGAACGAGGAAAAGCCCGGCGTGTCCGCGATATAGCCGCCGCCCTCGATGGGGTGCAGCTCGACATGGCGCGTGGTGTGGCGGCCGCGGCCGATGCGGTCGGAGATCGCGCCGACCTCCGCCCCGAACGCGCTGTCGAGGCGGTTGAGCACGCTCGACTTGCCGACGCCCGAGTTTCCGGCGAAGGCGCTGACCTTTCCGCGGATGCGCTCGCGCAGGGCGTCGATGCCGTCGCCGGTTTTCGCGCTCACGCGCAGCACCTCGATGCCGCTTTTCCGGTAGGTTTCGAACAGCTCGTCGCCCGCGTCCGCGTCGGTCTTGTTGATGACCACGAGCGGCGTGATCTCCTTGTGCACCGCGATGGCCGTCACCTTGTCGATGAGGAACGGGTCGGTCACCGGGGGCGCGGCGCTCGCCACCGCCACGACGAGGTCGAGATTCGCCACCGCCGGGCGGATGAGGCTGTTTCTGCGCGGCGCGATGCTCATGAGATAGCCGGTGCCGTCCGGCTGCACCTCAAGCTCGACTCTGTCGCCCACGATCGGCTTGCCGACCGTCTTGCGGAATTTTCCGCGCGCCTTGCACTCAATGAGTCCCTCCGGCGTATCTACATAGTAAAATCCGCCGATTCCCTTGAGAATGATGCCTTCGGTCAAAAATACGCTTCCTTTCTTTTCCCGAAAGGGACGCAGCCGCGTTTTTCTGTGCGGTGCGTCCCTTTGTCCGTATGTCTTATCAGTTAAAGCTGTACGTCTGCGTCGTAGACGAGCCGTCCACGCTCACCGTGACCTCGTGGTCACCGGCGGTGGACTGCACGGTGACGGCAATGCTGCCCTGAGCGGTCGAGGGCGTGTCGTCATACTGAATGACGCCGTCCACGTAAATCACGACATGAGCGGTCTCCGCGCTGTCGGGCAGCGCCACCGGAATCGTCGCGCTTCCTTCGCTCGGCGCGGGAGGCAGCTTGCCCGGCGTATCATCGTCGCCGCCGTTCGTGGTGCCGCCGGTGGTATTGCCGCCGTTCTGCGCCGGGTCCTCGGTCTTTTTCTTGCCCTTGGAGATCTGGATGTTGACCGTGGTGCCCTGATCGACCGTGCTCTTGGCATCGACCGACTGCCAGATGACCGTGCCCTCCGGCTTGTCGCTTTCGACCTCATCGACCGAACCGAGCTTGAGTCCGCGGTCGGAAAGCGCCTGCTGCGCCGCGTCGCGCGTCATGCCGGTAAGGCTCGGCACGTCGGTGGATTTCTGCTCCTTGCCGAGGCTGATATAGACGGTCAGCGTTGCGCCGCGAGCAAGCTCGGTGCCGGCCTCCGGGTCGGTGCGGATGACCTTGCCCTCGTCCACATCGTCGCTGTATTCCTTTTCTTTCTTGAGCTCGATGCCGTGCGCGTCAAGCGACGCCGCCACGTAATCGAGGGATTTTCCGGTGAAGTCTACGACCTTGTAGGTGTCCTTGACGTTGTCGCCGCCTGCGGAAACCGTGACCGTAATGACCGAACCCTTGACGGCCTGCTGGCCCTCGCCGGGGTCCTGGTCGAGGATTTCGCCCGCCGGGCGGTCGGATTCCTGCCGCGAGGAGGCTTCCTTGATCTCGAAGTTGTTCATGACATCGGAATCCGCATAAACGTCATCGATCGTGCGGCCGATGAGGTCGGGAACGTCGATTTTCGCGGATTTGCTGCCGCCGGTGAACATGAGCACCGCGACAACGAGCAACGAGATGACCGCCACGACCGCGACCGCCATGCCGGCAGCCATCGCCGGGCGTTCACTCAGCTTTTCGAAGAAATCCGACGGCTCCCGCTCGCGCACAGAGGTGCGGCGGCGCGCCGGAGCCTCCCGGCGTGCGCTGTGCGGTTCACTGCGGCGGCGCGGTGCCGCCGGGATGGCGGCCGTATCCTCCGCTGCGGCCTGACGGGCGGCGCGCTGCACCTCTCTGCCGATGACCTGCGTTTCGCCCGAGCTGTCGTCCGGGGCTGTGTAGTAGAACTCTACGGTCGGGTCCTCGCGCACGCGCACGAGGTCGGCGTGCAGCTCATCGGCCGAAGCGTATCTGCGGCTGATGTTCGCGCACATCGCGTGCATGACGATTTCATCGAGTCCCTTCGGAATGTCGGGGACCAGCTCGCTCGGCGGGACCGGAACCGTGTTGATATGCTGCATGACGATCTGAAGCGCGGTCTCGCCCTCGAACGGGAGCTTTCCGGTCAGCATCTCATACATCACGACGCCGAGCGAATAAATATCCGTCCGATAGTCGATTTTCGAGCCTTTGGCCTGCTCGGGCGAGATATAGTGCACCGAGCCGATGGCCTCCTGCACCACGCGCGTTTCCTGCGTCGTTGCGAAGGAGGCGATGCCGAAATCGGTCAGCTTCGCCGTGCCGTCGCGCAGGATGATAACGTTCTGCGGCTTGATGTCCTGATGGATAATGCCGCGCGAGTGTGCGTGCAGCAGGGCGCTCGAAATCTGCTCGGCGAAGAATACGCTCTCCTGCCACGACAGACGGCCCTTCTGCTGCAAATATTCCTTGAGGGTCACGCCCTCGATAAGCTCCATGACGATATAATCCGTGCCGTCCTCGTTTCCGACGTCGAAAATCGAAACGATGTTGTGATGGCTCAGCTTCGCAACGGCGCGGGACTCGATGGCGAAGCGCCTGCGGATGTCGGGGTCGCGGGCGAACTCCTCCTTGAGGATCTTGATCGCCACATACCGCCCGAGCACGGTATCGCGTGCGCGGTAGACCACTGCCATGCCGCCGACGCCGACCACATCGATCAGCTCATAGCGGCCGCCGAGCAGCCTGCCGATATACTTGTCGTTTTCCATGAGCGGTCACGCCTCCTGTTTCGCGCCGCGGGTAAACAGCGCGACCGTAATATTATCTCGTCCGCCGCCCTCAAGTGCGAGGGTCAGCAGCTCCCGGCCCTTATCTTCGAGCGTGCCTGCCTTTGCAAGCACCTCTGCAATTTTTTCGTCCTCGACCATGCCGGTCAGACCGTCCGAGCACAGCAGAAGAATGTCCGTATCCCGAAGCTCGACCTCGAACAGGTCGCCGTCGACCGTGGCGTCCACGCCGACCGCGCGGGTGATGAGGTTCTTCTGCGGATGCGTGCGGGCGTCTTCAGCGCTGATGCGGCCGAGGCGACGCATTTCCTCCACGTAGGAGTGGTCCTCGCTGACCTGACGCAGCGTTTCCCCGTCAAAGAGGTACGCGCGGCTGTCGCCGACGTTCAGGATGCTCGCTTCCCTGCCCTGCACGAACGCGCCGACGAGCGTCGTGCCCATGCCGCGAAACTCCGGCTGACGGCCGGCGAGGCCGAACACGGTATCGTTCGCCTTTTCGAGCGCGTGCAGCATGGTCTTGTGGCGCATGATTTCGTCCGGTGCGCTGTCGAGCGCCCCGGCTGCGTCCGCGAGAAAGCTGTCCGCCGCGAACCGGCTCGCCACGTTGCCCGCGTTCGCGCCGCCCATGCCGTCGCACACGAGAACAAACGCGCTTTCCTTTTCCGGGCGCACCTCCAGCCGGTAAATATCCTGATTGGTCGGGCGCACACGCCCCTTGTCGGTAATTCCGAAGTATTCCATTGCCTTCTGCCTCCTCTGACACAGGGTTATCCGCGCTCTTTCATCTCGCGCCGGCGAAGCTGACCGCAGGCGGCGTCGATGTCCGGACCGAGCTTTCGTCTGACGGTCGCGGTCACGCCGCGCTTTTCGAGTGCCTGCTGAAAGCGGCGCACGGTTTCGGGCTTCGAGGGCGAGAGCGGACTCTCCTCCACCTCGTTGAGCGGAATAAGGTTGACATGGCCCGGACGGCCGCGGAGCAGCTTCGCGAGCTTTTCCGCCTGCCACGGGCGGTCGGTCTTGTCCCGTGCCATCATGTACTCATAGGAAATCCGGCGTCCCGTGGTATCGAAATAATACCGGCACGCCTGCATCAGCCGCTCCACCGGGTACGCGTCGTTCACCGGCATGATGGACGAACGGGTTTCGTCGTCCGGCGCGTGCAGCGACACCGAGAGCGTGATCTGGAGCTTTTCCTTTGCCAGTGCTTCTATTTTATCAGCAATTCCGCTCGTTGACAAGGAAATATGCCGCTGACCGATGTTAATTCCCTCGGGGCAGCTGACAAGATGCAGGAATTTCAGCACATTGTCGTAGTTGTCGAGCGGCTCGCCCGTGCCCATCAGCACGATATTCGAAACCTTTTCGCCGCTGTCTTTCTGCATGAACAGAATTTCGTCCAGAATTTCACCGGCCGAGAGGTTTCGCTTTTTTCCGTTCAGGCCGGAGGCGCAGAATTTGCAGCCCATGCGGCAGCCGACCTGCGTGGAAACGCAGACCGAAACGCCGTGCTCGTAGTGCATGAGGACGGACTCCACACAGTCCCCGTCCCGCAGCCGCCACAGGTACTTTACTGTGCCGTCTACCTTACTTACCTGCTTGCGTGCGACCTCGGGCACGGTCAGGATAAAGTTCTCCGCAAGCCGTGCGCGCAGGTCTTTCGAGAGGTTGCTCATCTCATCGAAGGAGGAAACGCCCTCGTGCAGCCACTTGAAGATCTGACCGGCGCGGAACGGCTTCTCGCCCATCTCCTTCAAGGCGGCTTTCAGTTCATCTATTGTTAGAGATTTGATTTCTGTCATCTGATCGTCCTTCAAACCATTTTTGTGTAGGGCGGGGTGCCCTCACCCCGCCGCCGTCAATCTGCGGCTCCCGTAAAAACGGCGGGCTGAGGGCAGCCCGCCCTACGGCACTATCAGAGTGCTTTGCGCTTTAATTTCGCGATAAAGAACCCGTCCGTGTCGTGTTCGGGAGGCAGGAGCGTCACCATGCCGTCCGCCCGCTCGCCGCAGACCGGATGCGACCAGCCGGCGGCCTCAAATTCCGAATGCGCGGTGAGGAACGCGCGTACTACGTCCTCGTTTTCGCGCTGCAAAATCGTGCAGGTCGAGTAAACGAGCGTGCCGCCCGGCTTAACGTACCGTGCGCAGTTTTCCAGAATCGCGCTCTGGAGCGCCGGGAGAAGCGCTATCTCGTCCGGGTCCTTGTAGCGCGTTTCCGGCTTTTTGCGGATGATGCCGAGGCCCGAGCACGGCACGTCGCACAGCACGGTATCCGCGCTCTCCGCCCACTCCTCACGGAACGCGGAGGCGTCCTGAAACTCGGTGCGGATGTTCGGCAGACCGAGCCGCGCCGCGCCCTCACGGATGCGCTTCAACTTGTGCTCGTAGATGTCGCACGAGGTCAGGCTGCCCTTCCCCTGCATTCTCTCCGCCATGGCGAAGCTCTTGCCGCCGGGGGCGGCGCAGCAGTCGAGCACGGTCGTGCCCGGCTTCGGGTCTGCCACGAACGCCGCGAGTGCGCTTGCCGCGTCCTGCACGGTGATACGTCCCGCGCGGAACGCCTCGGTCGCGGCCGCGTCGCCGCCCGTGCAGAGCAGGATGTCCGCAAACGCGCGGTGCGGCTCGACCGTCAGTCCCGCGTGTTCCAGCTCGGCTTTCGCGTCCTCGGGCGTCACTTTGAGCGTGTTGACGCGCACGGAGACCGGCGTGTCGGCGTTGTCCGCCTGACAGATGCGCTCGGTCATTTTGAGGCCGAACTGCTCGGAAAGCAGATGCACGAGCCACTCGGGGTGGCTGTAACGGAGTGAATAGTAGCTCTCCTTGTCCGGGCAGTCGAGACGCGGCAGGGCGTTTTTCTCCGCCGCCTCCGCCGCCTTGCGCATGACGGCGTTCGCGAAGGATACCGTGCGGTCGTTTGCGTGGCAGTAGCGCTTGACGAGCGCCACGGTCTCCGCCACCGCCGCGTGCGCCGGGATCTTATCCATGAAAATCAGCTGATACAGTCCCATGCGCAGACAGGCCAGCACGCGCGGCGCGATTTTCTTGAGCCGCAGGCTGGAAAACCTGCGCAGATACCAGTTGAGCAGCATTTCGTTCTGCACCGTGCCGTAGGTCAGACGGGCGGCGAGTGCCGCGTCGCGGCCGTCGAGAGACGCCCTGCCGAGGTAGTAGTGCAGCGCGCCGTCCGACCACGCGCTCTCCTCCGCCATGGAAAACAGGGAAAAAGCGGCGACCTCGCGCGGCGTTTTGGGTCTTTTATCGATCATCGCGGTTTCTTCCTCCGAAAATCAGCAGCAGACGGAGCAGCTGCGCAAGCGAAACGGCAAGCGCCGCCACATAGGTCATCGCGGCCGCCGAAAGCGTCTTTTTCGCCATGCCGTACTCGTCCTCATCGAGCAGACGCGCCGAGCCGATGGCTTCGAGCGCCCGGTGAGAGGCGTCAAGCTCGACCGGCAGCGTCACGAGCTGGAACACGGTCGAAAGCGCGAACGCGATGATGCCGACCTTGATGAGCACGCCGAAGTTCAGCACGAGACCCATCAGGATGAGCGGCATGGCGGCGGTCGCGCCGACCTGCGTCAGCGGAACGATGGCGCTGCGCAGGCGGATGGGCGAATAGCCGACCGCATACTGTACCGCGTGACCGGCCTCATGCGCCGCCACGCCCACGGACGCGACCGAGGTGGACTGATAAACCGATGCGGACAGGCGGATGGTGTTCGTCCGCGGGTCGAAATGGTCGGTCAGCTTGCCTGCCACATATTCAATGCGCACGCCCGTCACGCCGTTTGCGCGGAGGACGGTCTCCGCCGCCTGCGCCCCGGTCAGTCCCCGTCGGTTCATGACGCGCGAATAGCGGTCGAACGTGCCGTTCACCTTCGCCTGCGCCCAGAACGCAAACAGCACGCACGGCAGCACGAGCACGATGTAATACATATCAATTCCGTAATAACCCATATACGGCATAGAAAGCCCTCCATTTCAGCATCGAGCGCCGCAGAAGCCGCAGCTTCTCTACACTCTCAACTCTTTACTCTTGTCTTATTCCCCGAGCTTGGTGCCAATCTCTACCGCGTGTCCGCGCAGGAAGTCGGCCGCCTTCAGACGCTTGCCGCCGACAAGCTGGATTTCGGTGAGGCGGAGTGCGCCCTCGCCGCAGGCAACGGTCAGGCCCTTCTTCGGGTCGGCTTCGAGCACCGTGCCCGGCTCGCCGTGACCGCTCGTTTCCTCTGCGGCGTAGACCTTGAGCCGCTCGCCCGCAAGACTTGTCAGTGCGATCGGCCACGGATTGAGACCGCGCACCAGACAGTCGATTTCATGCGCGGACTTCGACCAGTCGATGACCGCCATTTTCTTGTCAAGCATATGCGCGTAGCAGCTTTCCGCGTCGTTCTGCGGACGCGGGGTGATTTCGGGGAGTTTCGCGAGCGTTTCGGTCAGAAGCTCCGCGCCCGACTGCGCCAGACGGTCGAACAGCTCGCCCGCGGTTTCGCGTGCGCCGACCGGCGTTTCATATGTCAGCAGCATATCGCCGGTGTCCAGACCCTCCGCCATCTGCATGGTGGTGACGCCCGCCTTTTCGTCGCCTGCGATGACCGCCCACTGAATGGGGGCCGCGCCGCGCCAGCGCGGCAGAAGCGAGCCGTGGACGTTGATGCAGCCGCGCGGCGGGATGTCGAGCACCGCCTTGGGCAGCAGCTTGCCGTAGGCGACAACGATAATGACCTCGGGCGCCAGTTCGCGCAGGCGTGCCTGCTCGTCCTCGTTTTTGAGGGTAGCCGGCTGATAGACCGGGATGTTATGCTGAAGCGCCAGCTCCTTGACCGGGGGCGCGGTCAGAACCTGCTTGCGGCCCTGCGGCTTATCCGGCTGCGTGTAGACCGCCGCGAGCTCATGACCGGCATCGAGCAGCGCCTGAAGGCTCGGCACCGCGAAATCCGGCGTGCCCATGAAAACAACGCGCATTATTCCTCGCCCTCCTGCGGCATCTCAACGTCAACGTACTCCTCGACCTTTTCAATGAACAGATGGCCGTCGAGGTGCTCGGTTTCGTGGCAGAAGCACTGCGCAACGACGCCCTCGCCCTCGCGCTCGAACCAGTTGCCGTAGCGGTCCTGTGCGCGGATCTTTGCCCAGGTCGGACGAGTGACGTAGCCGTAAACGCCCGGCACCGACAGGCAGCCCTCGACAACGCGCTCCGAACCGCGCTGCTCGATGACCTCGGGGTTTACAAGCTCGACCATTTCCTCCGGGTCCTTGTTGATGTCGAGCAGCACGACAACGCGGCGGAGAATGCCGACCTGCGGCGCCGCCAGACCGACACCACCCGAGTTTTCGAGCGTTTCGCGCATATCGTCGATCAGCATATGCAGACGGTCGTCGAACTTTTCTACCGGACGGCAGTGCTTGCTCAGCTGCTCGTCGCCCTTGATGAGAATTTTGCGAAGTGCCATGTTATTTTTCCTCCAAATTCAGTTTCTTAGAATATGTATCAATCGTTTTCTGTATTTCTTTATCGTCAAGCTCGGGAAACGGCGTGACCGGACGGGGTTCGCCCGCGCCGATGTGCTTCTGGAACCACGCAACATCATGCCACGCGCCGAATTTCCAGCCGGAGTCCTGCCAGCGTCCCGCGTCCTCGAAGCCGAGCTTTTTCTGCATCCGCACGCTCTTTTCGTTCGGCATGGTCACGCAGCTGTAAAGATGGCGGATGCCCTGCATTTCGAGCAGGTCAACGAGGCACGCGAGCAGCACCGTACCGATGCCGTGTCCGTGCGTCCCCTGCCGCAGATAGACCGAAAGCTCCACGTCCCAGTCGTAGGCTGCGCGTTCGCGCACGCGGTCGGCGTAGGCATAGCCGATGGCCTCGCCGTCGCTTTCGCAGACGAGATAGGGGTATTCCGCGCCGAACGCACGGATTCTTCCGGCAAATTCCGAAACCGGCGGCACCTCGTACTCAAACGTGATGGTCGTGTCCGCGACATAGGGCGCGTAGATGCTTCGAAGCGCCTCGGCGTCAGCCTCGGTCGCTCGGCGGATGGTAATGCTCATTGGGTATCTGCTCCTTACAGGGATTTATCGGCGAAACCGCGGTTTCTCGACAGCTACAAATCCGGGTTGCTGTCCGCGAAAACGGTAACGCCCCGATTTCGGCTGTCGAGCATGAACTCGCGCAGCACGCCCGACACCAGACTGCGGAACCGTGCGTTTTCCTTCGAGCGCATGGTCAGGTGATAGCGGTACCTGCCCATGACGCGCACGACCTGCGCGGCCGCCGGGCCGAGAACGGGCGCTTTTACGTCCGCATACTGCCCCTCCATCAGGCTGAGCAAGCGGTTTTTGAGCGCGAGCAGGCTTTTCAGCACCTGCTGCTCGACCTCGCCCGTCGCGGTCAGCACGGTAAAGCCGCAGACCGGCGGACAGCGGAGCGCCTCGCGCGTTTCCATTTCGCTCTCGTAGAATTTTTCGTAATCCTGCCGCGCCGCGGTCAGAATGACCGGGTGGGTCGGGCTGTATGTCTGAATGACCGCGCGGCCGGTGTCGAAGCGGCGTCCCGCGCGTCCGGCTACCTGCGTGATGAGGGAAAACGTGCGCTCTCTCGCACGGTAATCCTGCGCGTACAGGCTCTGGTCCGCGTCGAGCACGCCGACAAGCGTGACGTTCTCGAAATCCAGTCCCTTTGTCACCATCTGCGTGCCGAGCAGGATGTCCGCCTCGCCCTTCGCGAAGGCGGAAAACAGCTTTTCGTGCGCGCCCTTGGCGGTCATTGTATCCGCGTCCATGCGCAGCACCCTTGCATCGGGGAACCGCTCGCGCAGTTCCTCCTCGACCTTCTGCGTGCCGGGCGTTTCGGTGAACAGCTGGTCGCCGCCGCAGACCGGGCAGGTGCCCGTGATTTTGACCGATGCGCCGCAGTAGTGGCACATCGCGCGGCCGGACGCCGAATGGTAGGTCAGGTTGGTCGAGCAGTTCGGACACTCGGGCACCCAGCCGCACATGGCGCAGCCGATGACCCGGCTGTTGCCGCGCCGGTTGAGAAAGAGGATGGCCTGACGCCCCCGGTCGAGCGTGTCGAGCAGCTCGTGCTCGAGGTCGGCTCCGATGATGCCGCCCCGGCCCGCCCGTGTCTGTCCGCGCATATCCGAGATCAGCACCTCGGGCAGACCTGCGCCGAGAAAGCGCTCGGTCAGGCGGAACACCGGATATTTTCCCTGCTGCGCCCCGTAATAGGTTTCGACCGAGGGGGTCGCCGAGCCGAGCACAAGCAGCGCGTTCGCCTGCACCGCGCGGTATTTCGCGACGTCGCGGGCGTGGTAGCGCGGATTCTGCTCGGATTTATACGCGCCGTCCTGCTCCTCGTCGATGATGATAACGCCGAGGTCGCGCACGGGCGCAAACACCGCCGAGCGCGTGCCGATAACGACCCGTGCCCTGCCGGTTTTGATTTTCTTGAAGCTGTCGTAGCGTTCGCCCGCCGACAGCGCGGAGTGCAGCACCGCGACCTCGTCGCCGAACTGGGCGGCGAACTGCCGCAGTACCTGCGGCGTCAGGCCGATTTCGGGAACGAGCACGATGGCGCTTTTTCCGGTTTCGAGCGCGTGGGCGATGAGGCGCAGATAGACCTGCGTCTTGCCGCTGCCGGTCACGCCGAAAAGCAGCGCGGCACGCGGTTTTCCCTCGTCCATGAGTGCGGCCATGCCGTCGTAGGCCTCCTGCTGCTGCGCCGACAGCACGGGCAGCACTGCACGCGGCACATCGGAAAAGTCCGGCGCACGCATCCGCTCCTCATAGCGCGCACGCAGAATGCCCTTCTTTACCATGTCGCGCAGGGCGGCATCGCTCGCGCCCGTCATATAGGAAAGCTCCTTCTGGCTCATCCAGATACCGTCCGCGAGCGCGGAAACGACGTCCTGCCGCGCCGCGCTCCGGCGCACGCGGTTCATCGCCTCGCCGCTTGCCATGTCGAGCGCCAGCATTTTTTCGGTCTTGTCGCCGGTTTTCTGTATCGTGTTGCTGTGATAGGTGAGGATTCCCTCCCCGGCAAGCGCGTCGAGCGTGCGGCCCGCGCCTTTGCCGAGGCGTTCGCGGATTTCCGTGAGCGAAAGCGTCTGCCCGGCCGTATCGAACAGCCGCAGCACCTCGCCCTCCTCGCCCTCGCGCCCGTGCAGGGCATCCAGGTCGGCGTCCGATACCAGCGTGTAGGTTTCGTTGCGCTTGAACCACAGTCCGGCAGGGAGCATGGCGCGCACGCAGTCGAAATACGTGCAGTACAGCCGCTCACGCATCCACGCCGCGAGCTTCAGCTGCTCGGGCGTCAGCACCGGCTGTTCGTCGAGCGCTTCCACGACCGGCTTGAGGCGGTATTCGCCCGTGTCCTTTCGGAAGCCGAGCACCACGCCTTCTGCCCGTTTATTGCCAAAGCCGAACGGCACGAGAACACGTGTGCCGATCTGCACCTGTTCCCGCAGCTCGTCCGGCACACGGTAGGAATATAGCTTGTCGATTGCATAGGTCGCCGCGTCCAGAGCGACGGCACAGATGGTTTCCGTCAAGGAGCGTCACGGCCTTTCTTTCGGGTTTTTTCTGCGTATTTGCTGTAAAAAGGGCGGAAACAGGCTTTTCCGCCCCTTATATCGTTATTTTTTATCCGCGGCTCATGCCGAGCAGACGGTCGAGGATCACGTCCGCGAGCGCCGTCTTGCTCATGATGCTCGGCTGCTCCCGATGCCCGTCGGCAAAGAGAAGCGTCGCGATATTGGTATCCGTGCCGAAGCCTGCGCCCTTGTCGCGCAGCGAATTGGCAACGAGCATATCGCAGTTCTTGCGGCGCAGCTTGCTCTCCGCGTTGTCGAGCAGATTCTGCGTTTCCATCGCGAAGCCGCAGAGCAGCTGACCCGGGCGCTTGCGTTCGCCGAGCGACGCCAGAATATCCGGGTTGCGGGCGAGTCGGAGGTTCAGCTCGCCGTCAGCCTTTTTGAGCTTTTCGCTTGCGGTCTCCGCCGGGCGGTAATCGCCGACAGCCGCCGCCTTGATGATGAAGTCCTGCTCATCCGCGCGGGACAGCACCGCGTCATACATATCACGCGCCGACTTGATATCCACGCGGCGGACGCCCTTCGGCGTGTCGAGCGCGGTCGGGCCGGAAACGAGCGTGACCTCCGCGCCGCGCATAGCCGCGCGTTCCGCGATGGCGTATCCCATCTTGCCGGTGGAGTGGTTGGACAGGAAGCGCACGGGGTCCATGGCCTCCTGCGTCGGGCCTGCCGTGACGAGCACGGTCTTGCCCGCAAGATCCTGCGCGGTGAGCGCCTTCTCGATGCCCCAGAGCAGCGTCGCCGTGTCGGGCAGCTTGCCGCGGCCGCTGTCGCCGCACGCCAAATGGCCTGCCGCCGGCTCGATGATGTGAAAGCCGCGTGCGCGGAGCGTTTTGAGGTTCTCCTGCGTCACCGGATTGTCATACATGCCGGTATTCATGGCCGGTGCGATAACGACCGGCGCCTTGGTCGCGAGGAGCGTGGTCGAAACCATGTCGTCCGCGATGCCGTGCGCGGCCTTCGCGATGATGTTCGCGGTCGCGGGGGCAATCACGAACACATCCGCCGCCTTCGCGAGCGAAATGTGCTCGACCTCCCACGGGAAATTGCGGTCGAAGGTGTCAACGACCGTGCGGTTGCACGAGAGCGTTTCGAACGTCACGGGCGAGATGAACTGCGTGGCGGACTCGGTCATGAGCACGCGCACCTCTGCGCCGTTCTGGTGCAGCTTGCTCGTGAGGTCGGCCGCCTTATACGCCGCGATGCCGCCCGTTACGCACAGAACAACGGTTTTTCCTGCAAAGCGCATCGCTTAGCGGTCCTCCTCCGGAATATCGCCGTCATCCAGCTCCTCGTCGTCGAAATCGTCCATGCGGCGGCGGGAAGCGGTATCGTCCTCGTCCTCGTCGTGCTCTTCGTCGTCCTCGCGCTCGATGTCCTCGTTTTCGTCCTCGTCGAGGTCGATGGAGTCGTCAACGTCTACCATAGCGGCAGCGATTGCGTTGTTTGCGGTCTTGACCGGCTCTACGCGCGGGCCCGGACGATAAACGATCTCGCCGGCTGCGATTTCGTCGAGCGCGAGCTTTACCGCCTTTTCCTCAAGCGGCTCGCCCTTGGCTTCTGCCTCATCGGCAATGTCGCGTGCGCGCTGTGCGGCCAGATTGACCAGCAGATAGCGGTTGCCTACTCGTTTCATCAGTTCCTGCATCGAAGGGTTCAGCATTGTAATCAGATCTCCTTATATTACCCAGTGTATAATTTATAATGTTATCGGCGGGAGGCGAGAATTCCCTTGATCTCGTCCACCGCGCGGTCTACCGTATCGTTTACGACCACGTAGTCGAATTTGTCCTGCTGCGCGAGCTCGCCCTTTGCGGTTTCGAGGCGCTTCTGCACCTTGGCTTCGTCCTCGGTGCCGCGTCCGCGCAGACGGGCGGCCAGCTCCTCGAAGGACGGCGGCGCGATGAATACCAGCACCGCATCCGGACGCTTTTGCTTTATCTGCATCGCGCCCTGCACCTCGATTTCGAGAATGACGTCAAAGCCCTCTTCGAGCTTTTCGTTTACCGGCGCTTCGAGCGTGCCGTAGTAGTTGCCGACATACTGCGCGTGCTCCAGAAACGCGCCCTGCGCGATTTTGTTCTCGAAATCCGACTTTTCAAGAAAATAGTAGTGCACGCCGTCCTGTTCGCCCGGGCGGGGTGCGCGTGTCGTTGCGGAAATCGAGAAAAACAGCCTGTCGTCCTCCTTGACCAGACGGCCCAGAACCGTGCCCTTGCCTGCGCCGGACGGGCCGGTGAAAACATACAGTGTTCCCTTACGCATCCTCTGTTGCTCCTTCCTCGGTGTCACCGGCGAAACGCGCGGCAACGGTTTCGGGCTGAAGTGCGCTCAGCACCACGTGGTCGCTGTCCATGATGAGCACCGCGCGAGTCCGCCGGCCGTAGGTGCCGTCGATGATCATGCCCCGGTCGCGTGCCTCCTGCACGGTTCGCTTGACCGGCGCGGAATCCGGACTGACGATCGCGATAAGGCGCGACGCCGCCACCATGTTGCCGAAGCCGATATTGATGAGTTTCACTTCGGTCTGCCCCCTTTTTCTCTGCCCTGCCGCCTTTTTCGCGGCAAAGCGCCTTTATTCGATATTCTGAATCTGTTCGCGGATCTTTTCGATCTCGCTCTTGATGTTTACAACGGTCTGCGCCATCGACACATCGTTCGCCTTGGAGCCGATGGTGTTCGCCTCGCGGTTCATTTCCTGCACGAGGAAATCGAGCTTGCGGCCGACCGGCTTTTCTTCGTTCAGCATGCCGTCGAGCTGCTGAAGATGGCTGCGCAGACGGACGGTTTCCTCGTCCACCGCGGTCTTGTCCGCGTAGATGGCCGCCTCGGTCACGATGCGGGTTTCGTCCACGTCCGTGCCCTCCAGCACCTCGCGCATACGCGCAAGCAGCTTTTCGCGGTACTCCGCCACGCGCTCGGGCGAGCGCTTTTCGACCTCGGTCACGAGCGTTTCGATGACGGCGGCGCGGCTGCGGACGTCCTCGGCGAGCTTTTCGCCCTCGCGCTCGCGCATCTGGTCGAAGCCGTCGCACGCCTCGGAAAAGACGGTCAGTACGTCCTGCGTCAGCTCGTCCGCGTCCTGCTCGATGCGCTCGGAACCGAGAACATCCGGCATTTTTGCGAGGCTCATGACGGTCACATCGTCGCGCAGACCGTACTTTTCGGACAGCTCACGCAGCGCCGTGAGATAGCGCTCGGCGAGCGCGTGATTGACGGTCACGGAAAGGTCGCCGCCCTCGTCGGTTTCGACGCTGACGTAGATTTCGGTCTTGCCGCGTGCGATGCGGGCCGCCGCCGCCTTTTTCACCGCGTCGTCCAGAAAGCCGAACTGGCGCGGCGCTTTTACCGTGCAGTCGAGATAGCGGTGATTGACGGCACGCAGCTCTACGGTAACGGTGCGACCGTGAAGCACCTGTCTTGCGCGACCGTATCCGGTCATACTCTTCATTTTACTGCTTCCCCCTCAGAAAATTCATATATATCGCACCTCGTGTGCGGAAAAGTCAAAGCTTTGGCAGGTATCGCCGCAGAAAGCGGATAAACTGCGTCAGCACGACGTCGAACGCGATAAATCCGACGTTCACCGCCGCCCAGAACACCGCAAGCGCCGCAAAACCCGGCACCTGTATCATCGGAAAGATACCCTTCGAAACCAGCGTTCCCGTGACGGCGAACACGAGGTTCACGCAGCCGAGCTTGAGCGGCATCTGCACCATCGGGCGGGTGCGGTTTTCGATGAGGAACTTGACAATGGGATAGAGTCCCGTCGCCATGATGTAGGCCGCCGCGATGCTCTTTCGCGGCACCAGTATGACGGAAAGCGCACTCACCGCCGCGTAGACGGTCACGGAACCCTTGACTGTGCGGCTGCGCAGCAGCGGCAGCGCGGTCACGATGCCGGCCGAAATGCAGAGCGCGGGCGCCGCCTGCGGAATGAGAGCTGCAATATACAGCAGCACCACGGCAAACCCCGCGAGCAGTCCGCCGCGCGCAATTTCCCGCGTGTTCATATCAGCAGCCGCCTCCTGCGCAGCAGCCGTTCAGGCAGCTGCTGCAGCAGCAGTTGCAGATGGCCAGCTGAATGCAGTAGTCGCACATGCTCATTTCCTGCATCGGACGATAGCCGCCGTAGCCGCCGGTCATGTTGAGGTTGTTGAGCGCGGTGCGGTATTCCGCGTTCGTCGGGTCAAGCTCACACGCCCTGACGTAGGAGCGCTGCGCCTCGTCGTACCAGCCCTTGTGGGCATAGACCGTGCCGGTCAGAAAGAACCACTCGGCGTCGCGTCCCGCCGCCTGACGCAGCAGGCTTTCCGCCATGTTGAGGTTGCCCTGATTGATGGCCTGGCGCACCTGCGCATAGAGCGCGGCGTTCGCGCCGGTATAGGTCCGCTGCTGGCCGTAATTCTGGCCATAGGTCTGACCGCCGTAGGACTGGCCGCCGGTCTGTCCGGCGCTGCCCTTGTTCGAGCGCTGGCTCATGATCATGTCATAAGCCTCGTTTATCTCCTTCATGCGGGCTTCCGCCAGGTCGGCCAGCGGGTTATTGACATAGTTGTCCGGATGATACTTGCGCGCAAGCTCACGATAGGCGCGTTTTACATCGTCATCACTCGTCTGCGGCGTTACACCGAGTACCTTATAGGGATCCATGTTTTCCCCTGCCTCCGTTCGGTTGGTATGTTCCGTCGAGCACCTGCCGCGTGACGGCCGGCATACCAAGAAAAATGATATTGCGGATGATCTCCGCATCGCGCTGAGCGTCCAGAAGGTCGAAAGCCGTGCATACATCGGCGAGCGACCGTTCCAGCGTGCGCTCAAGCGGCTGCTTTATCTGCGTCATATCAGGCTCGTCCAGTCCGTAGCGCAGCGCCACGGGGTTGTAGCTTCCCGATTTCATGTCGTCTTTGAGGTCCTGCACCGCATCGAGCAGATAAAGCCATCTGCCGGTGTGATAGAACATCTGCCGGAGCACACGCTCGCGCGTGTCGCCGGTGTGCGGCACGACCGCCGCCGTCATGCGGGCGGAAGCGTCCGCCGCGCGGTCCATCGAGGTGCATTTTTCGCTCTCGCACTCGTGAAGATCGTCGAGCGCTTCGCGAAGTGCGCTGTCGGCCTCAGGCAGACGTGCCCGCGCCTTTTCGTAGCCGCGCCGTCCGAGGCGGCACAGCAGGGCGGCGAGAAGCCGCTTTGCACCCTTTTCGTCCTCGAGGTTGTCGCGGAATTTATGATAGCTCAGCAGAACGCTCGCGTCCGCCGCAAGCGCCAGTGCGTCATCCGGTGCGGCGCACGCCCGTTTTGTGAGCGGATGCGCGTCGCAGCGCCGCCGTTCCGCCGGGGGAACCGACACCTCGCCGCTGCCGACGACCAGCGCGTAAAAGGTCATGTCGTAGCTGAGAAACATTGTATAGAACCGGCCGTACCGTGCGCGGATGGCGTGGCACAGACCGCAGTACACCTGCTGAAACCGGTCGGCCTCTTTCACCTTCAGCTCAGACTTCACCGGTCGGATAAAGCCAAACATTGCATAACCCTTTCGAGCCGCCTGTCGGGCGGCAGTATTTGCGCAGCGCAAGCCACAATTTTCCATGTGTATTTCACGAAAAATCCTGCTCCCTGCGTTATCAATTTATTTTACCGAACTTTTGCGCATATGACAAGGGCGTACACGGAAAATTGGCGAAAATTCATAAAAAATTAAAACTGCCTGTCGTGAAACCACGGTTTCGCCGACTCTATTCCGCATCAAAGCCGCTCGGTGATGGCAAACGGCGCTTCATTTCTGAGCTTCAGCTTATGGCTGTACCACATCGCCGCCAGAATGCCGCCGACGAACAGCACGCCGCCGATGAGCGCGGACAGTCCGCCGCCAAGTTTCATTC
>UQVU01000014.1 GCA_900544475.1 uncultured Butyricicoccus sp.
GCACCTGAAGCCGTCGCTCTTTTCCCTGCACTACACCTCGGAGAACGTTTCCATGCTGCCCGCCATCGTCACGACCGTGGAAATGACCGTGCTCGCCCTGCTGATTTCGGTCCCGCTCGGCCTGTTTACCGCAGTTTACCTGAATGAGTACGCAAAGCGCGGCAACAAGCTCGTCGGCATCATCCGCGTCACCACCGAAACGCTTTCCGGCATCCCGTCCATCGTCTACGGCCTGTTCGGCATGCTGTTCTTCGTCACGCAGCTGCACTGGGGCTACTCGCTGATTGCCGGCGCGATGACCCTCGCCATCATGATTCTGCCGCTCATCATGCGCACCGCAGAGGAAGCGCTCATGAGCGTGCCGGACTCCTATCGTGAAGGCTCGTTCGGCCTCGGCGCCGGCCGCCTGCGCACTGTGTTCCGCATCGTGCTCCCGGCTGCGATTCCGGGCATCCTGTCCGGCATTATCCTCGCCATCGGCCGCATCGTCGGCGAGACCGCTGCGCTTATCTTCACCGCCGGCACCATGGCGCAGATTCCCGGCCTTACCCAGTCCGGCCGCACGCTCGCCATTCATATGTACGTGCTCTCGGGCGAGGCGCTGCACATGAACGAGGCGAACGCCACCGCTGTCGTGCTGCTGCTCGTCGTGCTCGCGATGAATGCGCTCTCCGCGTTTGTCGCACGCAAACTGACCAAGAAGTAATCCCATGAAACACGAACCGCAATCCATCCGCCGCTTCGCGCCCCTGTGCGCCACGGGTGCGGGAGCCGACAGCGAAATTGCGCAGCGCCTTGCGGAAAGCCGCGCACTTCGCGTGATAAACGATCAATTCACCGGAAGAGGTAGCTATATGAGTGAAAACAAAATCGAAATCCGGGACATGAACCTGTACTACGGCGATTTTCATGCCCTGCATGGTATCAATCTCGACATCAAGGCCAACGAGATCACCGCGTTCATCGGCCCGTCCGGCTGCGGCAAGTCCACCCTGCTGCGCTCGCTCAACCGAATGAACGACCTCGTCGAAGGCTGCCGCATCACGGGCGACATCCGCCTCGACGGCCAGGACATCTACCGCAGCTGCGACGTCAATCTGCTGCGCCGCCGCGTCGGTATGGTGTTCCAGAAGCCCAATCCGTTCCCGATGTCCATCTACGACAACATCGCCTACGGTCCGCGCACCCATGGCATCCGCAGCCGCGTGCAGCTCGATGAGATCGTCGAGACCTCGCTGCGCCGCGCCGCCATCTGGGACGAAACGCGCGACAGCCTGAACAAGTCCGCGCTCTCCATGTCGGGCGGCCAGCAGCAGCGTATCTGCATCGCCCGCGCCCTCGCCGCCAACCCCGAGGTGCTGCTGATGGACGAGCCGACCTCCGCACTCGACCCGATTTCGACCGCGAAGATCGAAGACCTTGTGCTCGAACTGAAAAAAGATTATACTATCGTTATGGTAACTCATAATATGCAGCAGGCCACCCGCGTTTCGGACACGACCGCCTTCTTCCTGCTCGGCGACATGATCGAAGCGGACGATACGGAAAAGCTGTTCTCCATGCCGCAGGACAAGCGCACCGAGGACTACATTACGGGGAGGTTCGGCTGATATGAGAAACCGATTTGACAACCAGCTCGCGGAGCTGAACAAGGAACTGATTTCGATGGGCGCACTGTGCGAGAACGCCATCGCGAGCGCGGTCAAGTCGCTGCTTGAGAGCAACACCCGGCTCGCGGCCTCCGCTATCCGCATCGACCACGAAATCGACCGCAAGGAGCGCGAAATCGAATCCATGTGCCTCAAGCTGCTGCTTCAGCAGCAGCCGGTCGCAAGCGACCTTCGCCTCATCTCGTCCGCGCTCAAAATGATCACCGACATCGAGCGCATCGGCGACCAGGCGAGCGACATTGCGGAAATCGTCACCTGCCTGTCCGGCGCGTGCGGCCACAACAAGCACATCGACCAGATGGCGCAGGCGACCATCAAGATGGTAACCGACAGTCTGGACGCCTTCGTGCGCCGCGACCTGACGCTTGCATGGAGCGTCATCGAGTACGATGATGTGGTGGATCGCCTGTTTGACGAGTGCAAGCAGGACCTCATCGCGGAAATCGCGCAGAACCCCACGGACGGCGAGCGCGTGCTCGATGTGCTGATGATTGCGAAATATCTGGAGCGTATCGGCGACCACGCGACCAACATCGCGGAGTGGGTGGAGTTTTCCATCACCGGCACGCACAAGAGCGAAACCCACGTGTGAATACTGTCGCGGAACCCATGTATACACATGGGTTAGAGCCTGTTTACCAATAATACAGAACTTTTAAGGAGATAACCCCAATGATCTACTGCGTGGAAGACGATGCGGGCATCCGCGAACTTGTCGTCTATACCCTGCAAAACACCGGCATGGAGGCGCGCGGATTTTCTGACGGCGCGGCGCTGACGGCTGCCCTGCGCGGCGCGAAACCCGACCTCATCCTGCTCGACATCATGCTGCCCGGCGAGGACGGCATCTCGATCCTTCGCCGTCTGCGCAGCCTGCCCGATACCGCCGCCATTCCGGTCATTCTGCTGACCGCGAAGAACACCGAGTACGACAAGGTCATCGGTCTGGACAGCGGCGCGGACGACTACATCGCAAAGCCGTTCGGCATGATGGAGCTTGTCGCGCGTATCCGCGCCGTGCTCCGCCGCTCGCAGGACAAGCTGCTCTCCGCCGACAGCCATCCGCTGACCGCCGGCGCGATTTCGATTGACGAGCGTGCGCACACGGTATGCGTTTCCGGCCGCGACGTCCAGCTGACGCTCAAGGAATATCAGTTGCTCGTGCTGCTGATGAAAAATCAGGGCGCGGTGCTCACGCGCGATGTGCTGCTCGAAAACATCTGGGGTTACGGCAGCGAGAGCGAAACCCGCACGGTCGATGTGCACATCCGCACGCTCCGCCAGAAGCTCGGCGACAGCGGTGCGCTGATTGAAACCGTGCGCGGCGTCGGCTACCGCATGGGTGCAGCCGGATGAGAAAACGTGTTTTCGGAAGCATTTTTCTCACCTCGCTCGTCACGCTCATGTTGACCGCCGGGCTGTTCCTGCTCGCCGTCCACGCCGGGCTGACGCGCGACCTGCGCAGCCGTCTGGCGAAGGAGGCCGGCTATCTCGCCTCGACCGTTTCCGCCGACAGCGACCTTTCCGACATCAGCTCGCTCGGCCTGCTCTGCGCCGACCGCCTGACGCTCATCTCACGCGATGGCACCGTGCTCTATGACAACCAGAACGGCGCCTCCGGCATGGAAAACCACCTCGGCCGCCCCGAAATTCAACAGGCCGCCGAAACCGGCGTCGGTGAGGACAGCCGTCTTTCCGAGACCCTTGAGCAGCAGACCTATTACTATGCGCTGCGGCTCGCAAACGGCGATTTTCTGCGTGTTTCCGCCACCGCGGACAGCGCTTTCGGGGCGCTTTCGAGCGCGTCGCCGTGGATCGTGCTCGTGGTGCTGCTGACGCTGCTCGTTGCGGCCCTGCTCGCGAGCCGCCTGACCCATGTCTTTCTCGCGCCGATTACCTCGCTCGACCTGCACGACCCGCTGAAAAACGCGGCATATGACGAGCTTTCCCCCCTGCTGCACCGCCTCGACCGCCAGAACCGCCGCATCCGCGTGCAGATGGACGAGCTGCGCCGCCGTCAGGCCGAGTTTGATGACATCACCGCCCGCATGGACGAGGGGCTCGTGCTGTTCTCCGCGTCGGGCGACATTCTGTTCGCAAACCACGCCGTCCGCCGCCTTTTCCCCCGCGACAGCGCCGCCGGGAATTACCTGACGCTCTGTCGGGACGCCGCCTATACGCAGGCGGTCGAGGCCGCGCTCGCGGGCGGCGGCGCACACACGAAAATGGAGAAAAACGGCCGCACTTACGCCCTCACGGCCAGCTCGGTCGCCGAGGACGGCGCAGGCCACGCCGCCGTGCTGTTCATCGTGGACATCACCGAGCGCGAACAGGCCGAGCAGCAGCGGCAGGAATTTACCGCAAACGTTTCGCACGAGCTGAAAACGCCGCTGACGAGCATCATGGGGTACGCGGAAATCATCGAAAGCGGCATCGCGAAGCCTGCCGACATCGCTCCCTTCGCCGGGAAGATACGCACCGAGGCGCAGCGCCTGCTCTCGCTCATCGAGGACATCATCCGGCTGTCGCAGCTGGACGCCGGCGGCGAGGAAGTGCCGTTCGAGCAAATCGAGCTGCTGTCGCTCTGCGGCACGGTGCGCAGCCGCCTGCAAAGCAAAGCCGACCGTCTGGGGCTTTCCATCGAGTGCCGCGGCGCGTCCGCAACCGTTTCCGGCCAGCGGCGGACGCTGGAGCAGATGGTGTTCAATCTGGCGGATAACGCCCTGGCCTATAACCGCCCGAACGGCAGCGTGACGCTCGAAACCAGCACGAACAGCAGCGGCGCACCCTTTGTGCGCGTTTCGGATACCGGCATCGGCATCGCCCCCGCCGACCAGCCGCGCGTGTTCGAGCGCTTCTACCGCGTCGATAAGAGCCACAGCAAAATGACCGGCGGCACGGGCCTCGGCCTCTCGATCGTCAAGCACGGTGCCGCCCTGCACCACGCCGAAATCACCCTCGACAGCACCCCGAACGTCGGCACAAAAATCACCCTCACCTTCCCCCAGCCGGAAAATGAGGAAGAAACCAAGGAAAATACCGCAGAGTAAACTAAAGGCACGCCAAAGGCGTGCCTTTCGCGTCCCTACGGGACGCCGCGCACGCGGAGCGTGCGCAATCCCCTGCCGTATTCCGGCAAAGCCGGAACAGGCAGGACAGGCGCACCGCAGTGCGCCGCAGTTTGTCGATAAAGTCCTTTTTCATGATTAGGCACTGCCGCGCGGCAGCGCGCATAAAATAATATTTGCAAAGCAAATATATGAAAACCGGGGGCGTGTACCTCGTTTTTCATACTTTAAGAGGGAGAAAGTTTCCGTATGGGAACTTTCGGACGTCCGTGTTTTGCGAAGTCAAAACACAGATTGTCGGAAAAACGAAGTTTTTCGACAGTCTCAGGCGCACCGCAGTGCGCCGCATTAAATTCCCCGTAAAAGTCAGGGCGTGTACCTGACTTTTACTCCGCTGCCCGCGCCGTACCCCAGGGCACCTTCTCTTGCCCCTTCGGGGCAATTCACCTTGCGGCGGCGCGGCCGCCCCTGCCGTGCAGGGGCGAGGGGGTTATCGCCCCCGGTTTCTCCGGAACCGGGGGCGTATCTAAGGGGGACAGAGTCCCCCTTAGACGCAAAAAAACCGCCCGAAGGCGGTTTTTTGCGATTTTATCGGGTCGTGCGGCCGGTATTGAACAGCTTAGCGGTGCCCGGATCGTTTGCCAGCTCGAACATTGCGGAACCCATCAGAAACTTGTGAAAATTCTTCTTCATTTTTCATTACCTCTTTCTTTCGGGGAAGCACTCTTTCGTGTTCCCTCAGCTCATTTTTTATTCTGGTAGTATTATAGCGCAGCGTTCTAAATCGCGCAAGCGCAAACGTGTACGGAATAAACAATCGGTGAAAAATATTTTTAGATATTATCACCAAACAGTCCGTTCAAACTCCCTTTCACAATGAAATTCATATGAATTTTAGCATCAGAAAACGTTTGCGTAAGTTGAATTACTATTGTTTTTCATACGATTAGGGCATTTGTGCTATTTTTTGCCCCGAAAAATTGTCACTTGCGTCATTGACAAGCAGCGTTCCTTGAATTATTATATAATATATCCAATCGCAAACGTTTGCGAATTTGTAAAATACAGCGTATTGTGCAAAGACGCTGACCAGAAAGGAGGCTCTCCCAGGCAATCCCCTCGCGCTGAAACGCACATTCCCCCGTGCAGACCGAGCCGAAAACACAGTTTCGCGCTCCGCTGCATCACCGATACGGAAAGAAGGTCAGGTTCTATGATGAAAAAACGATTGACAAGTCTCGCACTGTCCGCCATGATGGTGCTGTCAATGGTTCCCGCAACTGCATTCGCGGCGAAGGACGCAGGCACTCCGCCGACCTACAACAGCGCAACCGGCTGCTATGAGATCTCCACCCCGGCCCAGCTCCTATATCTTGCCGGCAAATGGAAAGACGGCGCTCCGCGCGATGGACACTATGTCCTGACCGCCGACATCGACATGACCGGCGTCAAGGGCTTCAAGCCGATCGCATCCAAAAAAGCCGAGGGCTTTACCGGCACGTTCGACGGCCAGTTCCACTCGATCAAGGGCCTTCGCATTGAATATGAAAAGAAATATGCCGGTCTGTTCGGCTATGTCGGCAATCAGGACGACCAGGCATATATCAAAAACGTTGCTCTGCTCGACTGCTATGTAACCGGTCAGCAGAACGTCGGCGCTCTGGCCGGCGTAAACTACGGCACGATCACCGACTGTGTCGTTACCGGCGAGGTCAAGTGCCTCGATCTGTCCAACTCGCATACTGCGGGCGGTATCTGCGGCAAGCTGAAGGAGGGCGAAGGCCCGATCGTCGGCCATGTCGAGGACTGCTACGTCAACGCCGACGTTTCCGCGCCGTATGACGCAGGCGGCATCGCAGGCATTCAGGACGGCGGCGGCTATCTGGCCCGCTGCTTCGCAGCCGGCACGGTCGATACCACCGCGACGAGCGGCACGGTAGGCCACGCAGGCGGCATCGCAGGCTCCTTCAATGCAGGCGAAACGCTCAAGGACAGCGTTTCCGCACAGAGCATCATCAAGGGCGTACAGGACGTTGACAAGATCGTTGGCCAGCTCGATGACGAAGCTGCAACCAATATCACCGGCAACATCGCCTGGGAAGGCACGCAGCTTACCGGCAACGAGCCGACCGAGCAGCCCATCAAGTGGGAGGACGTTTCCACTGAGAAAATGACCAGCAAGGCGACCTACGAGGGTCTCGGCTGGGATATGAGCAAAGTTTGGGACTGGAGCGAAAGCAGCAAGCAGCCTGTCCTGCGCGGCTTTAACGCTTCTATCTTCCCGGCTGTCGATTACACCGTAAGCGGCACGCGCATCATCTCCCGCGCACTCAACACCGCCCCCCACAACGGCAAGGCTGAAATCTCTGCCCGCGTCATCTCGACCGACAAAATCGAGAGCGTAACCCTCTACTACGGCTACGACTCCGCGAAGGTCGATACCGCGGTCGCTATGAAGGCCTCCGGCGACACCTACACCGCTTCCCTGCCGACCGATAAGGTAGGCGATATGTTCTACTACATCTCGGTCAAGACCGACAAGGAAACCATCACCAAGCCGACCAACAGCGCAGAACCCATCGTTCTGAACATCGACGACGGCAAGGTAAAGGGCGACCCCGACCAGATCACCATCACCCCGGACACCAAGCAGGGCGGCCTCCGCTTCAGCTGGCTGACCGATCCGCGCGTCACCAAGACCGTTATCCAGTACAAGGTAAAGGGCGCTTCCAAGTGGGAGAGCAAGTCCGGCACCTCTTATGTTGAGTCCGTCACCGCAGGCTACAAGGAAAAGGCAGCGCACCGCGTTGAGATCACCGGCCTGACCCCGTCGGCTGAGTACGTCTACCGCGTAGGCGACGGCGGCGAGTTCATGAGCGAGGAAAAGTCCTTCACCGCACCGAAGTCCGCAGACGACAAGAATTTCAAGGTTATCTTCTACTCCGACCCGCAGTCCGAGTCCGTTGAGAACTACATGAGCTTCAAGTATTCCATCGACCAGGCGCTCAAGGTTTGCCCGAACCCCGACCTCATGATCTCCGCAGGCGACACCACCCAGAACGGCTACAAGTCCACTGAATGGGAAGCATGCTTCGAAGTCATGCATGACTACTACGCGAAGTACCCGACCGTTACGGTCGCAGGCAACCACGAGATGAAGGGCGACTGGAACTTCATTTCCTTCGCACAGCGCTTCAATATGTCCGGCGCAAAGACCGGCTACCCCCAGTTCGACCGCACCATGGGTTACTTTGAGTTCGGCGACGCTATCTTCGTTATCCTGAACGGCGAAGTCACCCCGGCCGACAAGAAGCCTGAAATCATGAAGAAGGAGCTGCAGTGGTGCAAGAGCGTGCTCGACGCTTCCGACAAGAAGTGGCGCATCGTCATGACCCACGCAGGCCCGTACACCTCCAACCACGATCCGCTCGACGTCCGCGACTACTACATCAACGACAGCGAGTATTCGCTCGATAAGATGAACGTTGACCTGTTCCTCAACGGTCACGACCACATCTACATCCGCTCCACTGTCAAGAACGACATCAAGGTCAACACCGGCGACGGCACCACCTACATCACCGGCGGCACGGTCGGCAACAAGTTCTATGAGTACATGCCGGCACGTTCGGATTACTCCACCGACTTCTATGTAGACGAAGAGGATAAGCAGGTATTCTCCGTCATCGAGTTCTCCGAGGATTCCATCAAGGGCACCGCTTACCAGAAGCAGGACCCGGACAACTGGAACAGCTTCAAGGCAGTAGACAGCTACGAAATCCTCAACAACCTCCAGACCGGCAAGCAGGTCACCGATTACACCGACGTTTCCAAGAACGCATGGTACTATGACGCAGCCAAGTACGTCACCGACAAGCATCTGATGAGCGGCGAGAAGCCGTATGTATTCGGCGCAGACGAGGCTCTGACCCGTGCAGAGGTCGCTTCCGCCCTGTACAATCTGGCAGGCCAGCCCAAGGTTGAACTGGCGTCCTTCACCGACGTTCCCGTGACCCATCAGGCACGCACCGCTATCGCGTGGGCGGCCAAGACCGGCATCATGAAGGGCGTTGGCGACAACAAGTTCGAGCCTGACCGCAGCGTATCCCGCGAAGAAATCGCAACCCTGCTCACCCGTCAGCGCAAGCTGTCCGGCGAGGACGTTTCCTCCGACAAGGCCGCTATCAACGAGTTCGCTGACAGTGCCAAGATTTCGAGCTGGGCAGTTGACGGCGTAGCATACTGCACCAAGTCCGGCCTCGTCAAGGGCAACCCGGGCAAGGTATTCGCACCCGCCGGCAACACCACCCGTGCGGAGCTGGCTACCATCATCCAGCGTATCGCCGCATAACGCTATTCCTCTTTTCTGACAGTATCATTTCTCCTTACATACTATCCCCTTTTGCAGCCTGCCGTCCGATACACTCTTCCCGTATCGGGCGGCAGGCACTTTTTTACCGCAGAAAATCCAGAATGCGCAGCCGGAATTCCACGGTTTCGCCCGCGTTCTCCTGCGCACTTTCGCGGCAGGCGATGGAAAACGCCGTGCACCACCACGCGGCGCGCCTCGGCCGCTCCGGCGCGAACGCCGCCGTCACAAGCACGGTCACAGCCGTCATGAGCACGCAGACCGCCTGTCTTGCCCTGTCGTTCATAAAAATAACCGCCTTTCCGGTAACTGTGCTTGCAGTCTGCCCGGAAGGCGGTCTTTTTATACGTATTTCGCGCTTACTGCACGGTTTCCGTGAGGAAGGTCTCCGAAAAGCGCCGCGCAAGGATGGTTGCGGCGGCGTCCGCCGCGATGCGGTCGGAGAACAGGCCGTAAACGGTCGGGCCGGAGCCGCTCATGAGCGTGGCGTCCGCGCCGTTTTCGCGCAGCACGCTGCGGATTTCGTCGATCTGGCGGCGCTTGGTCGCGGTGACGGTTTCCATCACATTCATCAGACGGTCGCAGACGCCCTTGTAGTCGCAGCTTTCGAGCGCCTTTATCATGCCGTCCGTGTCCGGACGCTGCGTCAGCGGCACGCTGTCGATCTCCTGATAGACCTCCTTGGTCGAAACCGCGAACGGCGGCTTGCACAGCACGACATAGCAGGGCTGCATGGGCGAAAGCTCGGTCAGTTTTTCGCCGATGCCCTCGGCGAGCATCGTGCCGCCGATCAAGCAGTACGGTACGTCCGCGCCGAGCTTGAGGCCCATTTCGCACAGGCGGTCGCGCGACAGGCCGGTGTCATGCAGCTCATTGAGCGCACGCAGCACCGCCGCCGCGTCGGTCGAGCCGCCCGCGAGTCCCGCCGCGATGGGGATGCGCTTTTCGATAAAGATCTCGCAGGTTTCGAGCGGCACGCCGGTTTCCTTGTAGAACAGCTCAGCCGCGCGGTAGGCGAGGTTGCTGCTGTCGGTCGGCAGGAACGGCATGCTGCACGAAAGCACGATGCCGCGCGACTTTTTCTCGCCGCGCACGATGGTCACGCGCACATCGTCATGCAGGTCGACCGACTGCATCACCATCTTGACCAGATGGTAGCCGTCCTCGCGCTTTCCCGTCACATCGAGCGTCAGGTTGATCTTCGCCCGCGCCTCAATCATGGTGCGCTCCCGCGTTTCCTGTTGTTTTTTTTCGAAAATCATGAAGTTTTCGCCCCTTTTTTCCTTTTCTCAGCCAATCGGTACGAAGAACGGCTTCCTCACGCGGAACACCGTCACGTGGGTGAAGCCGGCGTCCTTCGCGTTTTTCGCGCTGTCGTCAAAGCCGCGCCCGACCGCCGTCAGCGTGTGCGCGTCCGAGCCGATGGAGATGCGCTCGCCGCCCATGCGCCGGTATTCATACAGCACGTTCTGCGGCGGACCCACGCGCTTCTGCCAGCCGCCAAGACCGGCCGCGTTCAGCTCCAGCGCGTAGCCGTGGTCGATGCACGAGCGGAGCACCTGCTCGACGCGGTTCATGTAGTGGTCGAACGAGGGGATGTAGTCGCCGTGCTTCATCACGCGCAGCGGATAGTCGATATGCGCGAGCACATCGAAGCCACCGTGCTCCTCCATCTTGAGCACCTCATCGAAGTATTCGTGCAGAAAGGCGTCGCAGTCGAGCTTGTCGTACTCGTGAAAATAGATGTCGAGGTCGTTCGGCATGGCGTGCATCGAGCCGATGACCATATCGAGCGGATGGGTGCGCACGAAGTCGTCCGCCGCCGGGTCGGCGTGTATCTGGCCGATTTCGATGCCGGCGAGCACCTCGATGCCGCCGTTTCCGGCCGGGCGGCGCTTTTCCCACGCCTCGCGAACGCAGGCCTCCGCGTCGCGGTTCTCCGCCGGGGGAATGCGCCGGTAAAAATCCAGATGGTCGGTCAGACCGATGATGTCGAGTCCGGCTTTCTCGCAGGCCGCGATTTTGTCGTCTATTGTCTGCGGATAGTCGGCGTCCGCCGAGTAGCCGGTGTGCATATGCAGGTCAACACGCATAAATCTCCCTCGTTTTCTTTAGAATGTAAGCGCGGTTTCGATGAAGCACGCCAGAATGACGAGCACCATGCCGGGGTTGCCGAACACGGCGCGCATATCCGGTGCGCACGGGCCGTGCAGCCAGGTCTGCTTTTTTCTGCCGCGCACAAGGAAAACCGTTCCCAGAACGACCATGACGAGCCAGAACACGCCGAGCGCCATGTCGCTCAGAGGGCTTTCCGGCAGAACGCTCGGCACGACCGCGCCGAAGAAGTTCAGCACCATATGCAGCGCGACCGGAAAGCGCAGCATTCCCGTGCGGTAGTAGACGTAGGCGAGCAGCAGGCCGAGCAGGAAGGCGTAGAAAAACTGCTCGAGATTTGCGTGATACAGGCCGAACAGCAGCGCGGAAACGAACGCGCCGGGCGCCTGACCGTACCGCGCGAGCCGTCCCGCCAGCAGACCGCGGAACAGCAGCTCCTCGCACAGCGGCCCAAGGCCGCAGACGCAGACAAGCTCAATCGACAGCGGCAGCGCGTTCATCATCTCGTCCACGAGCGGCGCGGGCGGTCTGCCGGTCAGCGAACCGATAAGGCCGGTCACGCCGTTTCCGATGAGCGAGCCGAACCACATGAGGGCGAAGCCGATGACCGCCCAGCGGACAAAGACGCGAAGGCGCGGCGCTTCCTTGCAGAACGGCATCGGCGGCATATCTTTACAGATACGGAACGCCACGGGCAGCGCCACCGCGTAGCCGCCCACGAGTATCAGTCCGTAATACAGCGCGTCCGGCAGAACGCCCGGTATCACAAACGTATCGAGCGTCAGAAGGCCGTACTGCCAGACAAGCGTCCAGAGCAGGACGAACAGCATCGCAAAGCCGAGCCGCCCGCAGTAGCGGCGCTCCTGCTTCAGATCAAAGTCTTCCATATTTTTCTCCCACAGACGAAAAAACAGGGCTGAGCCGCAGCCCGCCCCGTTTTTTCATTTTGAAGTTACTTTGCAGCGTTTACCAGACGCTCGGTGTCCTTCGCAATCATCAGTTCCTCGTTGGTCGGGATGACGAGTACGCGAACGCGAGCCCAGTCGATGGAGATATCCATCTGCTTGCCGCGGTACTTGTTCTTCTCCGGGTCGATCTTGATGCCGAGGTACTCGAGGTGCTCGCAGACGTCCCAACGAACCGAACGGTCGTTTTCGCCTACGCCGGCAGTGAAGATGATAGCGTCTACGCCGCCCATTTCAGCAACGTAAGAGCCGATGATCTTCTTAACGGACAGGTTGAACATATCCTTCGCCAGAGCTGCACGAGCGTTGCCGTCAGCAACTGCTGCGTCCAGGTCACGGAAGTCGGAGGATACGCCGGAGATACCGAGCATACCGGACTTCTTGTTCAGGATATTGATGACCTCGTGTGCGTCCATGTTCTCGTGCTCAGCCAGGAACTCGATGATGGCCGGGTCGATGTTTCCTGCACGGGTGCCCATCGGCAGACCGTCCAGCGGGGTGAAGCCCATGGAGGTATCGAAGCTCTTGCCGCCGTTGATCGCGCAGATGGAAGAACCATTGCCGAGGTGGCAGGTGATAAGGCGCAGCTCCTCAAGCGGACGGCCGAGCATTTCAGCTGCCTGCTGAGAAACGTACTTGTGGCTGGTGCCGTGGAAGCCGTAGCGGCGAATCTTGTACTTCTCGTAGTACTCGTATGGGATAGCGTACATGTAGTGCGACTGGGGCATCGTCTGATGGAATGCGGTATCGAATACAGCGACCATCGGAACGTCCGGACCCATAACCTCGCGGCAGGCCTGAATACCGATCAGGTTGGGCGGGTTGTGGAGCGGCGCCAGCGGTACGCAGTCCTCGATTGCCTTGAGGACCTTCTCGGTGATGATAACGCTGTCCGAGAAGAACTCGCCGCCGTGTACGACGCGGTGGCCGACAGCGTCGATCTCGCTCATCGAAGAAATAACGCCCTTTTCCGGATCGAGCAGCACGTTGATAACGGACTGGATCGCTTCCTTATGGGTCGGCATTGCGATGTCGAACTTGAACTTCTCGTCCGACTTGTTGCCGGTGTGGGTCAGCACGCCGTCAATACCGATACGCTCGCACAGGCCCTTGGCCATAACCTCGCCGGAGGCGGTGTCGAGCAGCTGGTACTTCAGAGAAGAACTGCCAGCGTTGATAACCAAAACTTTCATTTGCAAAAACTCCCTCATGCCGTATTTGGCGGCTTGCACAAAGCCGCGGAAGCCTATATAATAATGCTATATTCTTATTTTACACGATTTCAAGCAAATGTACAAGACCTTTTTGATACCTGTCGCGAAACTGGCGTTCCGCCGACAAGTATGTGTTTTGACTTCGCAAAACACGGGCGTCCGAAAGTTCCCATGCGGAAACTTTCTCCCTCTCAGGGTCAAAAAACCGTGATACACAAGGTGAATTGCCGCATAGCGGCAAGAGAGGGTGGCCTGGGCCATGCTCCCGGTTTTTGGGAATTTGCAAAGCAAATTCTATTGAATGGCGCACTTACGTGCGCATTTTATGGTGATACGATGAACTTTTCTTCCTCTGTCTGCGGCATCGTTGCAGAATACAACCCGTTTCACAGCGGGCACCGGTTTCATATCGAGCGGACGCGCGAAATGCTCGGAGAGCACACGATGATCGTCTGCGCGATGAGCGGCAATTTCGTGCAGCGCGGCGATTTTGCGCTGCTGGACAAGTACGCCCGCGCGGAAATGGCGGTGCGCGGCGGCGCGGACCTCGTGCTCGAGCTGCCGCTCGCGGCGGCGCTCAGCTCCGCCGAGGGGTTCGCGCAGGGCGCGGTCGCGCTGCTGCACAAAATCGGCTGCGACACGCTGTCGTTCGGCGCGGAAAACGCGGATATTTCGCTTTTCCTTCAGGCGGCGGACGCTTTGAACGCGCTTTCGCTCACCGGCGGCAGCCGGTCGGGTCTTTCCTTCGCGGCACAGCGCCAACAGGAGCTTGCCGGGCGAAGCCCGGCGGCGGCCGAACTGCTTTCCAGCCCGAACAACACCCTCGGCATCGAATACTGCCGGGCGCTTGCACGGTTCCCGATGCGGCCGATTGCGGTCGAGCGGCGCGGCGCAGGCCACGACGAGACCGCCCCCTCCGGCGGCTTTGCCTCCGCAAGTCTGCTGCGCCGGGCGCTGCGCGAGGGAAATGAGCGCTTCTGCCTGCCCTATCTGCCCGAGGCGTCCGCCGAAATCTATCGGCGCGAACGCGAACGCGGCGGTGCGCCGGTGTCCCGCCCCGAGCGCACGCTTCTCGCGCTGCTGCGGTCGGCGCTCTTTCGCGGCGTGCTTGCGAGCGGCACGGCGGACGGCTTTGACGAGCGGCTGCAAAGCGCGGTTTACTCTGCGGTCTCGTTCTCGGACGCAGTAGAAAAGGCCAGAACGCGCCGTTTTCCTGCCGCACGGGTGCGCCGGGCGCTGCTTCGCTCCGCACTCGGCCTTGCGCCATCCGCCTCCCCCCTGCCGCAGTACGCCCGCGTACTCGCCCTCGGGCCGCGCGGCAGAGCGCTTCTGCGGCGGACGGACGGCTTTCCGCTCATCGTCAAACCATCGACGGAAAAGCGCCTGCCGGACGAGATGCAGCCTGCGCTGCGGCTCGACGCCTTTGCGGACGACCTGTACGACCTTGCGCGGCCCGTGCCGCTCCCCGGCGGCGGACATTACCGCAAAACCCCATTTTATCTCACATAAGAAGAAGGAACCATCATGATCGGACTCGGAACCATCGTAAACTGCGGCACCGTTCTCGCGGGCGCCTCCATCGGAATGCTGCTCAAAAACGGCCTTTCCAAGCGCTTTGAGGAAACCATCATGCAGGGCATTGGCCTGTGCACGATGTTCATCGGCATCGGCGGCGCGGTCAGCACGCTGCTGACCATTGAGGACGGCAAATTCTCCACCCAGCACACCATGCTGCTCATTCTGTGCCTTGCGCTCGGCGCGCTCATCGGTGAAGCGCTCAACATTGAAAAGCACCTGGAGGACTTCGGCGTTTTCTGTCAGAACCGGCTGAAAAGCAGCGGCGACAGCCACTTTGTCGAGGGTTTCGTCAGCTTTTCGCTGCTTATCTGCATCGGCGCAATGGCCATTGTCGGCTCGCTTCAGGACGGCCTTTCGGGCGACGCCTCGCTGCTCATCGCGAAGGCCATCATCGACGGCATTGCGGCGGTCGTGTTCGCGGCCTCGCTCGGCAAGGGCGTGTTTCTCTCCGTCCTGCCGCTCGGCGTGTATCAGGGCGCAATCACCCTACTCGCGCGGTTTATCCGCCCATGGATGACCGATGCGCTCATCGAGCAGATGTCCTGCGTCGGCTCGGTGCTGATTTTCGCGGTCAGCCTCAACATGATCCGCAAGGATAAAATAAAGGTCGGCAACCTGCTCCCGGCGGTCTTTCTGCCGGTGGTGTTCTACCTGCTGAGCCGGTTTTTCCCTGTATTCGCAACGCTGTAAATCCCAATCCACTGAAAGTTTCCACAAGCTGTGGATAATTCCTGTGCATCACCTGCTCCCCCTGTTTTTGAAAGGAACGCCCCTCATGAAAAAAATCACCTCTCTCCTGCTCGCCGGACTGCTCTGCGCAAACCTCACCGTTCCGGCTCTCGCCGCCGAGAACACCGCTGCCCCCGCCGAAACCACGGTCAGCTTCACCGATATGCCGACCAATCCCGAGTTCGTCACCGCCATCAACTGGGCGGTCGAGAACAACATCACGACCGGTATGTATGACGGTCTGTTCATGCCCGACTACACCTGCAACATCTCGCAGATCCTCACCTTTATCTGGCGCATGAGCGGCTCTCCCGAGCCGGAGGGCGGCAACCCGTTCAAGGACGTCCCGGACGGCAAATGGTATGCAAACCCCGCCGCGTGGGCGCACGAAAAGGGCATCGTCACGGGCGATATGCTGCATCCGGAAGCGCCCTGCACCCGCGCCATGACCGTCACCTATCTCTGGCGGCTCGCCGGTTCGCCGTCCGAGTCCGACTCCCCGTTCAGCGACGTCAAGAGCACGGACGACTACGCGCAGGCGGTCGCGTGGGGCGCACAGACCGGCCTCATCAAGGGCATCACGCCCACGATTTTCGGGCCGTACAACACCTGCAAGCGCACCCATATCGTGACCTTCCTCTACCGCTACAACAATCTGTTCCTGAGCGAAATCACGGACGAAAATACGTCCGACACCTGAAAAAACGCAAAAAAAGGCTCCCGTTTCCATCTTGCAGAAACGGGAGCCTTTCTGTATTCTGTTTAGTCTACGAGCTTATCCAGCTCCGCCACGTGATGCGTGCCGGTTGCGACCTGGTGCTCGGCCTGCTTTGCGTACATATTGACCGCGACCGAGGATTTCTTGATCGGCTGCATGGTGCCGGCGCCGGCGACACAGCCGCCCGGGCACGCCATGCCCTCCAGCAGGTAGCCGTTGTACTTGCCGGCCTTCGCCATCATCATCAGCTTGCGGCAGTCGCTCAGACCCTCCGCGTTCGCGACCTTGACCTCGCGCTCGGGGTACTTCTCCTTGATGACGTTGACGACCGCCTGCGCGACGCCGCCCGAAACCGCGAAGTTGCGGCCGTCTGCGGAAGCGTCGTTGACGCCGTGCGGGTCGTCCTTGAGGGTGTGGACGTCGATGTGACGCGCCTCGAAAATGCCCGCCATCTCCTCGAAGGTCAGCACGAAATCGACCTCGCTTCGAACCGTGCGGCGCATTGCCTCGAGCTTCTTTGCCGCGCAGGGACCGATAAAGGCGACCTTCGCGCCCGGCTGATGGTGCTTGATGAGTCGCGCGGTCAGCGTCATCGGGGTCAGTGCCATCGAGATGCAGTTTGCCTGCTCCGGGAACAGCTTTTTCGCCATCATCGACCACGCCGGGCAGCAGGAAGTTGCCATGAACGGCAGCTTTTCGGGAACTTCCTTGACGAAGTCCTCCGCCTCCTGCGCCGCGCACAGGTCAGCGCCGATGGCGACTTCGATGATGTCGGCGAAGCCGAGCTGCTTCATCGCGGCACGCAGCTTGCCCGGCGTGACCTTGGGGCCGAACTGGCCGACGAACGCCGGCGCAACCGCCGCGTAAACGCGCTCGCCTGCCTGAATGGCGCGAATCATCTGGAAAATCTGCGACTTGTCTGCAATCGCGCCGAACGGGCAGTTTACCAGGCACTGGCCGCAGGAAACGCACTTGTCGTAGTCGATATCCGCGCGGCCGTTTGCGTCCGAGTGGATGGCGTCCATGCCGCAGGCAGCGGCGCACGGGCGCTTCTGGTGATTGATGGCCTTGTAGGCGCATACATCGACGCAGCGGCCGCACTTGATGCACTTTTCCTGGTCGATGATGGACTTGCGGGTGAACGGGTCGATGGAAACCGCGCCCTTGGGGCAGACCTCGACGCACGGACGCGCCATGCAGCCCTGGCAGACATCGGTCACGCGAACCTCATTTTCCGGGCAGGCGTTGCAGGCGAACTTGATGATATTGATGAGCGGCGGCGTATAGTAGGTCTCTTCCTTGGTGGCCGCGTCGATGTTGTCGGAAAGCGGCGCGTGCTCGGCGGCGCTGCGGCACGGCAGACCCATCGCCAGACGCAGGCGTTCGCCTACGATAGCGCGCTCCAGAAAAATATCCTGACGGTTGGATGCTACCTCGCCCGGCATGATGTCATACGGCAGTGCTTCGATGCGGCGGTCGGTCGGCCACTCGGTATGGTAGGCCATACGCGCGACCTCGGTGAAAATACGGTGTCGAATGTCCCGAATGCGAGTTTCCACGCCTCTCATGAATTTATATCCTCCTTGTGTGTACTCTATATCCCTTGTTCCCTTGAAAAGCCGCAGAGTCTCCGGTGAAGCTCTGCGGCGAACTTTTGTCCATGAAATGCCGTTTTACCGGCGGACACAACTTGCTATTATCAGCATACAGTATTGGGCGGAAGTTGTAAAGGGTAATTGTAGATTTTTTAACAATATCGTTCGTAGAATTTTTCACAAACTTTTTGTGCGTTTTGCCCAGAAAAAAGCAGGGCCGCCGGAACGCAAAATCGCTTCGGCAGCCCTGCTGTATTTACTTATGACAATACCGCATCATTGGACAAGAGCGATCTGCGAGTAAGTTTTGCGTACTGACGAGGCGCGGTGTTGCCTTAATTGTGCGGTGTTGCCTTATCGCTCACGGTGTACGGGAACTCGCGCAGAATGTCCTTCGCGGCGGGCGCGATCATGCTCGGCACCGCGCCGGGGCGGCTGAGGAAGTAGCCCTGGAACAGATCCGCGCCGAGCGCACGCGAGGTGCGCAGCTCCTCGGCGGTCTCCACGCCCTCGGCCACGATCTGCATCCCGCGCTGATGCGCGTAGGACACGATGTTGCGCATGATTTCCTGCTTGTTCGGGTCGCTGTCGATGCCGCGGATAATCGAAATGTCGATCTTGATGAAATCCGGGTCGAGCGCGATGAGGTTGCTCTCGTTGCTGTAACCGCTGCCGTAATCGTCAAGGGCGTACAGGCCGGAAAGTATTTGGGGATTACGCTTGGCGTGCAGCATTTCGAGGTCGAGGGCCTCCTCCTCGGTGATCTCGACGACGACGTTGCGGGCGATGCCATTTACGCGGCGGCGCATTTCCTCAACGTCCTCGCCGACGAGGCAGACGCTTGCAATCGAGTTTACGAACAGCCATGCGTTCTTATCCAGCAGGCCGCTCTGCTGCCGCTGGCGGAAAATCTCGGGCGCGTGGAACATGGTCAGCTTCTCGATGTCGTACAACCGTCCGGTTTCCTTCGCCAGCTTCATGACCGTGCCGGGCGAATGCAGATTGGGCATCGTGGGACGCATGAGCGCCTCGTAGGCCGCCGGTTCGCCGTTGCAGGCGAAAATCGGCTGAAAATGATAGGTAATGCGCTCTTCGGCGAGCATCTGCTCGAATTCCTGCGCGATCTGACTTTCGTAGGCGGCTTCGTTGTACACGCCGATGTCGAACTCCTGCATGCCGCCCTTGTGCGAGCGCTTGACCTGATACATCGCGAAATCGGCGTATTTCTTGAGCGAGGCCATATCGTTCCCGTCCTCGGGGTACCACGCCACGCCGCCCGAAATGCTGATGGCGAACGAGTCGCCGTTCGGCAGCACAATGGACGCATGACGCAGGCGGCTCTGGAGGTTGTTCATGTCGCGCCGGAGCTGTGCGCGGCTGTCGTAACCGTAGAACAGCACCATGAACTCATCGCCCGACAGACGGCTGCAAACCGAGTGGTCGGTCATGCCGTCACGGAGCGCGTGACCGGTTTCGCGGATATAGCGGTCACCGATGTCGTGACCGTAGACGTCGTTCAGCTTCTTGAGGTTGTCAAGGTCGAGCATCATGAGCGCCGCGTGGCCCAGACGCGCCGGGGCGCGGAACATATCCTCGCAGATGCGGTTGAACGCCTTGCGGTTGTAAAGGCCGGTCAGCATATCATAGTCGCGCTCGTGCTCGATGCGCAGGCGCTCCTCGGTCGAGCTTGTCACGTCCTCAAGCAGGCCGACCTGCGTCCGGTTCTCGGACGCAACGCGCAGCCGGATATAGCGCACGGTGCCGTCCTTCTGCGGAATGCGGAACACGCAGCCGCCGTTTTGCAGGCCGAAGCTCTCGCTTTCCGCCACGAATTTCTCCCACAGCTGCTCAAATTCGCGCGAGGACAGCGTGCCCTCCGGCTTTTCGAGGCCGAGCATGGAGAAGAAGTTGCCGGTCGTGTAGACCGGGGTATCCGGGCGCAGCTCGTAGCCGGCCAGCTCGACGCTCGCCATGTCCATGATGCGCAGGAACTTGGTCGAGGTGTTGATGATGCCCCTGCTGAGGTCGGTGATGGCGGCTGCGAAGCGGTCGATCTCCTCGATGCCGGTGTGCGACAGGTGCGGAATGCTGTCCGCCGACACCTTCGCGGAGGCCGCGACCTCCTCGCTCAGACGCACGATCGGTTCGGTCAGGCGGCGGCTTGCGAGCAGACAGCCCGCCAGACCCACGAGCACAGTCAGCAGCACGGTCAGCGTCAGGCGTCCCTGCACGCTGCGCGAAAACTCGAACAGCTTGGTCGTGGAAACCGTGCCGACGAGCATCCAGTGGCTCCCCTCGGAGAAGGGCGCATTGCGGCTGTACGGCGAGAGCGGCGCCACCGACGCATAATAGCGCAAGCCGCTGAACCGCGCCCAGCCGCCGTTTTTGTCCTGCATATTGATGGTGAAGGCGTCGTTTGCGCTGTTCATGTTGCTGTCGGCGGAGGACGTCACCACACGGTACATGGTCATGACGCTGTCCTGCGTGGTTTCGGGGGAATAGGCAAGGAAATACGTGCCGCAGCCGTTATTCTGAAGCTCGGAATACGGCAGAAGGCTCTGCACGTAGCACGTCAGCATCTCCACGCCGATGACGCCGTAGACCGTGCCGTTCGGCAAAATGAGCGGCTGCGTGTACGAAATGATCGGGTGGTTGTCGTTTGTCAGCGTGTAGCTCTCGGTGGACCAGCGGCCGTAATCGGCGGTGTTCAGGCGTCCGTTGTCCTCCTGCGCCCGCTCGTAGGGCAGACGGAAAAAGTCATCCTGCTCAGTTCCCGTGACCGCAAGGCCCGGCTGCCAGTTGCCGCTCGTGGAAAGGCTCATCCGGTGCACCAGCTCCGTCGGTGCACGCTCAAGCAGCATGTCATCGTTCTTCGCCGAGGGCGGCGCGGTCGGGTCGAGGTCGCGGATGTAGAGGCACGGCAGGGTCTGGTTCTGCTTTGCGGTCAGGCTGCCCGTGTTCAGCACGATATACACGCCCGTCACGCTCTTGTCGCGCAGCGTGTTCACCATCTGCTCGCTCACCGCCTCGAAAAACGGAACGCTCGCCTCGTTCGAGCCGGTGAGTTCTGAAAGCGTCTGCCCCTCCCCCACAAGCTGCATCGCCGCGCGGTCTGCCGCGCTGTCCAGCTCGGTGAGGTCCTGCACCGAAATCATCTGCGTGCTCAGGTAGCCTGCGCGGTTCGCAACCTGCTTGTCGAGAATCTGCTCCGCGTTGTTGTCCAGCCGTGCACTGAAGCCGACGAGGTTGAACGACAGCACGAGCATGATGATCTCAATGGCGAGAACGGCGACAAGCGCGGTGAAAACCGTGCCGAAAACCGTCTTCGGACTGCGCTCTTTCGGCTCTTTCTTCTGTTTTCCCTGCATTATTTTGCGTTTCAAAGCCGTACATCCTTTCGCAAGGCGTCAGTGGTGAAGCGGTCAGCCTTCGAATGCCTTCAGCGAGGCAATCGTTTCATCGTACCATTTTTCAAAATTCTCGTCCGTCAGGAACTCCGCCTCCGCGTCTGCGGCGCTCTGTCCGGCGGCGATGCGCTCCTCGACCGTCCGGCGGTCGGCGGCGGCGCGGTCGCTCATGCAGTATTCGAGCGCGTGGCGTGCGTCCTTGGCTCCTGCGAAGGCGCGCATGGTGTACAGCTCGTTGTTGTTTACCGCGTCAATGGCGTTCGAGAGAATGTTCTTCATATCGTCGGTCATCGTCAGACCGCTTTCTTCAATGGCATCCATGCTGTTCGCCGCGCGGGTAACGGGCAGATAGCCCGAGCCGACGGCGAAGCTGATGTTGTTTTCCGGCTGCGTGAACCACTTGAGGAACTCGACCGATGCCTTGATCTGCTCGTCGGTGCCCTGCGTCACGACCATGCCCGCGCCCTGCTGCACCGAAACCGGCTTCGTGCCCTCGAAGTACGGGCACGGCAGAACGCGCATCATGATGTCGTGGCTGTCGCCGCTGTCGGTCTGGACCTGCTTCGGGAAGAAGGACGCACTCGAGCACGAGCCGACATAGGCCAGCAGGTCGCCGGTCTTTACCTCATCGCTGCGGAAGCGTCCGGAGGCGGACAGATAGCCCTTGATGAACGGCACGTAATAATTGTCCCACAGCTTGCGGACAACGTCCTTGTCGAAATGCAGGGTCATTTTACCGTTTTCGACATCGAAAACCGTGGCGCCGAGCTCCTTTGCGCCCGCGAGAATGTAGTTCGCCATGACGTCGCGGCCGAGAAGCGGCTTGCCGTCGTCGGGTGCGGCGGTCTGCGCGTCCGTCCAGTCATAGTATTTCTCCGCCGTGGCAACCGCGCCCTCGACGGTCGCAAGGTCGCTGTAATCCGCGCCGGTAGCGGAAGCGAAGCTCTGCCAGTCGGTATCGTTCAGGAACATCAGCTCGGTGCTCTTGGCGGTCGGGAAAATCTTGATGCTGCCGCTGCCGTCGAAGTCGCCCTCGGTCAGGTAGTTCTCCACGTACAGCTCGCGCTCCTTCTCGTCAAGATAGGGCGCAAGGTCAACGAGCAGGCCCATCTGGTCGATGGCGTAGGCGGTATCGGCGTAGGCCGCGAAGATATTCGGCAGAGCCTCCGCGCCGACCTTGCCCTCGGCGGCGTTCAGCACGTTGGTTTCGAGGTCGTTGACGCTGCCCTGACTGGACGAGACGACCTCGATGTTCCTCTCCTTGCCGACGGTGTCGTTGAAGTCCTCGACGAGCCTGTTGAACGACTCAAGCTGGTCACCGTTGTAGTACGTCCAGACGGTCAGCTCGATCGGACTTGCGAACGCCGTAGTTTTCTCCGTGCCGCACGCGGCCGTGCCGAGAAGCAGTGCTCCGACCAGCAGCGACGCCGTGATTTTCACCCTTTTCTTCATACTGTTGTTCCTCTTTCCGCATAATCGCAATACAGTAATATTGTAGCACAAAATTTGCCGGAAAGAAATGAATTGCGCAAAATTTTGCCGTTCTGTCACATAAACTGCAAACAAAAAAAGGCACAGACTCTCATCTGCACCTTTTTGCAATAACGTCTGCCGTGCGGCAACACGCATAAACTAGGGCAACACCGCACAATTAAAGCTGCGGCGCTTTGCGGAAATTTCGCGCCCTGACTTTGTTGCGATTTCTTGCAATACGAAAGTATTGCTTCAAAACCGCGCCTCGTCAGTACGCAAAATTTAC
>UQVU01000015.1 GCA_900544475.1 uncultured Butyricicoccus sp.
TATATGACAACAATGGAAATTTGATTGCACAAAAAATAAGCGTGGCTACAATATTGATATAGATAAGACAACTACCCACGAACAAATGCAGTGAAAACACCAATTCAGACATGTGCATGTGGTGAATTATTACCACGGCTCCGACCGCGCCACGTTCTACACCCGCAATGATTAACTGGAAATTCGATTTGTTAGAAATCTGTTAGAAAGACTTTCCGGACACTCAAAATTTGCAACAAAAAAGCGCTGTATCTTGCGAATACAGCGCTTTTTCTTGGTGCCGCCAGCCGGAATCGAACCGGCACGGGTTTAACTCCGGGGGATTTTAAGTCCCCTGCGTCTACCAGTTCCGCCATGGCGGCGTAGCTTTATTATAGCAGAACGTGCGGCATCTGTCAAACCGCGTTTATCCCATCGGGAATGCGCACAGAACAGCGGACGCAGGGTGCAAATCGCCTGCGTCCGTCTGAAAATTGCCTCAGGGCAAAACCGCATAATTGGACAAGAGCGATTTGCGAGTAAATTTGCGTACTGACGAGGCGCGGTTTTGCGGTAATACTTGACGTATTATCGTAAAATCGCAACAAAGTCAGGGCACAAAATTTCCGCAAAGCGCCGCAGCTTTAATTGTGCGGTGTTGCCTTAGTCTTTATTGAATACCGATTTATCCAGTGCGCCGTCCTGATGAGCCACGACGGTGGTGCAGACCGCGTCGCCGGTGATGTTGACAGCGGTACGCGCCATATCAAGGATACGGTCGATGCCCATGATGAGGCCGATACCGGAAACCGGCAGGCCGACCGAGTCAAATACCATGGCGAGCGTAACCAGACCGACCGACGGAACGCCGGCGGTGCCGATGGAGGCGAGCGTTGCGGTCGCGATAACGGTCAGGTAATCCGCCGGGGTCAGCGCGATGCCGAACGCCTGCGCAACGAATACAACGGCTACGCCCTGCATGATCGAGGTGCCGTCCATGTTGACGGTCGCACCGAGCGGAATGGTAAAGGACGAAATACGGCGGTTGACGCCGATTTTCTCCTCAAGCGTGTCGATATTCATCGGGATGGTCGCGTTCGAAGTCGCGGTCGAGAACGCGAAGCCCATGACCGGTGCGAACTTCTTGAGGAAGCGCAGCGGATTGAGGCGCGTAAACACCGCAAGCAGAATCTGATAAACGCCGCAGCACTGGATGAACAGCGCGAGCAGAACCGCGCCCATGTACTTGAACATCGGAACCATTGCAGAGAAGCCGAGGCCGGCGAACGTCTTGGCAATCAGGCAGAATACGCCGATCGGAGCCAGACGCATGACCATCATGGTCATTTCCATCATGATGTCGTTGCCCTGCTGGAAGAAGTTCGTAACGAGCTGGGTCTTATCCTGGAGCTTTGCGAGGATAATGCCGACGATGAGCGCGAACACGATGACCTGAAGCATTTCGCCGTTCGCCAGCGCGCCGATCGGGTTTTTCGGGATAACGTTCAGAATGGTCTCCGCGAAGCTGACCGACTGGCCGCCCTCAATGCCGGTTTCCACCTGCTGCACCTGCGACATATCCAGACCGAGACCCGGCTTGATGAGCAGGCCGATGCCGACCGCTACCGCGACCGCCATCATGGTGGTGAAGATATAGAAGCCGATGATCTTGACGCCGACCTTGCCGAGCGTCTTGCTGTCACCGATGGCGGTCGCGCCGCAGATCAGCGAGCAGAATACCAGCGGTACGACAAGCATCTGCATCAGGCGGATAAAGCCCTGACCGACGACGTAGAAAATGCCGTTTACGAACACATTCTGCACGAAATCCACGTCGGACGCAGTCACGTGCAGCACGATGCCCAGAATGGCGCCCAGAATGAGCGCGATAAAGATCTGGGTTGTCAGACCGATTTTCTTTTTCTCTTTCGCTCTGCTCACTTGTGCGCACCTCCCTTTTTCGTGCTGAAATAGTCCGCAAGCGCGGTCTTCCAGTCCGGCATCTGATACAGGCCGGTGATGCGCAGCATCATGTTGTCGAGCAGCGTAAAGCGCGGACGCAGCTCGGTGTTTTCTGCCGCGGAGATGACCGGGATATTGTCCATGCCGTTCAGGCGCAGGATTTCACGCGCCCACTCCGCACGCGAGCACGAGCCGTCACAGGAGGCATGATACAGGCCGAACTCACGGTTGTGCATCAGGCATTCGATAAAGCCGGCGAGCGCGTCCGCCGAGGTCGGAGAGGAGATCTCGTCCTCCGGCAGCACGACCTGGCCGTCCTTCTTCGCATGATCGAGCACACGGTCCACAAAATCATACGAGCCGACGCCGTACAGCCACGAGGAGCGCACGATAACGTGCTTGTCGGTCAGCTCGCGCACCAGCTTCTCGCCGGCGTACTTGCTCTTGCCGTACATGGTGGTCGGATGGGGGTCGTCGAACTCGCACAGCGCCGCGTCATCGTCGCCGCCGAATACGTCATCGGTCGAAATCTGGATGAGCTTCGCATCGATACGGCGGGCCGCTACCGCGAGGTTTCGTGCGCCGATGGCATTGATCTTGTACGCTTCCTCAGGCTTTTCCTCGCAGGCGTGCACATCGGTCAGACCGGCGCAGTTGATGATGACGTCGGGATGGTTGAGGTCAGCGAAGCTCCCTATCCCGCGTGCGTCCTCAATCGGCACATCGCGGTCGCTCGTGACCAGCTTGTAATCCGTGTTGCCGCTGAACCGGTGATAGAGTGCGGAACCGAGCCGTCCGCCTGCACCTGCGATCCATATGCGCGTAATACTCATAATGCATCCTCGCTCTCTTAATTTTATTGCTGCTTTCTGCGCTCCCTATCTCTGCATATCTCAGCAATATAATGATAGTATAGCACGTTTTTCAGTAAATTCCAATATTCGCAGTGAAAATACATCTGTCCGCCGCAAAAAAACTTTATCCGTCAGGCAGAGAAAAACCGAGGCACGAGTCCTCGGTTTAACTTTACACCTGATACTGTTTGTTATCTCTTTCAGCCGGCGAAACGTCGGTTTCGCGACAGTATTTACATCATATCGAGTAATTTATAGCATCTTGCCTTGGTGTAGCTCTGCTTGAAGCTGTACGAGGCGAGCTGCTTCTGGGTGCTGTCATCGGTTTCGGACGCCGCGTTTTCCGCGCCGCTGTCGCGCTCCGCGACCCACTGCTTGTAGTTTGCTTCCTCGGAAGCGTACTGGTCGGCGTTCAGAACGCCCGAGAGATAGTCGTACATCTCGCTCAGCAGCTCATCCCACTGCTCGAACGAGCTTGCGGTCATGGCGAGTTCGTCCTCAGCGTTCGAGGCGGACGAAATCTGAAGGTCGTCGTTCTCCAGTTCATCGATTTCGCTCGAAAACTCCTGCTTGCGCTCGGACTTCTTCTGCTCGCTCTCCTGCTGCTTCTGGGCGTTGTCACGGGCGTTCTGGAGCTTGTTCTTCATGTCCTCGACCTGCTTTTTCTGCTCATCGGTCAGCGAAGAATCCTGTTCGAGCGAATCCAGCTTGCCGGACGCGGCGTCCAGCTTGTCGTCGTCCAGATAGCCCTGCGCCTCGTTCAGGTCGGAGGCAAACGCGCTGTCCGCCTGTGCGCTCTGTGCCTTGGTGAGCAGCTCCTCGATGGATTTGTACATGGTCGAGTCCTTGTCGGTCACGCGGTCGCGCAGCTGCTTGAGCGCCGCCACGGCCTCGGTGTACTGCTCGTTGTCCACGTAGTCCTCGGCGTTCTGGAAGTCGCGGATGAGCTGGATTGCCGCCTGAATAGAGGTCGGGTCCTTGGCTTCCTCAGCCGCCTTCTCGTAGTAGTCGAGCGCCTTGTCGTAGTCGCCGCGGTCCATGTACTTCTCTGCGAGCGTCAGGTTTTCGTCGTTCTTGTGGTGGTTCATGAAGAACCATACGCCGCCGCCGATGAGCGCCGCCACGAGCAGCACCACGAGCGTTACGACCGCCGCACGCTTGCCCTTGGAAGGCTTGCGGTAGACGCGGTCCTCCGGGTCGGGACGGCCGCCGTAGTAGGTCGTGCGCGGGGCGTCCTGCTGCGGCTGCGGACGAGATGCTGGGCGCTGCGCCGGGCGCGGAGCCGCTGACGGCTGCGGCATGGTTTCCGCAAGCGGGTCGATGGCGGCGGTCGCCTCCTCCGCTTCCTCAAGCGCCTGACGGCTCTGTCTGCGGGCCGCGTCGAAGGCCGACAGGTCGATACCGCCGTCCGCCGGGGCGTTATCTGCGCCGCTCAGCTCGTCCGGCAGGGTGGTGAATACTGCGGTCTCGTCGCTCACGCCGGTCTGCTCGATCGGTGCGCCGCAGAACGGGCAGAACTTGCCCCCTGCATAGGGCAGCTCCTTGCCGCATTTCTTGCAAAGCATGGATATTTCCTCCTGTGAAGTAAAAATTCGTGTGTATATTCTAATCCAATGATATAGTATAGCACAGCACGCCGCCGTTGTAAACGAGGAAGTTTCCGCGATATATAATGTATGCGATATGCGGCGGGGTGAGGTCACCCCGCCCTACGGTATCAATGGTGCAGAGGGTGCTGTCGCTTATTGCCCGGTCCCCCACCCCGCCGCCGGTAGAGCTTTATCGAACGTTAGTTTGTTTTTTCTGCGCAGATGTGATAGAATGGTCGTATCTTATGTATGAAGGAGCACTGACATGCCGACCGCACAGGAAATTCTCAAACAATACTTCGGCTACGACAGCTTCCGCCCGGGTCAGGACGAGCTGGTGCAGGCAATTCTCTCCGGACGGGACACCCTCGGCATCATGCCGACCGGCGCAGGCAAGTCCATCTGCTATCAGGTCCCGGCGCTCGCCCTGCCCGGACTGACGCTTGTCGTGTCGCCGCTGATTTCGCTGATGAAGGATCAGGTCGGCGCACTGAACGAAGCCGGTGTCCCGGCGGCCTGCATCAACAGCGCCATGTCCTTCGAGGAAATGCGCGACGCGCTGTACTTCGCCGGGCGCGGCCAGTACAAGCTGCTCTATGTCGCGCCCGAACGCCTGACCGCGCCGTTTTTCCTCGATTTCGCGCGGCGCGTGCCGATTTCCATGGTGACGGTGGACGAGGCGCACTGCATTTCGCAGTGGGGACAGGATTTCCGTCCGAGCTACCTGAAAATCCTCGACTTTCTCGCCGCCCTGCCCCAGCGCCCGCTCGTGTCCGCCTTTACCGCGACCGCGACCGCCGAGGTCCGCGACGATATTATCCGTGCGCTCGGCCTGGAAGAGCCGTTCGTCATCACGACCGGCTTCGACCGCCCCAATCTGTACTTCGCGGTCGAAAAGCCGTCCTCCAAGCCCTCCGCCCTGCTCGCCCACCTCATGCAGCGGCGCGACAAGAGCGGCATCGTCTACTGCTCGACGCGCAAGACGGTCGAGGAGGTGTGCGATATGCTGCTGAGCCGTGGCCTGCCGGCCACGCGCTACCACGCCGGACTCGACCCCGAGGAACGCCTCGCCAATCAGGACGATTTCCTCTATGACCGCAAGACCGTCATGGTCGCGACCAACGCCTTCGGCATGGGCATCGACAAGTCCAACGTGTCCTTTGTAATTCATTATAATATGCCGAAGAACATGGAAAGCTATTATCAGGAGGCGGGCCGCGCCGGGCGCGACGGCGAAGCGGCGGACTGCATCCTGCTCTACAACGGGCAGGACGTCCGCACGGCGGAGTTCCTCATCGAGCACAGCCATGAGAACGAGGACGAGTCCATGGACGAAAAAACGCGCCGCCAGCTCATCGAGCGCGACATGGAACGCTTAAAGCAGATGACCTTCTACGCCACCACGACCGACTGTCTGCGGCGGTATATCCTGAACTATTTCGGTGAAAAAGCGCCGCTCTGCTGCGGTCACTGCGGCAACTGCGACACGAATTTCGAGGAAGTGGACGCAACGATGGACGCGCGGAAAATCCTCTCCTGCGTCTACCGTCTGGACGAGCGGCGGCTGCATTTCGGCAAAACGGTCGTCGCCGCCGTGCTCACCGGCAGCAAAAGCGAGCAGATAAACCGCTTTCATCTCGACACCCTCTCGACCTACAACATCATGCACGAGCAGACCGCCGTGCGCGTGCGGCAGCTCATCGACGTCTTGCTCGAGCGCGGTCTGCTGACCGCCGACCCCGAGCGCTACAACGCCCTTTTCCTCACGCAAACCGGCAACGCCCTCATGCGCGGCCGGGGCGAGCTTCGCATCAAGCTGCCGCGCGAAAAGAAGCCGGAAACAGCCGCCCGCCGCACCGAAGAGCTTGCCGCCGATGTGGACGAAAAGCTGTTCGAAAAGCTGCGCACGCTCCGCACCAAGGTCGCGCAGCGGGCCGGCGTGCCGCCTTATGTCGTCTTTTCGAACGCGACCCTCGCGGACATGGCGGCGCGTCAGCCGAAAAGCGAATACGAGCTGCTCGGCGTGCGCGGCGTAGGCGAGGCCAAGGCACGCCGCTACGGCGCGGAGTTCGTGGACTGCATCCGCGCGTATCTGGAAGCGAAATAACGCGGCAGGGTATCGAAAAAATGTCAGTTCCGCGACAGGCTTATCATGCCGTACAGCTCCTCAAGCGCGTCCGACAGCGTGCCCACGCGGTCGATAAGGCCAAGTTCCTGCGCCTCGCGGCCGGAAATGACCGTGCCGACGTCCGCCGTCAGCTGGCCGGTCTCGCGCATCAGACTGGCGAGCGTCTCCCGCTCGATATGCGAATGCGCGATGATGAAATCGTTGATACGCCCCTGAATTTTCGTCAGATACTCAAACGCCTGCGGCACCGCGATGATCGTCCCGTTCATGCGCACGGGATGGATGGTCATGGCGGCCGATGCCGCGATAAAGCTGCGCTTCGCCGCGACCGCGAGCGGAACGCCGATCGAATGCCCGCCGCCGAGCACCAGCGACACGGTGGGCTTTGTCATGCCCGCAATCAGCTCCGCGATGGCAAGTCCGGCCTCGACGTCGCCGCCCACCGTGTTGAGCAACACGAGCAGACCGTCTATCTCCTCCTCCTGCTCGACCGCCGCAATCTGCGGAATGAGGTGCTCGTATTTTGTCGTCTTGTTCTGCGCGGGCAGCTCCATGTGTCCCTCGATCTGTCCGACGATGGTGATGCAGTGCACGGTCCCCCGTGCGGTCCGCGCCGTGATGGAGCCGGTCGCCGCGATGCTGCTGCGCTCGGGTGCGGGAACGGCGGTGATCTCCTCTGCCATATCTGCCTTCTCCTCTCTCCGGGTCTTTTGTCTGTCTGCGTCAGTTTTCCACAGGTTGCCCCGTTTTATGTACACCGTTTCCTCGACAAAATATTACGGAGGGTAAAGCGGAAACCGCTCACTGGTCAAGAGATTGACCGCCCTATACAAAAAGTTATCCACTTTGTCCACAGCGTTATCCCCAAGGCATCTGTGGAAAACCATGTGGACAAAGTGGATTACTCGCGGCAGGCGCCGCTCCTCTCCCCTGTTTTTCCGCGCAGGCCGCTTATTCCCCAAACACCACTTGCCGTATATCGGGAAATTTGCTACAATACTAATACAGAATGCGACTACACGCAAAATTTTTATGGAGTTGATAAATAATGAGCAATCCTATCGTTACCATCGAAATGGAAAACGGCGGCATCATCCGCGCCGAACTGTACCCCGAGGTTGCGCCGAACACCGTCCGCAACTTTGTTTCCCTCGCGCAGAAGGGCTTCTATGACGGCACCATCTTCCACCGCGTTATCCCGGGCTTCATGATCCAGGGCGGCGACCCGGACGGCACCGGCATGGGCGGCCCGGGCTACGAGATCCGCGGCGAGTTCACCCACAACGGCTTCCAGAACGACCTGCTGCACACCCGCGGCGTTCTGTCCATGGCCCGCACCGCCGACCCGAACTCCGCCGGCAGCCAGTTCTTCATCATGACCGATGACGCGCCGCATCTGGACAACGAGTACGCTTCCTTCGGCATGGTCATCGAGGGCATGGACGTTGTTGACGCCATCGTGAACACCAAGCGCGACTGGCACGACCGTCCGCGCGAGGAGCAGAAGATGAAGTCCGTTACCGTGGATACGCAGGGCGTAGAGTACGAGGCTCCGGAAACCGTCTGATTCCGGCTTTCAGCGGACAGACTTTCAGAAAGAAGGGAAACGGTATTGCCTTATACCACCAATGACATCTTTGTCCTGTCCGCCGCAGGCTGCATGGGTACCGACCGCGACGGACTGGATTCCATCCTCGCCGGAAACGAGGAGGGCGCAAAGGGCTGCTGTCTGACGGTCGATATGACCTCGGACGGCCTCGCCGTGCTCTCGTCGGACGGCTATGTGCTCGCGCCGAACGGCGGCGCCATGACCGTCTGCGACCACACCTACACCGAGCTGCACAAGGCCTGCCCCAAGCTGCTCCCGGTCGGTCAGGCGCTCGACCTCGCACGCGCGTGCCATTCTAAAATCGCGGTCACGCTGCGCGACCCGTCGCTTCTGCCGCAGATGCGCATGACGCTCCGGCAGACCGATTATCTGGACGACACGATTTTCGTCGGTCTGGGGCTGGTGGAGGCGGCGCGAATCGCCTCGGCCAACCCTGACCTGCACATCATGGGCGAAATGCCCGCCGTGCCCGACAACATCGCCGCGCTCGTGAACGCCGCGCAGAGCACCGGTCTGTTCGGCCTGCGCGCCGCACCCGTTCACCTGACGCCTCCCCTGCTCCGCGCCTGCCGCGCGGCAGGACTGTTCACCATGAGCCTGCCCACGAACGACCCGCGCACGCTGGATACGCTCATCCGCGGCAACGTGAACTTCATCGAAACCGCGCGTCCCGACTACGCCGCGGCGCTTCTGCCCGGCGGAAAGGCGGAGCCGCAGCGCTTCCCCCTACGCGGCATCGACTGACAGAATTGACCAAAGACACCTTGACGCACATCTGTGCACGAGGTGTCTTTTGCTATATTTTTGTGGTTTTTTCGAATTTATATCGAATTTTTATATAAGCATTTTTTGGCATTTCCTCTTTTTTACGCTTCGGTTTTGTGATATAATTTTTAATAAAAGGTCATACTTCTCCCTCGCATTCATTTCTGACCCAAAGGGTTGATACTGTATATGGAAAAAATCAAGCGCCTGTTTCTCTACGCCGGTGCAAATCCTGAAGAATTTGCGCAGGTCCAGCAGGAGATGCATCTCTACAATTACAACCGGCTTGTCGCGTTTCTCGCGATCAGCATCGTCTTTCTTCTGATTTCCGCCGTCTATGCGGTTTTCAGCGTTGTGCTCGCGCCCAACCTCCCGGCCTATCTCATCGTGCTCGGCATTTCCTGCCTTCTGCTTCCGATCACGCTTTATGTCGGACGGCGCAGCAGAGTCGGTCTGCAGATCTGTCTTTCTCTGTTTCTGAGCTCGCTGTATTCGCTCGGCATCTATCTCAGCACCGTGACCAGTCCGGGCGGACCGGCAACCGCATTCATCGCCTTTCTGCTCACACTTCCCACGCTGTTCATCTTGCCGCCGCTCGAAAACATGTGCAGCGTCGTCATCTGGGATATGCTGTTTTTTCTCTTTGTATCCGTCAGCAAGGACGCGAGGATCATCCAGATCGATATGCTCAACGGCATCATATACGGCTGCATCTCGATCATCGCCTCGACCTATGTCATGCACATGATGATGCAGAATTTCATCACCCGCGCCAGGCTCCGCTACGTTGCGGAAAACGACCAGACCACCGGTCTGCGCAATCGAAACGCCTTCGAACGCGAGCAGAATGATATTCCCGGCCGCTGCCGGCGCACGCTCAGCTGCGTTTACATGGACATCAACGGCCTGCACGAGCTGAACAACGCCATGGGGCATCAGGCCGGCGACATCATGCTGCGCGAGGTAGCGGACGAGCTGAAAAAGCAGTTCGGTGACGAGCTGACCTACCGCATGGGCGGCGACGAATATGTCGCGTTCGCGCCCGACCTGTCCGAGGACAGGCTGCACGAAAAGGTGCGCACCTTCTCCCTCGCCATCGAACAGAAGGATTATCACGCCGCTCTCGGCTGGGCAACCTGCGAGACTGCGTCGCTGCGCATGGAAAATCTGCTCCGCATTGCGGAGACCCGTATGTACGAGGCCAAGAGCGCTTACTACCGCAATAAAAATAGTGCGCCGCGCGGCCGCTGATTTTTGGTGAAAATTATTTTCAGACTTCCGTATTTTCCCTTGTTTTCTGTATAAAATTCCGTTATAATAGGGCAGAATCCCAACAAGAAAGGAATTTTTATGCAGAAACTCAAAAAACGCGGCGGCTTTACGCTTGTCGAGCTCATCATCGTGCTCGTTATCCTCGCCATTCTTGCGGCGCTTCTGATCCCCGCGCTCACCGGTTATATCGACAAGTCGAAACGCGACCAGGTCGTCGCCGAAACCCGTATACTGCACGAGGCGGTCCAGACCGTCGCCAGCGAAGCGTATGGCTCGGCGGAGTGGCCGTCTAATGGTGCCATTTTTACGATTGCTAATCAGAAAGGCAAAAACGTGACAAAGCATGAGGATACGGCAACATATGACAACCTCCAAACCCGCTATAACGAAATCGTAAAGCTGGCAGAAGTACCGAGTCTGACCGATGGAACAGGCGATTTCGTTGCTTTTACTGATACCAAAGGTTCAGTATTCTGTATTCTGTACAACACCGGGCGCGGCCTGCTTGGCGCGTATTTCCGGGAGACCGGCGAATACAAGGTCTATGATGAACAGAAGAATATCAACAACTATACCACTTGGTACGGAAACTATATCAACTCTGTGATCTCCACCGTGATCGACAGCTCTGCGGAGAGTCCCTGGTCTCAGCAGATGATTGATTACCATTTGACCCGATAACTTCAAAAAAACCGCCCGTTTCCCCATAAAACGAGCGGTTTTTTACTTACTCTTTACGCGGATTTCGCGCATATCTCATTTCTTTGCGGTATACTAAATCAAAAATGATAAGTATATGCTGCCGCATTGCGGCCGAACGAAAGGGGGATACACCATGGCAGAAATCATATGGAATCAGGGCTACACACAGAACCGTGAGCTGTCGTGGCTGGAATTTAATGCGCGTGTGCTCGCGGAGGCGGAGGACGAAACCGTTCCCCTGCTTGAACGCTTCAAGTTCCTTGCGATTTTTACGAGCAATCTGGACGAGTTTTTCATGATTCGTGTGGGCAGTCTGACCGACATGGCCGCGCTCGAACCGAACCGCCGCGACAGCAAGTCCGGCCTGACCGCAAGCGAACAGCTCGACCGCATCTACGCCGCCGTTGAGCCGCTTTACGTGCGCCGGGACGCCGCGTTCCGCGACGTGGACAGCCGCCTCGCCGAGGAGGACCTGCGCCGTATTTCCATGGACAAGATGGACGGCAGCGAGCGCAAATACATCAAGCGCTATTTCGAAACCATGATAGCGCCCGTGCTCTCGCCGCAGGTCGTGGACTCGCATCACCCCTTCCCCCACCTTGAGGGCAAGGTGCTGTATATCGCGGCGCTGCTCAGCCACAAGAAAACCGAGCGTCTCGGCCTGATTCCCGTGCCCGCTTCCCTGCCGCCGCTTATCTTTCTCCCGAACGACAAACGCCGCTGCCTGATGACCGAGGACATCATCCTGGCGTTCGCGGACGATGTTTTCGAGATGTACGATGTGCTCGAAAAAACGGTTTTCTGTGTTACGCGCAACGCCGATGTGCCGCTCGACGATGAGCCGTTCGGCTCGGAACAGGTCGATCTGCGCCGGAAAATGGAGAAAATGCTGCGTCAGCGCCGCCGCATGGGCGTCGTCCGCGTGGAACTGAGCCGCCCGGTGTCCTCGCACTTCAAGACGTATTTCCGCGACCGCTTCGAGGTCACGGACGCGCAGATCTTCCTGTCGCGCAACGCGCCGCTGCGCATGGGCTACGCCTTTTCGCTCGGCGATTACCTGAGCAACGGCCGCCGCTCGCGCCTGTCCGACCCGCCGTTTACGCCGCAGCAGCCTGCCATGCTGCCCGCCGGACAGAGCCTGCTCAAAGCCGCGCTTCAGCGCGATGTGCTGCTCTCCTACCCGTATGAGAGCATGGAGCCGTTTCTTCAGATGATACGCGAAGCCGCGAACGACCCGGCGGTGCTTTCCGTGCGCATCACCATCTACCGCCTCGCCAGCAAGGCCAAGCTGGTCGAATACCTGTGCGCCGCCGCCGAGAACGGCAAGGACGTCACGGTTCTCATCGAGCTGCGCGCCCGCTTCGACGAGCAGAACAACATCGACTGGTCGGAGCGTCTGGAAGAGGCCGGATGCAAAATCATCTACGGCTTCGAGGACTACAAGGTGCACTCGAAAATCTGCCTCATCACCCGGCGCGAGCGCAGCGGCATACGCTATATCACGCAGGTCGGCACGGGCAACTACAACGAAAAAACCGCCCGTCAGTACACCGATGTGTCGCTCGTCACCTCGAGCGAGTCCATCGGCATGGACGCGGCGCAGTTCTTCAACAATATGGCGCTGGGCAACCTGAACGGCCGCTATAACCGCCTGCTCGTTGCGCCGTCCGGCCTAAAAAGCAGCATTCTCGCGCTGATGAACAACGAGATCGCCAAGGGACGCGACGGCTATATCCTGCTCAAATTCAACTCGCTGACCGACATCGACATCATCGAAAAGCTGCACGAGGCGTCCATGGCGGGCGTTACCGTGGAAATGATTATCCGCGGCATCTGCTGCCTGCTGCCCGGCGTCCCCGGCAAGACCGAAAACATCACCGTCAGCAGCATTGTCGGCCGTTTTCTGGAACATTCGCGCATTTATGTGTTCGGCCGCGGCGAAAATGAGAAAATGTACATTTCCTCCGCCGACATGATGACCCGAAACACCGAGCGCCGCGTAGAAATCGCCTGCCCCATCGACAGCCCCGAGGTCCGCGCCCGCCTGCACGACATCCTGTTCGCGATGCTGCACGACACCGTCAAGGCGCGTGTGCTCCAGCCGGACGGCAGCTACTCCCGCAAGCCGAGCGTTCCCGAGCCGCTCTGCGCACAGGACCTGCTGATGCAGCAGGCGGTCAGCATGGCGAGCGAACAGGCGATGCACGCCGCCGAGCGCGGTCTGCTCCCGTGGCTGCGCCGCCTTTTCGGCAGAAACTAAACCGCTCTCTCCCCCTCTCCCGGACGATGATACCCGTCCGGGAATTTTTATGCGTCCTGATATGGTGGAACGCAGTGTAACTGCTATTTATTAACATTCTTGCTTTCTGATAAGTCAAAAATGATTTCCATATCTATTACATCTTTATTTTGCAATATATCCGACTGCTATCTTTCCATAATAGATTTGCTTTGTTTGATGTATCTTGATATTTCCCGCGATTTTCAAGGATTATTCTGGTTTGTATCTCAGGTTTACCTTGTTTATTCCCGTTTTATGAATTGCTATTTTCAGATTTGTTCGAAATTATTCTGATTATTTTGCCTATTCTCTCTGTTTTTCAGGAATATTCTCTGCCTATGTTTTATCAATTTTATTAAAATGTTATTTTCATATATAATTCATTATTTTATATCTATTCCGCAGTTTATTTTTATTCCATATTATGTTATATTTCTCTTGGTTTTCCCCCTGCATTTTATATTCTTGTATAAATATACAAAAGCCGCCCGGATTGCTGTTTTCCGGACGACTTTCGCTTATATTCTTTTTCCGTTGAAATTCTGTGCTGCGGCGGCGCATCCCTTTTCGATGATGCACGCGGCAGCGCTCACAGCGTCCTCGCAGGCCTTGTCGATGGCCTTCTGATCCTCCTGCGGGAACTTGCCGAGCACCCACGCCGCCAAGTCGTAATCCGGGCGCGGCTTCTTGCCGACGCCGATCTTGACGCGCGGGAAATCCTCACTTCCGAGGTGATAAATGATGTTTTTCAGGCCATTCTGGCCGCCTGCCGAACCTTTCGGGCGCACTCGAAGCGTGCCGACGTCGAGCGAAACATCATCCGACAGCACGATAACGCGCTCTGGCGGGATTTTGTAGAACGCCGCCGCGTCGCGGACCGCCTCGCCGGACAGATTCATGAACGTCTGCGGTTTAAGGAACAGAACGCGCTTTCCGCCGAGCATTCCCTCCCCCGCGAGCGCCTTGAACTTCATGCGGTCGATTTTCTGGCCGGAACGCGCGCAATAGCTCTCAAGCGCACGGAAACCGGCGTTGTGGCGCGTGTTGTCGTACTGGCTGCCGGGGTTGCCCAGACCGACCACGATCCACTCGATCGGCTGTACCGGTTTTGCAGCCTTTTCTTCCTCTAATTTCTTAAAAATATCGAATACTGACATGTTTCTCTCCGAAAAAGTTGACATTCTCTGTCATCTCTGTTATAGTTATCAGACGGACACTGCTTCGCGGTTGGCACTCCTTGTGAAAGGAGTGATGCTTTATGAAGAAATTCGTTAGAATTCTGATTTGTATCGCCCTTGTGCTTTACATTTTTGTCATAAAAGCGTACTAACCGCCCGGTTGCCGCCAGACGGTTAGTATTTCAATAATCAACCCAAAGGCCAACCGCATAGCGGTGTCCTTTATATTATCATTATACCCGCTCGTTTCCGCTCTGTCAAGGCGCGGAAGCGGGCGTTTTTTACTCTACGGACAGGATATAGTAGTAAACCGGCTGACCGCCGTTGATAATCGAGATCTCCATGCCCTTATTTTCCTTATGCAGCAGGTTTTCGACCTCCGCCGCCTGCTCCTCGGTCACGCCCTCGCCGAAAATAACGGTTGCAAAGGCGCTGTCGTCCGAAACCATCTCGCGGACGAGCTTTTTCAGCACGCTGCTCTCGCGGCCGCTTGCGCACAGCTTGCCCTCGCTGAGCGACAGATACTCGCCCTGCTTGATCTTCTTGCCGTCAAACTCGCTGTCGCGTGCCGCGTAGGTCACCTGACCGCTGCGCACATGGGAGGCCGCTTCGGTCATCGCAGTCGCAAGCTCGGTGTCCTGCTCCGCGTCCAGATCGACCGCCAGCATCGCAGAAATGCCCTGCGGTATGGTCTTGGTCGGAACAACGACCAGCTTTTTCTCCTCGGACAGATGGACCGCCTGCTCGGCCGCCATGATGATATTCTTGTTGTTCGGCAGCACGAACACGATTTCCGCCGGAACCGAATCCACCGCGCGGATAATATCGTCGGTCGAGGGGTTCATAGTCTGACCACCCTGCACGACTGCGTCCGCGCCGAGGTCGGTAAACAGGCTTTTGAGGCCCTCACCGGCCGCTACGGCAACAAAACCGTACTTTTTCTCCGCCGGAACGACAACGCGCTCCTTGGGTGCGTCCGCCGTGCCCTCGATGACCTTCGCGGTGTGCTGCTCGCGCATATTCTCGATTTTGACCGTGAGGAGCGGACCGAACTTGAGGCCCTCCTCGAGCGCCTTGTTCGGCTGGTCAGTGTGCACGTGCACCTTTACGATGTCATCGTCCTCGACCACAACGAGCGAGTCGCCAATATCGTTCAGAATAGCGCGCAGACGGCCCACATTCCGCGCCTTATCCTTGCGTTCCGCGATAAATTCCGTGCAGTAGGTGAAGGTGATGTCCTCATCGCGGATAGCGTCGAAATCCGCCGCCGCGCGGGTCGGCTGCACAATCGTGCGCTCCTTGTGAATGCCGCGCATCGCGTCGAGCATACCCTCGAAAATCGTAACGAAGCCGAAGCCGCCTGCGTCCACGACGCCCGCCTTTTCGAGGACGGGGTTCTGATGCACGGTTTCCGCGAGCGCCGCCTTGCCGTGCTCAACGATCGCCGCCAGCACCTGCTCGGCACTCAGCGTGCTGTCCGCCTGACACTGCTCGACGGTTTTCTGCGCCGCAACGCGCGAAACGGTGAGGATAGTGCCCTCTGCCGGCTTCATGACCGCCTTATACGCGGTATCCACGCCCTCGCGCAACGCCAGAGCCAGGTCGCGGCCGCTCGCCGCCTCGGTCTCGCGCAGCTTTTTCGCCATGCCGCGGAACAGCAGGGACAGGATAACGCCGGAGTTGCCGCGTGCGCCGCGCAGCAGCGCGGAAGCGGTCGTATCGGCCGCCTTGGCGAGCGTCGGCTCGCTCAGCTTCGCCAGCTCGTTCATCGCCGCCGTCATGGTCATCGACATATTCGTGCCCGTATCGCCGTCCGGCACCGGGAACACGTTCAGCTCGTTGATCTGTTCCTTCTGTTCGGTAATGGCGAGTGCGCCCTCAGTCACCATGGACTGAAACAGCGCACCGGTGATTTTTGTATCTGCCATTTGAAAAACTCTCCTAAAATTCCCTTTTCGGGTCTTTACCGCACCTTTTCGTGCGTCTTTCGCCGCGTCCCTGCCTCAGGCGCGGATGCTCTCGACGTAAACGTCCACGTTCTTCACGTCCACGCCGGTCAGGCGCTCGACATGATAGCGCACCTCGCCGATGATCGAGCGGCAGACAGTCGCAATGTTTACGCCGTGATCGACTGCGATATGCAGGTCGATGTTCACGCCGCCGTCCGGCGCTTCAGTCACCTTGACGCCGCGCGACTGGTTCTCACGGCCGAGCAGATGCGCCAGTCCGTCGGTCATCGAGCGGATGGTCATGCCCTTGACGCCGAAGCAGAGCGAAGCCGCGTAGCCCGCAATGCCGGCAAGCACCTCGGTTGTGATTTCGATATATCCGAGATCGGTCTTGATGGTCATAAAAAAACCTCCCTGCGTCTGCTTTCTGAGTGAAATGTTTTACGGAAAACATTTTATATTTATTATATCATATACTAAACTCACAGAAATTACAAGTCCATGTACCGATATTGAACACTTCCCGCGAAAACATCCGGTCAGGGGAGGGAAGCCTCCCGGTTTCCGACGGCGTGCCGGACGCCGAAAAAGCCGGAATACGCGCGTTTTTCTCAAACAAATGTTTGCATTTTGCGTACAGGCACGGTATAATAAAGTATAATTTCGAACGTATGTTCCAACGGCACACAGGGGAGAGCACTCTTATGAAGAAAATATCCGAAAAACAGCAGCGTATTCTTGATTTCATAAACACATTTTCTATGGAGCACGGCTATCCGCCATCGGTGCGCGAGATCTGCGCTGAGGTCGGACTGCGCTCGACCTCCACCGTCCATGCCCACCTGAAAAAACTCCAGGAAGCCGGCTATCTTGAGGCGAACGACCACAAATCGCGTGCGCTGACGCCGGTCGCCGGCGCGTCCATGGTGCCGCGCGTGCCCATTCTCGGCCGCGTCACCGCCGGCATGCCGATTCTCGCGGTCGAGGAGCACATCGGCTACGTGCCGTTTGAACCCGCAGCGAACGGCGGCAAATACTACGCCCTGCGCATCCGCGGCGACTCGATGATCGGCGTGGGCATCATGGACGACGACCTCGTTATCATCCGTCAGGACGTCGAGGCGCGGAGCGGCGACATCGTGATCGCGCTGCTTGAGGACGAGGCCACCTGCAAGACGCTGTGCATCACGCCGGACGGCGTCTGGCTGCGCCCGGAGAACCCGGCGTACCCGCTCATCGACGGCACCGGCTGCCAGATTCTCGGTGTTGTAAAGGCAGTCTACCGCGAATATTAAGGCGAAACCGGCAGTTCGCCGAATACTTCGTATATTTTCATAAATTTCTGTGTCGTTTTTTAGGGCAATACCGCATAATTGGACAAGAGCGATTTGCGAGTAAATTTTGCGTACTGACGAGGCGCGGTTTTGCAGCAATACTTTCGTATTGCAAGAAATCGCAACAAAGTCAGGGCACAAAATTTCCGCAAAGCGCCGCAGCTTTCATTGTGCGGTGTTGCCTTAGCTCTCGATGGAGGAGTTGGACGAGGCGATGCCGTGACGGATCGGACGCCACTCGACCTTGCCGACGAGCGCCGCGACCGAAATCGGAACGTAGGTCAGCATGAAGAACGGGAAGGTGAAGGTGTAGAGGATCTTCTTCGCCGTCGAGCCCTCGATGCGCTTCCATTCGGCGGCCATGGTCGCTGCGCCGAACAGGAACAGGCTTGCCGTGATGCCGCGCAGCGTCAGCCAGAAAATGCGGCCGATGACGCGCATCGCGCGGTATGTAATGAAGGCCGGCTGCGTCAGGCTCGCCACGCATACGATGATGGACAGCGCGAGCACCGCGATGGTGAACAGGTTGCAGGGCGCGACCGTCATCAGCATATCGTAGCAGCTCATGCCCTTTCTGCCGCCGCTCGTGCAGCCGCGCAGCAGAGAACCGGTGTACTTGGCGTCTACCTGATAGAAGCCCTTGCTCCAGCGCATACGCTGGTCCCAGGACTGCTTGAACTTCTCCGGCTGCTCGTCGTAGATGACCGCCGTGCCGCAGTAGCCGATGCGGCGGCCGCGCGATGCGCAGGCGATGGAGAACTCGATGTCCTCGGTCAGCAGGTGATACGGCCAGCCGCCGTCCTCACGGATGGCCTGCGAGGAGACCAGAAAGCCGGTGCCCGAAACCGCGCAGTTGACGCCGAGCTGAGTGCGCGGACGGTTGAGGAAGCGCGACTCGCGCAGGAACCACAGCGCATAGCCGGCAGAAATCCAGTTTGCGCAGAAGTTCTGCGAGTTGCGGTAGCTTGTCAGGGCGGTGTACTCGCCGGTGTCGAACATCTTGTTCATCTCGCGGACGAACTGCTTGTCAACAATGTTGTCCGCGTCAAAGACGAAAAAGCCGTCATAGGTCATTTCGCCCTTGTCCTCGAAGATGTGGTGGAACAGGTATTCGAGGGCGTAGCCCTTGCCGACCTGCACTTTGTTAAAGCGCTCATAGACATAAGCGCCGGCGTTCCGCGCGATTTCCGCAGTGTTGTCCGTGCAGTTGTCCGCAATGACGTAAATATCGAGCAGCTCGGACGGGTAATCCTGCTCCTTCAGCGTGCGTATCAGGTTGGCGATGACCGCCGACTCGTTGCGCGCCGCAACGACTGCCGCATAGCGGTGCAGCTTTGCGTTCTCGTTGCCGCCCTTGCCCTTGCCGACCCAGCCGATAATCAGGTAGACGATCTGATAGGCGTAAGCCGCCGTGAAGAATACAAACAGGACAAACTGCATACTTTCCAAAAATCGTAACATGGCAAGCCACGTCTCCTTTTTTCTTTGAATAGCTTCGTTTCGTTTTCCCTCGTATTATCATAGCACTATTGCCGTATTATGCAACATATTTTTGTACGGATTAAACATTTTTCACTCTTCGCACAAAAACCGCTCCAAATCGACCTGTTTTTTTATCAGTGTTTTCGCGCGGCTTTTCAATATAATGTTCACCTTTTCCATAACTTTTTATTCTCTAAACCCCGATATTCTTTCAAAAGAAAGGCATTCGTGCACTATGCATTCGTTATGCTTTTTTCCTGCGGGTTTTTCGCGTTTTCTCCCCTATGGTGTATGATTACACAAAACCTCATAATTTTATTTCTTACGCACCGCAAATCTGTGCTATAATAAGGATAGAACCCCGGATTATAAATAAAGGAGAAAATTATGCTCAAGCGACGATTACTTTCGATTTTACTTGTGCTTGCGATGCTCGTGCCGACGGCCTTCGCTTCGCAGCCCGCACAGGACAATATGCGCGGCGTCTGGGTCGCAAGCGTCTACAACATCGACTACCCCTCGAACACCGGTCTTTCCGCCGACGCGCTCGCCGCCGAGGCCGACACCATGCTCGACAACATCGCGGCGATGGGCCTGGGCACGGTCTTTCTTCAGGTGCGCCCCTCGGCGGACGCGCTTTACAAGTCCTCCCTCTTCCCCCAGAGCCGCTACGTCAGCGGCACGTGCGGCGCTGCGCCGGACGGGGACTTTGACGTTCTCGCCTACTGGGTCGAGGGCGCACACAAGCGCGGCCTTCAGCTTCATGCGTGGATAAACCCCTACCGCATCACCAAAGACGGCAAGGACGAGCTTGACGCCCTTCCGGAAAGCAGCCCGGCCCGTCAGCACCCCGAATGGGTCGTGCAGTACGAGAACAACTACTATTTTGACCCCGGTCTGCCTGCCGTGCAGCAGCTTGTCGTGGACGGCGCGGCGGAAATCGTCCGCAACTACGACGTTGACGGCATCCACCTCGACGACTACTTCTATCCCGGCACGGATTTCAACGACGCGGAAACCTACGCGCGCTACGGCGAAAAGTTCGACGACATCGACGACTGGCGGCGCGACAACGTGAACACGCTCATCGACTCGCTCGACGAAACGCTCCACGCCATCAACCCCGACCTTTCGTTCGGCGTCAGCCCCGCAGGCATCTGGGCGAACAAGTCCGAGTCCTCGCGCGGCAGCGACACCCACGGCCAGTCCTCGTACAGCGAGCTTTACTGCGACTCGCTCGAATGGATCCGCCGCGGCACAGTCGATTACATCTGTCCGCAGCTTTACTGGGCCATCGGCTACAAGGCCGCCGACTTCGAAACGCTCGTCCGCTGGTGGCAGAAGGCGGTTTCGACGAGCGACGTTGCGCTCTACATCGGTCTCGGCGCGTATCGCGCGGCTGAGGCGCAGCAGGGCGACATCTGGTACGGCACGGCCGAGCTTGAGCGTCAGCTGGCTCTGCTCGACAACAGCATCGACATTCAGGGCGAGGTCTATTTCAGCTATTCCTCGCTCGAAGCGATTGCCGGCTGCCCGGCCATGCTGACCGCGCACTACAAGGCGAAGGACGCCGAGCATCCCGCGCCCCCGACGGAACAGAACGGCGCCGTACAGCAGCAGGTCACGCTGCTGAGCATGCTCTCGACGCTCATCGCAAGCCTTTTCGCCTGAACCTGAACTCTGGAGGTGTTTCCCATGGGCGAACTTCTTTCCCGTGAATATGAAATCAGTTACAGCCATATCGACAACCGCGGCATCGCCAAGCCGTCCTTTCTCTGGAGCATGATGCAGGACGCGGCGACCGTCCACGCGGAGGCGCTCGGTTTCGGGCCGGAAACGCTCGGCGTGGTCTGGGTGCTCTCGCGGCTCAAGGCGACGCTCACGCGGCCGCTGCTGCCCTACGAGCGCGTGCGGTGCGAAACCTGGTGTCCCGGCTTCAAGGGGCCGAGTTGGTACCGCAGCTTCGCGTTCTACGTGGACGAGCGGCAGGTCGGCGAGGCGCAGTCCATGTGGGTGACGCTGGAACCGCAGACCCACCGCATTCTGCGCCCGACCTCGCTTCCGGGCGCGCAGGACTACCTCTCCCGCACGAGCGGCGAGCTGTTCGCTCCCCTGCCCAAGCTCGCGTGCGAAAACGTGCGGCTGCACCATGTTCACGCGGTTCAGTATTCCGACCTCGACATCAACAACCATGTCAACAACGTGCGCGTCGTCGAGCTGATTTCGGACGCGCTTGACCTTCAGAAGCAGCCGGGCTTCGTCTCCTCGCTTCAGGTCAACTACACCGCCGAAACCGCTTTCGGCGAGCAGGTGTCGCTGCTCTGCGGCACGACAGACGGCGCACGCTACGTCCGCGGTGAAGCGGAGGGCAGACCCCATTTCGAAGCGCTCGCCACCCTCTCTCCCTTTGCATCGCATTAAGGAGGTATCTGCATGACTCAGGCAATCGAACAGGCTGTGCGCGACATTCTCACGGCGTGCCGGCCGCAGCAAATCATTCTCTACGCGGAAAAGCGCACCATGGCGACCGACAAGCTCAAGGCGTTCAGCCTTTGCGTCATTGTCCCGGATAATGCCGACTGCCGTGCGCTTCGCACCCATCTGCATCTGGCTATCACGGTCGATGTACCGGTCAGCCTGAGCGTTTACACAACCGGTGAATGGGACGATCTGCTTTCGGACAAGACCTCGTATGCCGCATGGATCGCCCGGAAAGGCAGGGTAATCTATGTCGCGGCGACGTAAAGGCGGTTCAGACAGCCTGTTTTATTACAAATGGCTCGACAAGGCGCTGTGCGACCTGCAATGCGCGCGTCTGCTGCTGACCTACGGAGGCGACGCCTACAATATCGCCTTCCACTGTCAGCAGGCCATCGAAAAAGCGCTCAAAGGCTACCTGCTCTACCGCACCGGCAAGCACTTCGACGGTCACAACCTGACCTACCTGTGCCGTCAGGCGATACGGCTCGACCCGGAAGCGTTCTCGGAATACCTCGACGAGAGCGCGGCGCTCAACGACCTCTACATTGAAACGCGCTACCCGACCGACCTGCCGTTCGAGATAGACGAGCTTGAGATACGGCGGTATCTCGACATGGCGGAGCGGATGTTCGCGGCGATACGCCGACAGCTTTATGCCGCCGGCCGCCCACATCCCGTAGCGGACGAGGAGCGCTGAAAACGCAGAAAACACCCCTGACGCGCAGCTTTTACGCCGCCCTGTCAGGGGTGCTTTTCTATCTGTTGTCAGTCGAGGTTCTTCTTCTTGAGCATATACCATGCGAAGAAGCAGCCGACCACGGTTATCGCGAGCGGCATCCACCAGATCCAGTCGCCCGGTATCCGTCCCTCGCCGATGTTCATGCCGAAAAAGCCGAACACGATATTCGGAATGGTCATGATGATGGTCAGAATGGTCAGGACCTTCATGATGATGTTGAGGTTGTTCGAAACGACCGACGCATAGGCGTCCATCGTGCCCGCCATGATGTTCGAGTAGATGTTCGCCATCTCGATTGCCTGACGGACCTCGATCAGCGCGTCCTCCAGAATGTCCCGGTCGTCCTCGTACAGCTTGAGCACGCGGCCGCGCAGGACCTTTTCCATCGTGACCTCGTTGCCCTTGAGGGACGAGGAGAAGTAGACGAGCGATTTACTCAGGCCGAGCAGCTGGATAAGCTCCTCGTTTTTGAGCGAGTCATACAGACGCTTCTCGATGCGTGTAAAGTCGCGCTCGATCATGCGAAGGTTTTTCAGGAAGCGGCCTGCGATGCGCAGCAGGATCTGGAACACGAAACGGGTGCGCAGCGCCGTGTGCACGCCCTTGACCGCGCCCTCCGCGATCGAGCGGAGAATGATGCTGTCCTCAAGGCAGACCGTGATGACCGCGTTCTGCGCCACGACGATGCCCATAGGAATGGTGCTGAACATCTGACCGCCGTCCTCGACCGAGCTTTTCTCGACCATAGGAATGTCAACGATCATGAGCAGCTGCTCGTCCTCGGTATCGACACGCGAGCTTTCCTCCGGGTCGAGCGCCGCGCGGACGAACTCCTCCTCGACC
>UQVU01000016.1 GCA_900544475.1 uncultured Butyricicoccus sp.
GATATTCTCTGTGTCCCTCTGCGTAGTCCACGACTGCAAAGCCCTTTGGCGGTGTTCCAAGGTCTGTCAGGAAATCCTGTGGAATGGTAGTGCCGTTCTGGTCACGATACAAGGTAATGGTAAACGGTGCACCTGTATCTACGTCTTCTTTGACTTGCTCGACAAGCTGGGTTTCGTCATCATATTCCACCTGTTCCCCGACGTGTCCGTTCGAGTCCAGATAGTCCAATCGACCAACAGCCAGCGGTTTTACATCTGCTGTTTGTTCGCCACTGCTTTCTTTCGGCTGGTCATTCAGCGGATTTTCTGCAATGCGCCGATCAAAGTCACTGCGGCTCAGTTCTTCGTTGAACAGCGGGTACTCCGAATCATACAACCGAACCATATGATCGTCGATTGCAAGAATTTCATATTCTTTAACGCCCAGATAAACCTTATCGCCAAGTGAGTAGTGCCGCTGCACCGGTTCTTCTTCATTTGCCGGGGCAGCAGTCGATTGATCCGCTTTCGTTGAAGACTGTTCCGCACTGATTCGCTCAATTTCTGCCTTACTCAGATACCGTCCCAGTGCAATCAACTCACCAATGCGCTTCTCAACAATATTCCAGGACAGATTAACTGCCTTGCTGCCGTCATCATGCAGTTTGCTGAGGTGAATCCCCTTTGCATCATACTCCAGCCAGTAGTCTGTACCGGGAATGGCATCAGAATGGCCGCCGATTCCGTACTCTCGCCGCAGAAACCGAACATTCGCTTCTGTTCCTTCCTGCTTGAGAAACTGTTGGTAGATGCGCCGTTTTCCGTCTTCAAATCCGCTGCCACTGCTGAGTACATAATCAATCGCGTCTTGCGGCATAACAAAAGCCGAGTCTTTTTTGGACTCGGCTTCGCCAATCAGAGAAAGCTGTTCATTTACGCTGGGCAAAACTGCTTCATCCGGTGAAAGCCACTCATGCAGCACGATCATTCCGGTAATATGGTCTGCAACCGTGCTCCACTTCATAATCACTCTCTGATCCGGGTCGCTTGCCGAGCCTCGCCACATCATAAACACTGTGTCAAATGCTCGATAGCCTGCCCGCTGACCGTTGCTCAGTATCATTTCGGTGAACGTGTTATCAAAGAACGTTTTGATAAAATCTGCACGTTCATTCTTGTCCTCATGGTCAGAAAAAAATGAAGCGATTTCTGTCCGATGGCCTTTCAGCGCATCACTGGTACGCAGCAGCTCATTCTTTTCCTCATCGGAGTGGTAATACGGCGCCTTGGAGTCCTTGTACCACTCATCGTGAAAGACCTCCAATCCGGTCGAGCCAACGGCCCGCATCGTGGCAGCGCCAATATCTCGCGTTACCGGTACACCAGTTCCTTCAGCACGATTTCCTCCGCTGCTGCCTGGATGTTGTTCATCAGCCCGACCCACTTCATCTGGTTCTCCGCTTTCAGGCTCTCGTTCACGCCCTCCTGCTTTGCCATCTGCGCGGTCAGCGTTTCCATCATCTCGTTCGCCTGACGGTCGATCTCCTCCAGGTGCTGATTCAGCTTGCCGGTCAGCAGCATCGCTGTGTACGTGCCGTTCCGGTTCTCCCGAAGGAATCTCCGCCGCAGCATTCCATACCTCCCAACCTTCGGTGCCTCCGGCACGATCAGATCCGGCAGATAATACTCGCCCTCCTTGTGATAGGTCACTTCCATATTCAGCGCTCCCTTCTGTTGTTGCTGTTCTGTTCACATCATACCGGCTGTCCGCCGGAACCTCAAATGTGCGATTCTGATTTCTTTCTTCTCGCTGCAAATCCTGCACTAAAACTGCGATTTCGCGGAGCAGAACCTCAGACATATCACTGACTGCTGCTCCCAGAATGGAGATAACCTCTGGCGTATTAAAATTGCAGACCTTGTCCAGAGAATTTCCGAAATATGCTCTGCCCGGAAGTCCACTGCGGATATGCAGCATATAGCCGACACTGTAACTGAGTGCGGTCAGCATTTGTAGGCGTGTATTGTCCTCGTCCAGCTTTTCCAGCAGGCTGCCCGCTTTTGCCTCCATCAGCTCTGCCAGATAATCCTGATAATTATCATTAACGAATGTGACCGCCACATTGAGCAGACAATCCTCCAGTGACTCATGGGTATCAACCTCATATCGTTCTGCCAAAACCTTTTTGACAGGCTCAACGAATCTCTGTTCCATCTTCCAGATGGGAACTTCTTTGCCCGCTCTGCTGTTGGTGTCGGATACATCAAACACATGACGCAGCTTATACGGTGCATCCGTATCGACCAGCAGCGCAATGCCTTTGGTATTGCGATTAACCCAGCGGCCATGCTTATTCCACCAGCTGACTTCGGCGCAGGCTGTCGCATCAGGCTTCTGTGCGAAAATCAGCAGCTGCTCTTGAAACGAATATTTGAAATTATTCGCCGCAGTGGTCAAGAAGTCCATATAGTGATTCGTATCCACTGTCAAAGTCCGCAGATGTTCCGCCTCCATCTCCGTGATCACCTGATACTTGCTCGGCATCTCGCTCACCTCCATCATCAATCTGAATTGTCACTTCAACAGGAATCGGCAGCTCTCCTAAAAGCGAAGAATACAGCAGTCCTGTCCGGGCATTGGATATTTTCGTCACCAGTCCAGTCAAACGAAAGACCGTCGCATTCACTTCTTCCTGATTTGCTGCAAAGTAGTATCCGCTCCGGTCACTGCAAATAGGAACGCCATCCTGACGCAAGCGATTGATCTTGCGGCGCAGGTTACGCCCGTTCAAGGAAAAAAGCTGCTCCAGCTCTGTGCTCGGAACAGCTTTTTCTTTTCCGGTGTGATATTTCTTCAGATACACGCACAGTGCTGCGTTCTTATCCATACGCTCCTTCCTCCATCATCGTGCATCTCTTTGCACACTTGACAAGCTCTGTTTCGGGAAATCCCAGCCATAGACCTTGCCGATTTCATCGCCCAGCCGGCGGGTTATGCGCGTAATATCCGCCCTTGTTGCGGTGCCGCGATAAATTTTCTCTTTCAGATTCTCAATCTTCGCATCGCTGACACCGTCCTTATAGGTTCGATAGAGATAATGGTTGGTGCCATCATGGTGAACCGCATCACAGCGCATATCACCCAGCCTGTCAACATACCAGGTTACATAGTCGCACTCCGAGAACAGGCAGTCCTTGATGTTGCCGCTCTTGATTTCCTTGTAGCCGCTGTAACGTCCATTCCAGAGGCCGAGATCGACAATCACCAGAATCGGCTTATCCAGCTGAATATCGAGATTCATGCGTTCATCGTCCAGATATTCGCTATTCCGTTCATACATCTTTTCCTCCCGTTCCTGTTCGGAAAGTTCGGGATACTCTGCCTCCAGGTCCTCACGCCAATCCTCGTAATCCAACGAGTAATTGCTCCAAATCAGGTATTTCGGCTCTGTCATCGCGCATCACCTCGATCCTTTGGGCGGCTGCGTGTATTTCGGGTAGTATTCTCCATCGTATCCAGCGGCAGCACCGTGTTATGGCAACGTTCCATCTGTTCGGCAAACTGGCAGATATGATATATCGAGTCCCAGCTGGAGCCGATTTCTACATGGTAATCGTCGATGTACCTGCAAACCCTGTCTATATGGGTTCCGTCTTGCCGCAGGATACGAATTTTACCGCCATCTGGCAGGCGAAAGAGCGCCGTATAATCCGATGTGATAAAGCGAATCCCTTTTTCTGCCTGATGCAAATGATGGTCCAGAAACTCTCTCTTGTAGCAGTAGCAGTAAACCGTATACATTCCTTTCTGTGGATTCAGCCGCAGAAGATAAGAATAATCCTTTGTATCCGCACGGAACGCGAAATCCTGACCCGCAAGGTCAATCGCACTGTCGATCTGACGGTAACAGTACGCTGATACCGCCGCTCTGCTTTTCAGAAAACCGTCATCTTCTCTCAGCTGATTGATTAACTGATTAAACTCGTCATCAAACTCGGGCGTCAGAAGCCTCTCACAATGACTGGTCCAGTCATGAAAGAACTGATCGCCGCTGTCACCCATATCTGCACGCAAATGACCGATACAGCCGGTCTGTCCCATAATCTGGTCAGACTGCGTATAGCAGTACATCTGCTCGGTCTTTGTGGCAGGTCTTACTTCAATATCCATCGTCTTTCCTCCTCATCTATGTGATTTTATACGCTGCTTGCAGTGTATGTAGCCGTACCTTTGCGCTTGTGCAGTTTCGCCCTTATACTAAATTCATCAAAATGAATCGGAGGTACTCCCATGAAACGAATTACATACTTTCTGTCCGGTGCATTGGCGGCTCTGCTGATCAGTTCTGCAACAGTTTCCGCCTTTGCAGCCGGCGGTCTTATCACCCTCAACGTCCAGCCGGCACAGGTCATGGTCAACGGCGAGGTTTTTCAGCCTAAAGATGCACAGGGTCGTGATGCTCTTGTTTTCACTTACAACAGCACGACCTATGCACCGGTTCGTGCGCTGGCTGAAGCATATGGTCTGACCGTCGGTTATGATTCGGCCAAAAACATGGCTACTGTTGACGGTGCTGCACAGGCCGCTAATCAAACTGGCAGTTTTTCCTCTCAGTGGACGGTCACGGAAAAGCCGGTCACCCGATACGGTAATGAGCATATCTTCACTGCCGTTTATTCCGGCCCGCTTTCCATGGACAAATTCAAAAGCTGGTGGAAGTCAATGAATGCCGCTGATCTGAAGGCGCAGGCAGAACAAATGGCTTTGAAGGCTCAGTCTGACCTCCTCGGCTCCGAAATCACCATGTATTTCAGCTTTGGTTCTTATAATCTCGGCACTGCCTTTGCACAATCCGGCTGCACATTCAGCAACTTCGACCCCGCCTCTGTCTGGATCAAGTAATTCTCATGACAACACCCTGTCCATAATGGACAGGGTGTTGTTCTACTTTCGCCACCAGCGCCAAAGCAATACACCAATGACAGTCGCTGCTGCCGCTGTGCCGCAGATTACACGCTTTCTCATTTTCAACCCTCCTCCTGGATAAAAGAACATCGGCCATTGCACAGCAACAGCCGATGTATGTAAGTCTATTCGCTTTTCAGCCCAGTTTGACCAGCAGTTCATCAACCGGATCGGTAATATGTCCCTGCGCCAGCAGCTTATTTCTCCAGATGAGCAGATATCTCCGGAGCATCTGCAATTCCTTATATGTGATTTCCAGCTGAACTGTATTCTCTCGTTTGAACATTTGCAAGCACTCCTTTCTCTTGACTTCATCATATATGCCGTAAGAAGTGTTTGCAAATATGCAAACGGTATGTATGTGGCCTGTCGATTGACAGACCACTGGAAAGCCTTACTTGTACCAGCTTTCCTCAGTGCCCAGAATGGCATTGTGTGCGTTTGCTGCTTCCAGAATATCGCTGTACGCCCAGTAACGGCGGCTTACATCGGGGAAGGTGTTCAGCTTCCTCAGATTATCGCTGACATACTCCAGATCAGCCGCACGGCCAAGCAGTCGGTTCACAATCGTCATGACCTCTGCGCGAGTAATCTGACGGTCAGCGCGGAACGAACCGTCCCCATAGCCGGTGATCCAGCCATGCTTTGCAGCGGCCTTGATATACTCTGCCGCCCAGTAGCCGTCGCTCACATCATCAAAGCTCTTGAACTGCTCCATGATTTCAGCATCACCATCGCCGTACACATCAAAGAAGCGGACCGCCATAGTTGTAAACTCGGCACGGGTAATCTGCTCGTCCGGCGCAAAAATAGTCTTGCTGTGGCCATAGGTCACACCGTTGTTGTTCAGGTATTTCACATAGCCGCTGTACCACGCATACGCAGGCACATCACTGAACTTGGTCTTTGCCACAGGGGAAATGTTGTCCCCATTCTTATCTGCCAGCAGTCGTGCAAAAATCGCCGCTGCTTCGCTTCGGGTCATGTTGCGTTCCGGTCCGAACGTACCGTCCGTATAGCCAACGACATAAGCGCTGTGATGTTCCGTTCTCTCGACTTCGGGAACCGTAACCTCACCGTTCTTATCAGTCTTGCCGGTGGCCTTGTCACCCAGATCGTTCTTCACAATCACATTGATATTCTTCTGCGGCACCTTCTGCGGGTCGGTTACAATCACCGTCACCTGATGTTTGTTGTCCATATCAACGCCCTTGGGCAGTTCAACCGTAATATTGCCGGTCTTGCCAATGGACACCTCAGAACCCTGAATCGGACGTCCGGTGTCAGTGTGAACCACCTTGATCGTCAGCGTCCAGCGGTCACGATCTGCATCTTCGTAACCCTCCGTAATCTTGCCATCCTCGTTGGTCTTTCCGTTTCCAATGGGAACCGTAATCTGACCGGCCTTGTCGGTCTGATCTGCTGCATAGTTATCATTCTTGTCGGTCACAGCGATACGCATACCCTGAACGGCGCTCTTATCCTTTACCAGCTGTACCAGAACAGTGGTCTGATCATCATAGTCCAGCAGTCTGCTGTTCGGCAGACGGATGGAAATGCTGTTGTCCTTGTTCAGCACCACGGACGCATTGGAAACAGGCGTTTTATCCTCCGTATCCGTTACCGTCACCAGATAACCGCCCACAACAGCCTGGCCCTTGCTGTCAGTCATACCGCTGTTGTAGATTTTCTCGATCGGCTGCGTATCCAGCTTTTCGCCGCACTCAGTACACTCCTTGTGCTTGCTGCCTTCGGAGTCCGCAGTAGGCTGCTTATCGATGATCCAGTCACCCGGCTTGTGACCGGTTGCCTTGGTATAATCGGTCTTGCTGGAATCGCCGCAGCGAGTACAGGTCATCATGGTGTAACCCATCTCCGTGCAAGTCGGCTTAGTGATTTCGGTCTTATAGTCATGGCCCAGTGCCTTATTCAGAACCGCACCGCATTTTGTACAAAGCTGAGGCTCCGTACAGGTAGCCGCAGAACCGGGAACATGACCGGCAGCAGCATTTCCCTCGATTTTGTGCTCACCGCAGCGAACGCAGTGATATTCCATCACGCCCTCACCGGTGCAGGTTGCATTCGTCACCAGAGTACCCTTGTCCCAGCTATGGCCGAGCGGTTCCGTATAATCTGTTACGAATGCACTGCCGCAGCCATCGCAGCGATGAATGGTCTTGCCGCCATATTCACAGGTGGCGGGAATCACATGGTCTTCGTACTTGTGTGCCAGAGTCGCAGTAATATCTTCGATGTGCCGCTCTCCGCAAATCGAGCACTCACGAACGGTATAGCCGGGATTGGTGCAGGTAGCCGCAACCGAATGGGTTTCAAACTTGTGCTCACCCTTGGGCGTTGCCGTTTCTTTCATTTCACCACAGCGGGAGCACAGCTCCAGCTGCTTGCCGTCTGCTTCGCAGGTGGCTTCGCGAATCTTTACACTCTGCCATACATGACCCAGAGAATCTACATAATCGCGCTTTTCGATCTTTCCACAGGCTGTGCATAAATAACGATCATAACCTAGCGTCTTGCAGCCGGCCTTTACAGAATCCAGCAGCGTGAAATGATGCTTTTCTCCGCAGCCTTTATCTGTGCAGCAGTTGCCGCCGCAGTTTTTATCCTCGCAGCCGCAGTTCGGGTCAGAGCAGCCGCAGCTGCACTTACCGTCATCCTTAGTGGTTTCATCATGCAGCCAGACGTTTGCTACACCGTTCTCGGTCATCTCTACGCCCTGATAGGTGTAGGTAATCTGATAATACACATCGTACTGTCCCTTGTCGGTATAGTTCGGCGCGCTGGTCATTGTGCAGCTGTCTGCACTGTTGCCGTAGCGGATTTCCGTGCGTACACCGGCATCAGAAAGGTCTGTCACACTGATGGTGTGCGGTGCTCCGTCCACAACACCGTAGTAGCTGGCAACAACGGACTTTGCACCCACATACTCGTATTTTGCGTAGTCGCAGTCCTTGCACTTCTCTACGATGGCAAACCGGCCATTGGCAGGCTGAGAAAGGATTTCTTTCTCCATGTCATGCCGTTCCAGAACACTGCTCTTGGTGTGATTCGTGCCGTAACAGAACGCGCAATACTCACCGCCGGTCGTTGTGACCTTGTGATAGGTACTGTCCACATAGTCATAGTTTTTCTGTTCGGGCAGTTCCTGCATGAATTTCGAGTCACAGTCATAGAGCCAATAGACGTTCTTGCCGAAACCATAATCGTTAATGCTCATGTTGCTGTTGACCGTACCGCAGATCTCACACACGGCTTTCGTCCAGTGATAACCCGTATAGCTCGCGTTCTGACCGGGAACGCCATCCAGGATCGTGCCCGTACCCGAGCCGCCGACCATCGTACCGTCCGAATACTTCACATTCCGGTTCATAGCAGTCTGTCCGTCCCTCGTATACTCCGGAATGCGGAACGCCTGAAAAGAAGTTGCCTTACCGCATACACCACAGTTGAAGGTTTCATGCGTTACAACCGCATTGACATCCAGCTCATTCGTTCGACCGGAAGCCTGCATCCAGTGCTCCGCAGGATCGTGATAGCTGTTTACCTGTGCCGCACCAGCCGAAACAGGAAACAGCGAAAATGCCGTCACTGCCGAAAGCAGCATGGCAACGGCTCTCGTGCCGAACTTTTTCGTTCTAGCTTTCATTTGAGATACCTCCGTTTGTCTTGATTTGCGGCATGAAAAAACTCCACAGTCCTTGCTGTGGAGGAAAATCCGCCGCTGTTTTCTTGTGTCCAATCATAGCTACATTGCAACCACCTCCTTCGCGATTTTGCAGCCCCTATACTTACTTCTCAGGTAGTAATACAGATGGTTTACTAAAGGGGAGAGTGTGAGAGGGGGAATGAAAGAGCAGGGAAGTGGGGACAGTTGTACCGCAAATGGGCATACTTTCCCCATGATGAAGGTTATCTTGCTTGTTCCCTTTTCTGCCGCTCCCTTGCACGCTGATAATATTCCAGCGCCTTGATGATATAATCCTCGGTCTTTTCCAGCGGCACTGTCGAGGGAATATACGGACGCAGCCGTTCTGCCTTGAAACTGATTTTCTCTTTCTGGTTTGGCTTTTCCTCACCAAGAATCGCTTCGATGACCTCCGCACTCAGCTTTCCAGCTTTGGAGAACTCTTTGAGCCGAATGGCCTGCGGGAGTGATGGCGTGGCATCATTGTAGCTGATGCTGTTCAGAAGATTGTGCTGTTCCGTTTCCGTCAGATAGGAAAGCTCCACCGCAGGACGAAACGCAATCTTGTTCTCATCAACCATATCCAGAAGCTCAGGAATGAGTTCTGTCAAGCGGATATAGCGTCTGACTTGTTCTCTGCTTTCTCCTATCTGTTCAGCAAGTTCTTCATTACTACGCGACTTTGACACCACTGGTGTCGAAGTTAAATCCGTTCTCTGACCCTGTCGCTTCATCGCCTCCAGACGCATCTTGTAGCTGAACGCCTTTTCACTCGGAAGAATGATTGAGCGCTGCAAATTGGATTCCACCATCAGAATGATTGCTTCATCTCTGGACAACTCCTTGATTTCTGCGGGAACGCGCTCCAGTCCTGCCAGTTCACAAGCCTTTCGCCGTCGATGCCCTGACACGATCTCATACCGGCCATCTTCTTTCTGACGAAGCGTAACCGGCGTGATAATACCGCGCTCTTTCACGCTCTGCACAAGCTGGTTCATGTCCTCGTCCATTTTGACTTTGAATGGGTGGTTCGGGAAATCGTCAATCTCAGATAAGGGAATATCATAGATACGCGGCAAGCGACTTTCTGCGCGCCCCTCATCATTCATAAACAGTTCAGCGAACCCCGTCAGATCGAGATCGATGTCTTTCTTTCGACTCATGCTCCAACACCTCCTTCGTCACCGCCTCATACGCAGCCGCAACCTTTCCGCCCTTATCATAGGCAAAGATGCTTTGCCCTTCCTGGGCGCTCTCAGCGGCACGAACAGAAAAGGGGATCTGCGTATCAAAGACGCGGACTCGATCGCTTACAGCGGCTCTCAACGCCGTAGAAATGGCTTTTGCGTTGTTAGTTCGGTTATCCACCATCGTCAATAGAATGCCATCGATGTTCAGACGTGGATTGATCTGGCGTTTGACCTTGGCAACCGAGTGCATCAGCTGATTCAGACCTTTCGTTGACAGAAAACTCGGCTGCGACGGGATAATCACCCGGTCAGCCGCTGCCAGCGCATTGATGGTCATCATGCCGAGTGACGGCATACAGTCAATCAGGATATAGTCATAGTTTTTGCTGACCGAATCAATGTAGCTTTTCAGCACATACTCTCGGCTCATCACATTGAACAAGCCGACTTCTGTACCGGACAGTTCGATATTCGCAGGCATCAGGTCAACGCCCTCCGAACTTCTCAATAACCCGAAGTTTTCCGGTAACGACTTATCGTTGATGATGCATTCCATTACATCAGAGAGTGTTTCGCTCAGCTGATCCGGATTACGCTCTCCAAGGCTGATTGTTAAACTGCCTTGCGGGTCTGCATCAATCAGCAGCACTCGCTTTCCCTGTTTCGCCAGGCCGACACCCAGATTCACCGTTGTGGTGGTCTTTCCAACGCCGCCTTTCTGATTGGTAATTGCGATTACTCTGCATTGTTCCATATTGGTTTCCTCCTTTCTCATTTTAAGCTGTCTGAATCAGGCAGCTATGTATGTGAGCGCCCAGGCGCTCACTCATCCTGCGACAGTTTGCAGTAGTCATCCACATACCGAAGCAGCCAATAGGCGAATTCACGCATAAACCATGCGCAGAGATACGGGTCGTCCATCAGTTCAGCCGGAAGTTCAACTTCCATATCAAGCATTTTGGAAAGCACCCGAATAAAGAGCAGTGTGGAACTCGGCATATACAGATCGTTAAGTCCACTGACCACAACCGCGATAGCCTCCAGTTTACATTCATCACCGTTAAAGTGTTCTGCCGCCGCATCAATCAGGTACTCCGGGTAATGGACTGCCAGATCTGCCAGCTTTTCGAGAGTTAATTCTTCATTCATAACATTTTCCTCCTTTGGGTTATGTACGCACACTGTTCTTCTCTATGCCCTGTGTGCCGGGCATCATCAGGCGGCTGGCTGCGAACCAGCTCCATAGGCATCTCACCTCCCCGCCTTCTTTATGACCGGGCCGCGAATTACGGAAGTATCATTATCCCTTGCACCTTTCATCGCCTCCGCCGGTAGCAGTCCGGATTTCAATCGAATCGGTTGGATCGCTCCTCCGTTTCCGGAATCATGGCGCACCGTCGATAGCGGCTTGAGGTTTCCCTCGGTGCAGGTAACGTACCTGATGACTGTTATTCAGTTCTGCGGGAGGCCATCAACTTTGCCTCTCACTAATCAACTACAACCTTCAACCTCAAAAACTGATAAAAAACTTTTGAGATTTTTCAAAAAATTTTGGAACATAAAAAAAGCCTCTGCTTCCACATTGGAAACAGAGGTTATTTTTCAGTACACGAAATCAGTTGTAAACGCAAAAACCGCCGCACCAGATTACTCTGATGCGACGGTAAAACTTTTGCAAATGTGTGATTTTTGGGGCATTCTACCGACTTCGACACGGATTGGCATACGCTTGGCACACGTTGGCATACAGCCCGGCTTTTCTGTATCATAATCATGCAGAAATTCCTACAAACACGGCAAACTTTCGAACTTTTTAGTCCAAAGGTTTCATTGTCGGGAACAGCAGGACGTCGCGGATGGAGGCGGCGTCGGTGAGGAACATGACCAGTCGGTCGATGCCCATGCCCATGCCGCCCGTGGGAGGCATACCGTACTCGAGCGCGTTGATGAAGTCCTCGTCCATCATGCCCGCTTCCTCATCGCCTGCGGCGCGCAGCGCAACCTGACGCTCGAAGCGGCCCTTCTGGTCGATCGGGTCGTTCAGCTCGGAGAATGCGTTGCACAGCTCGCGGCCGTAAACGAAGCACTCGAAGCGCTCGGTCAGGCGCGGGTCGGACGGCTTGCGCTTTGCCAGCGGAGAGATCTCGACCGGGTAATCGGTGATAAAGGTCGGCTGCATGAGGTTTGCCTCGACGTACTCGTCGTAGCACAGGCTCATCAGGTCGCCCCAGCTCTCCTTGCCCTTCTCGATCTCGAGGCCCTTGGCCTTGACGGCCTCCAGCGCTTCCTCGGGAGAGAGCGCCATGAAGTCGATGCCGGCGTATTCCTTGACGGCTTCCGCCATGGTCATGCGCTTCCAGCCCTTGGAGAAGTCGATCTCGGTGCCCTGATATACGACATGAGTCGAGCCGAGAACCTTCTCGCAGACATGGATGACCATGTCCTCGGTGATGTCCATCATGCCCTGATAGTCGGTATAAGCCTGATACAGCTCGATGGTGGTGAACTCCGGATTGTGCTTGGTGTCCATGCCCTCGTTGCGGAAGATACGGCCGATCTCGTAAACGCGCTCCAGACCGCCGACGATCAGGCGCTTGAGGTGCAGCTCGGTCGCAATGCGCAGGTACATATCGATGTCGAGCGCGTTGTGATGGGTGATGAACGGACGAGCCGCCGCGCCGCCCGGAATGGTGTTGAGGCACGGAGTTTCGACTTCCATGAAGCCGCGGGAGTCCATGAAGTTGCGAATCTCGCGCACGATGGCGGAGCGCTTCTCGAAGGTGTCGCGCACGCCCGGATTAACGATCAGGTCAACGTAGCGCTGACGATAGCGCATATCGGTGTCCTTGAGGCCGTGCCACTTCTCCGGCAGCGGATTGAGGTTCTTGGAGAGCAGGGTCAGCTCGGTGACAGCGACCGAGATCTCGCCCTTCTGGGTGCGGAATACCTCGCCCTCGATACCGATGATGTCGCCGATGTCGAACTTCTTGTAGCCCTTATATACGTCCTCGCCAACGTTGTCGCGCTTGATATACAGCTGAAGGCGGCCGTAGCGGTCGGTCATGTCCGAGAAAGACGCCTTGCCCATGATGCGCTTCGACATCATGCGGCCCGCCAGACGGACGGTCTTGCCCTCAAGCTCATCGAAATGCTCGTGGATGTCGGTGGTGTAGTGGTCGCGCTCGAAACGGACCTGCTGGAACGGGTCGTTGCCCGCTGCCTGCAGCTCGGCCAGCTTCTCGCGGCGGATGCGCTTCAGCTCGTGCAGTTCCTCTGCGGTCTGCTCGTGCTGCTCCTGCGCCTGATGCTGTTCTGCCATAGTTTCCCCATCTTTCTGTATCATTTATCTGCGTCTCCGCTCGGAAACGCGCCAAAGGAACAGTCTGCGCTGTTCTGATTTCTCGACCTTACTTTTCGATCTTGACGATCTGGTACTTGATAACGCCGGCCGGCGCCTCGACCTCAACGATAGAGCCTACCTTCTTGCCGAGCATTGCCTTGCCGAACGGGGACTCGTCCGAGATCTTGCCGTCCATCGGGTCGGCCTCCTGCGAGCCTACGAAGTGGTACTCCTCTTCCTCGTCGAACTCCAGATCCTTTACCACAAAGCGGCAGCCGGGAGAAACCTCGTCGGCCGCGTAGGTGTCGCCGGTAACGACAACCGCCAGCTTGATGATCTCCTCAAGCTCTGCGATGCGGGAGTAGAGCTTGCCCTGCTCGTTCTTCGCCTCATCGTACTCGGCGTTCTCGGAAAGGTCGCCGAAGGAGCGCGCTTCCTTGAGCTGCTCTGCGACTTCGTCGGCGCGGGTGGTCTTGAGGTATTCGAGTTCTTCCTTATAAGCGTCCAGGCTTTCCTGTGTCAGCTTGATTTCTTTAGCCATATCTGCAAACCCTTCTTATTCTTCAATAATCAGCCGCTCCGCCGGTGCAAAGTTCCGACAGAGAGCTGTACAGTACATTTTATTATATGTAAAACCGCGCGTTGTGTCAAGGCAACAGACGCATTTTCCACATATCCGGCAGAAAAAACGTCTTTTGCCCTCGCTATACGGTCATTTTTCCGCACCCTGCACCACGCTGACCGCGCGCGTCAGCTGCGGGTCGCCGTCCGTGCCTAAAAAATAGAAGTTCGCGGTCTGCTCATCGGTGAGCGTGGTCTCGATGTCGGGCGCGATGCCGGTGTCCGCGAGGCTCTTTCCCTTGGGCGTGAAGTATTCCTCGACCGACAGGTTGACCGCAGAGCCGTCCGAGAGCGCGTAGGTGCGCTGGGCGCGGCCCTTGCCGGTGGTGTGCGTGCCGACGAGCGTCGCGCGTTCATATTCCTGAAGCGCCGCCGCGAAGAACTCCGCCGCTGAAATGCTCTGGTCGTCGATGAGCACCGCAAGCGGCAGGTCTATCATATCCGCATCCGAGGAGTAGACGGTTTCGTGGCCGTTCTTCTCGCGCAGCGTCATGATGGTGCCCTCCGGGAGCAGCGGGTCGAGCACCTCGCTCATCTCCTTGATCTTGCCGCCGCCGTTGTGGCGCACGTCAATGACGAGCGAGGTCATGCCCTGCTCTTCGAGGGCGCTCAGCGCCTTTTGGAACTGGTCTGCCACGCCGGTGTGGAAGTTTTCGATGCGGATGTAGCCGGTATTGCCGCTCAGCATCTCGCCCCACGCCATTTTCTGCGTGACGGTCGCACGCTTCATGGTGAGCGTCTTGGTTTCGCCCGCGCTCGTCTGTATCGTCACCGAAACATCCGTGCCCTCCTCGCCGCGGATGGCGGAGATGACCGCGTTCGCGCCGTCCTTTTCGACCGCGAGGCCCTCTGCGCCGAGGATGTAGTCGCCCTTTACGATGCCGGCCTTCGCCGCCGGAGAGTCGTCATAGACGATGGAAATGCGCACCGCGTCGGTCGAGGTCGTGACCGAAACGCCGATGCCGCAGCCGGTGCCCTCGCTGCTCATGCGGTACGCCTCGTACTGGTCGGCCGGGATGTAGCTCGACCACTTGTCGCCGAGGCCCGTCACGTAGCCGACCGCCGCGTAATCCGCGACGTTTTCGCTGTCTATCTCGCCGATATACTTATCCGCCGCCAGCCGGTCGATTTCGCGGAGTTTTACCTGCACCGCGCCGGTTTTCCAGCCGAAAAACAGCGCCCCCGCGCCGAGCGCCGCCCCGGCTGACAGAAAGCACAGCAGCACCACCGCCGCGAGCGGCACGCGGATTTTCCGTAATCTGTTCATTTCTTTTCCTCCAACAGAGAAGGGAGAGCGTTTCCGCCCTCCCCACAATATTTAGCTGTTTTTAGCTGAAATAGCTCATCGGGTTCTGCGTTGCACCGTTGACGTAAACCTCAAAGTGCAGATGCGGACCGGTCGAGTTGCCGGTCGAACCGACTGCGCCGATGGTCTGGCCAGCGGAAACCGTCTGACCGACCGATACGTAAATCGCGGACTGATGGCCGTAAGCCGTCATGACGCCGCCGCCGTGGTTGATGACCGTGTAGTTGCCGTAGCCGGAGACCCAGCCTGCGGTCGTAACCGTGCCGGAAGCCGCCGCAACGATGGCTGCGCCGGTCGGCGCCGGAATATCCTCGCCCTTATGGAACTTGCGGGTGCCGTAAATCGGATGGGTGCGCCAGCCGTAGGCGCTGGACGCCGAGGTGTAGCCCGGCAGCGGCCAGGTGAACGTGCCGCTGTAACGGGTCGCGGAGCCCGAGCCGGTCGTCGTGACCTGATTGCTCGTGGTGCCCTTCTTCTTTGCGGCCGCTGCTGCTGCGGCTGCCGCCGCCGCTTCCTTGCGCGACTGCTCAGCGATCTGGTCGCTTACGGAGTCCATTTCGTTCGAAATACGCTCGTACTCGGCCTTCTGCTCCTTCTGGTAGGCTTCCAGGCTCTCCTGAAGCGCCTTCTGCTGCTCCTCGCTGGACTTCAGCTCCTCGGACTTGTAGTTCAGGTTATCCTGATACTGCACCTGCTCGTCCTGCGTTTTCTGGAGGTCGTCGCGCTTCTGCTGGATGTCCTCCTTGGCCGCGGTGTACTCCGCTACGATCTTCTTGTTGTCGTCCATGATGCTCGAAACGATTTCGATGCGGTTGAGCAGGTCGGAGAAGCTCGACGAGTTGAGCAGCACCTCAAGGTAGCTGATTTCGCCCTCCTCGTAGGTCGTGCGAACGGTCTCGGCGAAGGTATCCTCCTTCTCCGCGAGCGCCTGCTGCGCGGCCTCAAGCTCGGTGCTCTTTACGTCGATCTGGTCCTGAAGACGGGCGATATACGCCTTTACGGTGTCGATTTCCTCTTTCGTGAGCGCAATCTCCTTCTGGAGCGCCGCACGGGTCGCTTCTACGTCGCTGACCTTGCTCGCGGTCGAGTCGAGCTCCTTCTTGATTTCGGTCTTCTGCTCCTCGAGCGAGGAGAGCTTGTCTTTCAGCTCCGCGCTCGAAGCCGCGCCTGCGTAGACGATGCCGGACGCGACGACCGACACGAGCATTGCGCCGACCAGTATGCCGGCCACGATACCGGATACCAGACGAACGGTTTTCTTTTTCATCATAGGTATGTTCTCCTTGTCCTCAGACATCCATGAACTTGCGGATGCTCGTTACCGAGCCGCCGATGCCGAACAGTGCGCCTGCGCCCGCGAAAACCGCGAGAACGAGCCATTTCAGGCTGTCAAACGGCAGGATTTCGAAATACGGGATAACGCCGCTCGCGACGTTGAACAGCTCGGTGTAGAGCGCCCATTCCGCGAGGAACGCGAGTCCGCCGGCGATGAGGCCGATGATCATGCCCTCGATGACGAACGGCCAGCGGATGAACCAGTTGGTCGCGCCGACTATCTTCTGAATGGAGATCTCCTCGCGGCGCGCGAACATGGCGAGCTTTACCGTGTTCGAGATAATGAAAATCGAGATAACAGCCAGACCTGCGACCATCGCCAGCGCGATGATGTTGAATACGTGCTGAATCTGAATGAGCTTGCCGATGACCGCCTCGTCCGCGCGGACGCTTGCCACGCCCTCGATCATGCCGATGTCCGCAATGGTTTCCTCGGCCTTGGTCGAGTCCTTGAGGGTCAGGATGTAGCTGTTGCGCAGCGGGTTGTTCGAGGAATTATAGTCCTCGAGGATGCTCGCGTCCTCGCCCAGCTCCTCGCGGTATTTTTCGAGCGCGACATCGCGGTCCTCGAACTCCACGGTCGCGGTGTTCTCTATCTTTTCGAACTGCGGCTGAAGATCCTTCGCCTCGCGTGTCGTGAGGTTTTCGTCGATCCAAACCACGATTTCGTTGGACTGCTGCAAGTCAACGATGCTCAGGTCGATGTTGTACGCGATGAGCGTCACCGTGCCGGTCAGAATCAGGCAGGCCACCATGATAACGATAGCTGCGACCGACATGAACCCGTGCTTGAAGATGTTGCGCAGGCCCTCTTTCCAATAGTAACAAAAATATCTCATGCCTGATAGTACCCACCTGTCTGGTCGCTGACGACCGAACCCTTGTCGATCATGACGACTCGTTTTTCAAACTCGTCCACCAGACCCTTTTCGTGCGTGACGATAAGGACCGTGGTGCCCAGCTCGTTGATCTTCTCGAACAGCGTCATCAGCTCGAGCGAGCGCGCCGGGTCAAGGTTGCCGGTCGGCTCGTCCGCGATGATGAGGCGCGGGTTGTTGACGAGCGCACGCGCGATGGCCACGCGCTGCTGTTCGCCGCCCGAAAGGTTCATCGGCTTCTCCTTCGCCTTGTTGGCGAGGCCCACGAGGTCGAGCACGTAGGGCACGCGCTGCTTGATGGTCTTGTTCTTCGCGCCGATGGTGCGCATCGCGAAGGCGACGTTTTCGTACACGGTCTTGGTCTTGATGAGCCGGAAATCCTGATAGACTACGCCGAGCGTGCGGCGCAGATACGGGATACGGCTCTTTTTCATCTCGCCGATGTTGTAGTTGTTGACCAGAACCTTGCCCTCGGTCGGCCGCACCTCGGCCGTCAGGAGCTTGATGATGGTCGTTTTGCCCGAGCCGGACGCGCCGACCAGAAAGACAAACTCTCCCTCGTCCACACGCAGGCTGGCCTTATTCACCGCGCGGATACCGTTGTCGTATACCGCGGTGACATCGTTCATCCGGATCAAAGGCTTTCCTCCTTAGATGACTCACATAGCTGCAAATAAAAACAAAAAAATACAGAGGTGTGCATTTCCCACACACCTCTGATAATTATAGCAGATAAATCCCTCCTGCGCAAGAAGCGAAATACAGCATATTCTGCGCAGAATGACGATTTTTCGTGAAAGTTTTGTGAACTTATGCCGATTTTTGTCCGTTTTGGATGTCAGCGGACGGCTTCCTCGCGGCTCGCGAGATACTTGCGGACCATGAGCGCGACCTTGAAAACGATGGCGTGGTCGAACTCGCGAAGGTCCAGACCGGTCAGCTTCTTGATCTTCTCCAGGCGATAGACCAGCGTGTTGCGGTGTACGAACAGCTTGCGCGAGGTTTCGGAAACGTTCAGGTTGTTCTCGAAGAACTTCTGAATGGTAAACAGGGTCTCCTGGTCGAGCGAGTCGATCGAGCCCTTCTTGAATACCTCGCTCAGGAACATTTCGCAGAGCGTGATCGGCAGCTGATAGATCAGTCGGCCGATGCCGAGGTTCTCAAAGCTGATGATGTTCTTCTCGGTATCGAATACCGCGCCGACCTCGATGGCGGTCGTTGCCTCCTTGAAGGACTTTGCGATGTCCTTCATCTGCGAGGAGATCGAGCCGATGCCGATGAGGCACTTGACCGAAAGCTCGCTCATGAGGGTCTCCTCAATGGAGGACGCGAGCTTGACAAGCTCCTTCGAGTCGCTGCCCGCCTTGACTTCCTTGACCACTACGATGTCGCTCTCCGAGATATGCAGAACGAAATCCTTCTGCTTGTCCGGGAACATACCGGTCACAACGTCGATCGCCGCGACATCGGCCGGCTCCTGCTGCCGAATGAGGAATACCACGCGCGGCACATCGTTGCCGAAGTGCAGCTCGCGGGACTTGATGTAAATATCGCCCGGCAGGATGTTGTCCAGAATGATATTCTTGACGAAGGTCGCCTTGTCGTGCTTTTCGTCGTAAAGCGTCTTGATGTTGTTGATGGATACAGCCACCAGCGAACAGATGCTGCGGGCCAGTTCATCCTCGCCCTGTACGAATACGGCGTATTCCAGACGCGAAGAACGGTCTCCTGTAATATGGTAGGTATAACCGCCGAAACGAACGATCTCCCCTGCGAAACCCAGCTCAGTGATCGCCTCTTCGCGCATTTCACCGATACGGGGCAGATCGGTGCACGCGACAACCGCGCCGCTCGCATCCACAATACCAATGGTGCGATCCACCGTGTCCTTCATCTGTAAAACAATCGACTGGAACAATCTCGAAGCCATTTCCATCACCTTTCCCGTCTTTTTCAACTTCTTCTGTCATGCAGACGGCGCTCTCCCGCACCGCCGCTCCTCTTGCTATGAACATTCTCTACAAGAACGTTCTCTCTTTCCTGTGCATTTTAAGACATTATATCACATGTGTCTGCATTTTTGTACAAAAAATTAAAAATATTTTGTCACTTTTTCGTTACTGGACATTTTTCCTTTATTTTCATGCGTCCGGAGGACGGAGAGACGCCAGCTCTTCCGCTGCAAGTTCGCGGAACTCGCCCGGCGCAAGGCTCTCATCGAGACGCACATTTCCGAGCTGCACGCGCTTGAGATACGTCACCGTCGCGCCGCACGCCGCGATCATGCGCTTGACCTGATGGTACTTGCCCTCGTGCAGGGTCACACGCACGCGCCCGTCCGGCAGCTGTTCGAGAGTCGCCGGCCGGCATTCCGTGCCGTCGCGCAGGGTAAGACCGGACGCGAACCGCTCGGCCGCATCGGGCACAAGCTCGCCGTCGATTTCCGCCTCGTAGACCTTGGAAACGTGCCGTGTCGGGCTCATCAGCGCATGGCTGAGCGCACCGTCGTCGGTCACGAGAAGCAGTCCCTCGGTGTCCTTGTCCAGCCGCCCGACCGCAAACAGGCCGCGCCGCAGCTTTTCGGGGAACAGCTCGAGCACGGTATCGTGGCGCTCGTCCCGGCTCGCCGTGATGACGCCCGCCGGCTTGTTGAGCATATAGTACCGCTGCTCGCGGTAGGTCTGCTCGCGCCCGTCAAGCGACACGCTGTCCGTGTCGGGATCGACCTTGGCTGCGGGGTCGCGCTCGACCGTGCCGCAGACCGCCACGCGGCCCGCACGGATGTAGCTCTGCACTTCTTTCCGGCTGCCGCAGTTCAGGTGACTCAGCAGCTTGTCCAATCGCATCTTCGGCATTTCGCTTCCCCCGCCAATCGAATACTAATTATAGTATAACGCTTTTTTGCATTTTGCACAATAGGGAAATATAAAAAAAGTGCAATCCCCCGAAAATGTTCCATACATACGCTAATATGTCGAACTTGTTTTCGTTGAATTGCACAGTTTTCGGTCTATTGTGCACATTGCCGTGCCGCAGGAGCACAGCTTCCCGTCATTCCGCCGGACGCTCGTGCAGGCCGTGCACGAAACCGTCTGCCTGCGGCGAGGAAATATCTGCTGCAATCAGTTTTCCGCGCCGGATGAGCAGATTTGCCGTCACGCCCTGCTCGCCGCTCGGGTGGTTTGCGACCTCGTAGGTGAAGAGCGTCGCGCGTTTGCCCTTGTAGGGCGCGAGGTCGAGTCCCTGCGCCTGCTGGATTTGATTGTAGCTGTCGTACACCTCGTCAAATTCCTCCGGAATCTGCACCTCGCGCTCGCCGCGCGGCTCCTCCGAGACCTCCCAGCCGCAGTCCCGCAGCAGGGCGATGCGCTGCTCGTTCGTGCGCAGCTTGACATCAAGGCTTGCCGCCGCCGAGGCCGAGGCGGTCTGCGCGTCCCCCTGCGGCCGAAGCGCCGCCGCCCCCACGAAAACCGTGCCCGCCGCCAGCACGCACGCCAGAATTTTCTTCACCGATATTTTCGCCGCAAATACGATCATCAGACGTCCCTCCGCTTCTGCATCATCTTATGCGGCGGAACCTTCTCGCAGAACAGAAAGAAACGGCCCCTCCGTTTCCGAAGAAGCCGTTTGGTATGCGGTTTAGCCGTTGACCTGCTTTGCCAGCTCCTCAGCCAGCGCATCGAGGGACGCAAGCTGATTTGCCGCGAGGGCGGACTTGATGGTGATCGGGTTTTCGAGAACCGTCATGTTCTTCATGGTGTCGATGACCGCGCGCATCTGCTTGCCGGCGGTCGGCGCCCACGTGCCGTTGTCGATGATGGCAACCGTGCGGTTCTGGAGCGCAAGCGCCTTGATGTCGGACAGATATGCTTCCATTTTCGGCTGAACGCCGCCGTTGTAGGTCGGCGCGGCGAGCACGATATGGCTGCAACGGAAGCTCTCCGCAACAAGCTCGGAAACATCGGTCTCGGAAACGTCGTACATCGCGATGTTCTTCACGCCCTTGTCCGCGAGCATGGTCGCAAGGACGTTTGCGGCGTTCTCGGTGTTGCCGTACATGGTCGCGTAGGCGATCATGACCGTCTTGTCCTCCGGCTCGTAGGTGCTCCACTTCTGGTACTTCTCGATGAGCGTACCGAGGTTTTCGCGCCAGATCGGGCCGTGCAGCGGGCAGATGGTTTCGATGTCGAGGGCCGCCGCCTTCTTGAGGACTGCCTGCACCTGAACGCCGTACTTGCCGACGATGTTGGTGTAGTAGCGGCGTGCGTCGTTCATCCATACGTCGTCGAACGTGATCTCGTCATCGAAAATGTTGCCGGCCAGCGCACCGAACGTGCCGAATGCGTCCGCCGAGAACAGGATCTTGTCCTTTTCGTCATAAGTCACCATGACCTCCGGCCAGTGCACCATCGGCGCGAGGACGAAGTGCAGCGTATGCTCGCCGGTAGAGAGCTTATCGCCCTCCTTGACCACGAGTGTGCGCTCGGAAACGTCAAGGTCGTAGAACTGCGCGAACATCTGCGCAGCCTTGGCGGTGCAGACCAGCTTGGCCTCCGGGTAGCGGCTCATGATGGTGTCGATCATGGCGCAGTGGTCCGGCTCCATGTGCTGCACGATCATGTAATCGAGCGGACGGCCGTCCAGCGCATGAACGACGTTCTCGATGAACTGACGGCTGATGGACTCATCCGCCGTATCGAACAGCACGGTCTTGTCATCGAGCAGGACATAGCTGTTGTAGGACACCCCGCGCGGAATGGGGAAAAGGTTTTCAAATCGGCTCAGGCGGCGGTCGCTGCCGCCAACATAAATGAGATCTTCCTTGATCTTTCTGGTACT
>UQVU01000017.1 GCA_900544475.1 uncultured Butyricicoccus sp.
AACGATGCTTCAGAAACGGTATGAAAAATTCCGCAAAGTCGGAGTTTTCAGAACAATAAATCAAGATCAAAATGAAGGAGTGTAACCCCAATGTTTGAAAAGGTATGCGAAATCCTCGCTGACAAGTTCGACGCTGATGCTTCCACCATGACCATGGACACCAAGGTCAAGGAGGATCTGAACGCTGACTCTCTGGACGTAGTTGAGCTGATGATGGACCTCGAGGAGAACTTCGGCGTCACCATCGAGGACGAGGAAGCTGCTAAGATGAGCACCATCGGTGACATCGTAAACTACATCGAAGCACATCAGTAATTTTTTACTGAACCGTATCGCATGATACGAAAAGGCTCTGCGCCGCCCGTAACAGGGAAGCGCAGAGCCTTTTTTCTGCTTTTCGATGAAGTTTTTACTCACCCATGACCTGAAAAACGACATCGCGGGTGCGGTCGCGCGTATCGCACTCGACGAGCGTCAGGTTCTGCCACGGACCGATTGTAATCTCGCCGTTGACGAACGGGATAACGATGAACGGGCTGAGCAGCGCCGCCTTGATGTGCGACGAGCCGTTGTCGTCATGCCACGTGTCATGGTGGTGGTAATAGATAACGCGGCCGTTCTCATCGCGGTAGGGCGAAAAAACGTCCATCGCCGCCTTGAGGTCGTGGTAGACCATGCCCGGCTCAAATTCGAGCGTTGTCAGACCTGCAACGCCGCCGGTCGTAAAGCCGGTGATCGTGCCGGACTTCATGCCGGTGTTGCGACAGGCGTTCTGTACCGCAGCGCGGAAATCGTCGGTGATGTCGATCATGCCCATGTGCGCTTTGGTGCGGTAGGTTTTGGTTTCGGTATAAACAGCCATCCTGTATCTCTCCAATCGGGTTGAATTACGCTTTTATGTTCCTGTTACAGGCACTCCAGATAGCGGCCGTAGAGCGTTTTGTCCAGCTCTGCTGCGTGGCGCAGCACGGTTTTCTGGTCGATGTAGCCGCGGCGGTAGGCGATTTCCTCCGGGCAGGCGATGTAGCGGCCGGTCTGGTCCTGTACGCGCTTGACCTCCTGCGCGGAATAGAGCAGGCTGTCCGCCGTGCCGGCATCAAGCCAGACGAAATCCCGGTCGAGCTTGACCACGTGGAGTTGACCGCGGCGCATATATTCGATGTTGACGTCGGTGATTTCCAGCTCACCGCGTGCGGACGGCTCGAGATTGCGAGCGATGTCCACAACGCTGTTATCATAGAAGTACAGACCGGGGATAATGTAGTTGGATTTCGGATAACGCGGCTTTTCCTCGATGGATACCGCACGGCCTTCGTTGTCAAACTCGACTACGCCGAACGCACGGGGGTCGTCCACGTAGTAGCCGAATACGCAGGCGCCGTCCGGACGCTGCAGCGCCTTGTTCAGATAGCCGCCGAACTTAGGCGAATAGAAGATATTGTCGCCCAAAACGAGGCAGACGTCGTCGTTTCCGATGAACTGCGAGCCGATCAGCAGGGCGTCCGCGATGCCGCGTGCGACTTCCTGCACCTCATAGGTGATGTTGACGCCGAGGCGGCCGCCCGAACCGAGCAGACGGTAGAACGGGCCTTCTTCTCCGGGCGGAATGATGATCAGAATATCCCGGATGCCGGCTTCGAGGAGCACAGCGAGGGGATAATAAATCATCGGTTTATCGTAGACCGGCAGCAGCGGCTTGCACACCGGGCGCGTCATGGGGTAAAGACGAGAGCCTTTTCCTGCGGCAAGAATAATACCTTTCATGTTATTTCCTCATCATTCATAAATTACTGCACACACATTATAGCATATACCGCTGGGGATTTCTACATTCCGCGCATATTTTTTGCAGAAAAGGGGGGAGGGGACCCCGATGCGGTCAAACAGGGAAACCTGTGCCGCAGACGCCAAAATTGACAGAATTTCGCGCGTAAACAGCCATAATTTTGACGATAAAACAGGTAGAAATGAAGCGAAAAAACAGGTATAATAGATGCTGTACGAAAATGACCTTTAATAATGGAGGAATATATATGATCCGAAACGATTTACGCAACATCGCCATCATTGCGCACGTTGACCACGGCAAGACTACCCTGGTCGATCAGATGCTCAAGCAGGCAGGTGCGTTCCGTGAAAATCAGGTAGTCGAAGAGCGCGTCATGGACTCGGGCGATATCGAGCGTGAGCGCGGCATCACCATTCTTGCGAAGAACACTTCTGTTCACTACAAGGGCGTCAAGATCAACATCGTTGACACCCCGGGCCACGCCGACTTCTCCGGCGAGGTCGAGCGTATCCTCAAGATGGTTGACGGCGTTGTTCTGCTGGTTGACGCGGCGGAAGGCCCGATGCCGCAGACCCGTTTCGTTCTTCAGAAGGCACTTGAGTTCGGTCATAAGATTATCATCGCCATCAACAAGATCGACCGTCCGGACGCTCGTCTGAACGAGATCGGCGACGAGGTTCTTGAACTGCTGCTCAACCTCGACGCAACCGACGAGCAGCTCGACAGCCCGATCGTTTACTGCTCCGGCCGTGCAGGCACCGCTTCCATGTCCCCGAACGTAGAGGGCAAGGACCTGACCCCGCTGTTCGAGCAGATTCTCGAGCACATCCCGGCGCCGCACGTTGACACCGAGGGTCCGACCCAGATGCTCGTTTCCTCTATCGACTATAACGAATATGTCGGCCGCATCGGCATCGGCCGTATCGAGCGCGGCTCGCTCAAGGTAGGCCAGCAGGTCACTGTCTGCGACTACCACGGCGCGACCAAGCCGTACAACGCCAAGCTCGTTACCCTGTACACCATCGAGGAGTTGGGCCGTCAGCCGGTTGACGAGGCAAAGGCCGGCGAGATCGTCTGCTTCTCCGGTATCGAGAACGTCACCATCGGCGAGACCCTGTGCGACCCGGAGCACGTTGAGGCTCTGCCGTTCGTCAAGATTTCCGAGCCGACCGTTGAGATGACCTTCATGGTCAACGACTCTCCGTTCGCCGGTAAGGAGGGCAAGTTTGTTACCTCCCGACACCTGCGCGAGCGTCTGTTCCGCGAGCTGCTCAAGGACGTTTCCCTGCGCGTCAACGAAACCGACACCACCGATGCGTTCCGTGTCTGCGGCCGCGGCGAGATGCACCTGTCCATCCTGATCGAGAACCTGCGCCGCGAAGGCTATGAGTTCCAGGTCGGCGCACCGAAGGCTCTGCTCAAGGAGATCGACGGCAAGACCTGCGAGCCGATGGAGCGCATGATCGCGGACGTTCCGGCGGATGCTGTCGGCGCTATCATGGAGAAGATGGGCTCCCGCAAGGGCGAGCTGGTTTCCATGAACCCGAAGGGCGCAGACCGTATGCGTCTTGAGTTTATCATCCCGGCGCGCGGTCTGTTCGGCTACCGCACCGAGTTCCTGACCGATACCAAGGGCGAGGGCGTTCTTTCTTCGGTATTCTATAACTATCAGCCGTACAAGGGCGATATTCAGAAGCGCACCACCGGCTCTCTGGTCGCATTCGAGACCGGCGAGGCTGTCGGCTACGGCCTGTTCAACGCGCAGGAGCGCGGCCCGCTGTTCATCGGCCCCGGCACGCAGGTTTACGAAGGCATGATCATCGGCGAGAATCCGCGCGGCGAAGACATGGCTGTCAACGTCTGCAAGAAGAAGCAGCTGACCAATATGCGTGCTTCCGGTTCGGATGACGCACTGCGCCTCATTCCGCCGCGTCAGATGTCCATCGAGGCGGCTCTCGAGTTCATCTCTGACGACGAGCTGCTCGAAATCACTCCGAAGAGCATCCGCATGCGCAAGCGCATTCTGTCAAACACCGAACGCCTCAAGAAGGTCAAGGGCGGCAAGAAATAATTTAATCTCGTATTCAAAAATAAAAGATACAAAAGGAGAACCATTATTATGGCTATCAAGGAAGTCCTTCACACCGATCTCGCACCGGCAGCTGTAGGCCCGTACTCTCAGGCAATCGCGGCTAACGGCGTTATCTACACCTCCGGTCAGGTTCCGATCGACCCGTCTACCGGCAAGATCGAGGCAACCACCATCGAGGAGCAGACCGAGCAGGTCATGAAGAACCTTCAGTACGTTCTAGCACAGGGCGGCGTTTCCTTCGACCGCGTTGTCAAGACCACCTGCTTCCTGGCCGACATCAAGGATTTCGCAGCTTTCAACGGCGTTTACGCAAAGTATTTCCCGGAACATGCTCCGGCTCGTTCCTGCGTACAGGTCGCTGCCCTTCCGCTCGGCGCTAAGGTCGAGGTTGAGGTCGTAGCTGTTCAGGGCTGAGTTCCTGCTTCCGTTTGAACGGAAAAACGATCAACTGTCAAAAAGCCGCAGCGCATTTTCAGCCGCGGCTTTTTTGCTGCTTTGAACAGGGGAGGAGGAGAGAAAAATGATGAATATCGAGCCATGCTGCGGCAGAACGCTGCACTGCGGTGCACGGACCATGAACGCCACGAATGTCATCGAAGGCTTTTCCGTGCGTCCGGGCCTTTTCCTGACCAACGGCGCGGTCGTCGTGCCGGGCGGCGTCAGCTTCACCATTCACTCGGTCGGCGCGACAAGCTGCGAGCTCTGTCTGTTCCGCCGTACAGAGCAGGAGCCCTATGCCGTGCTGCCGTTTCCCGAGCAGTTCCGCATCGGTAATACGTGGTCGATGATCGTGTTCGGCCTCGACATCACCGAGTTTGAATACGCCTACCGCATGGACGGCCCGTATGACCCGGCACGCGGCCTGCTGTTCGACAAGGAGAAATTCCTGCTCGACCCGTATGCACGCGCTGTGACCGGCCAGAGCCGCTGGGGCGTGCGTCCGGCCAAGGACAGCTCCTACCATGCGCGTGTGGTCGAAGATGTATTCGACTGGGGCGATTTCGAGGACACACACGTGCCGTTTCAGGACATGGTGATTTACGAAATGCACGTGCGCGGTTTTACCATGCACGAAAGCTCGCACGTGGAGCACCCCGGCACGTTTGCCGGCCTGATGGAGAAACTGCCGTACCTCAAGGAGCTGGGCGTTAACGCAGTTGAGCTGATGCCGGTTTTCGAGTTCGACGAACTGGCAGACGAACGCGTGATTGACGGCAGGCAGCTCATCAATTACTGGGGCTATAACACGGTCTGTTATTTTGCGCCGAACACCGGCTATACGGCGGCTATCGAGTACAACCGCGAGGGAACCGAGCTGAAAACCCTGATACGCACGCTGAACGCCAACGGGATCGAGGTCATTCTGGACGTTGTTTTCAACCACACCGCTGAGGGCAACGAACACGGCCCGTGCTTTTCCTTCAAGGGTATAGACAACAATATCTACTACATGCTGACCCCGGACGGCAAATATTACAACTTTTCCGGCGTCGGCAACACGCTCAACTGTAATCACCCCATGGTGCGGCAGTTCATTCTCGACTGCCTGCGCTACTGGGTCGTGGAATACCGCGTGGACGGCTTCCGCTTCGATCTCGCAAGTATTCTCGGTCGCGATGAGGACGGCGGCCCTCTGTCCGAGCCGCCGCTGCTCGAAAGCCTCGCGTTCGACCCCATTCTCGGCCGTGTCAAGCTGATTGCCGAAGCGTGGGACGCCGGCGGAATGTATCAGGTCGGCTCGTTCCCGTCGTGGAACCGCTGGGCGGAGTGGAACGGCAAATACCGTGATGATCTGCGGCGCTTCCTCAAGGGCGATGACCGGCTGGCTCACGCCGCGATACAGCGCATCTGCGGCTCGCCTGACCTGTATCCGCCCGACAAGCGGCAGAACGCCTCGGTCAACTTCATCACCTGCCACGACGGCTTCACACTTCACGACCTGTATGCGTACAATGAGAAGCACAACGAGGCCAACGGCTGGGACAACACCGACGGCGCGAACGACAACCACAGCTGGAACTGCGGTGCGGAAGGGGAGACCGACAACACGCAGATCAACACGCTGCGCGACCGACTGCGAAAAAACGCCTTCGCTGTTCTGCTGTGCAGCCGCGGCGCTGCGATGTTCCTCGCGGGCGATGAGTTCGGTAACACGCAGTACGGAAACAACAACTCGTACTGTCAGGATAACGAGATTTCGTGGCTCGACTGGACGCAGCTCGAAGCCAATCGTGATATGTTCGAGTACGTGCGCAGCCTGATTGCCTTCCGTCAGGAACATCCTGTGCTGCGCGGTGCAACCGTCCCAGCGCACTGTGGCTGGCCGGACGTTTCGCTCCACAACCTCGGCCACAGCTGGAATGACGAGGTTCGCGACGATACCCGTCAAATCGGTGTGCTGTTTTCCGGCAGAAATGCCGACGATACGGCGGACGATCTGGTGTTTATCGCGGTCAACGCGCACTGGGAGCCGCACGAACAGCAGCTTCCCGAGCCGCCGGCAGGAATGCACTGGGTGCTGACGCTCCACACATCGGCGCAGAACGCTTTTGCGCCTGATATTCCCTTTGACGGGCATAAATTCAATCTTGATCCGCGCTCGGTTGCAGTCGTGACCGCAAAGGCAAATTAAAAAACGATGCAGGCAGTGAAATCCACCGCCTGCATTTTTTCGTATCTGTTTATTTCAGCGCAAAAGAAAAGACCGCAGGAAAAGCCCTGCGGTCTTTTTTGATTCAGCATATTTTTGACAAGAAAGACCAAGCGCAACGAAGTTATGCGCCGGTATTTCGCAGTCAAAAATTACTTAGCTTCCTTTGCAGCCTTGATTGCATCGATCATCATCGGAACAACCTTGAACAGGTCGCCGCAGATGCCGTAGTCAGCTACGTCGAAGATCGGAGCGGAATCAGACTTGTTGACAGCAACGATGCACTCGGAATCCTGCATGCCAGCCTTGTGCTGGATAGCGCCGGAAATGCCCAGAGCAACATACAGCTTCGGATGTACGGTCTTGCCGGTCTGACCAACCTGATGGTCAGCAGACAGCCAGCCGGAGTCGATTGCAGCACGGGAGCCGCCAACAACGCCGCCGAACAGGCCAGCCAGCTCTTCAGCCAGCTTGATGCCGGTCTCAACGTCCTTGGAGATACCACGGCCAACAGATACGACAACCTCAGCGCCGGTCAGGTCAACCAGCTCCTTAGCTTCCTTAACGACCTCGAGAACCTTGGTCTTGATGTCAGCGTCGGACAGCTCGAAAGCAACCGGCTCAACGACTACTGCGTTAGCCTTAGCCTCGTTGTACTCGCCCTTCTTCAGAACGCCCGGACGAACGGTAGCCATCTGCGGACGGAAGCGCGGGCAGATAATGGTAGCCATCAGATGGCCGCCGAATGCCGGACGGGTCATCTTCAGGTTGCGGTCCTCACGGTTGAGAGCGTCCAGCTGAGCCTGCGGCAGGGTGGAAGCCTCCTGGAGGAATGCAGCGTACTTCTCAACGTCAACGTCGAGGTGGGTGCAGTCTGCGGTCAGACCGGTGTGCAGACGAGCTGCGCAGCGCGGGCCGAGGTCACGGCCGATGTTGGTAGCGGCGATCAGGAGGATCTCCGGCTTCTTGGCCATAACGGTGTCGCAGATAACCTTTGCGTAAGCATCGGTGGTGTAGGTATCGAGCAGATCGCTCTCGCAAACGAGAACCTTATCAGCGCCGTAAGCGCCCAGTTCCTTTGCCATGGAGTCAGCTACGCCCTTGCCGCCAAGCAGCAGGCCGCAGACCTCGGTGCCCATATCGTCAGCGAGCTTGCGCGCCTCAGAGATCAGCTCCAGTACGGTCGGCTGCAGCTTGCCCTGACGCTGCTCACAGAATACCCATACGCCGGAAAAATCGGCGAGGTTGGTGTTATTGAAATCAGCCATTGTTCAGTTTTCTCCTTTCGATCAGATAATGTGCTTCTTCAGCAGTTCAGCTGCCAGAGTCTCGCAGGTTGCCTTGTCAGCGCCTTCGAGCATCTTGCCCTGACCCTTCTGGGGAGGAGTGAAAGACTTGAAGATGTTGGTCGGAGAACCCTTCAGGCCGATGGTGGTCGGGTCGATCAGCGGATCGTCCTTGAGTGCGTTGTAGTCGAGTACGGAAACCGGCTTGGAGTAGCAGTCCATGATGCCGCCGAGAGACATATAACGCGGCGTGTTGAGCTCCTTGATGCAGGTCAGCAGGCACGGGGTCTGGGTCTCGATGGTCATATGGCCGTCCTCGAGCATACGCTTAACGGTAACGGTGGTGCCGTCAACCTTGACGTCTGCTGCGTAGGAGATCTGCGGGATGTCCAGCTTCTCAGCGATCTGAGAGCCTACCTGAGCGGTATCGCCGTCGATTGCCTGACGGCCGCAGAATACGATGTCATCAGCGTCTACGCCGATGTTCTTGATAGCAGCGGCGAGGATCTGAGAGGTTGCGAAGGTATCGGAACCGCCGAACTCACGGCCGGAAACCAGAACGCCTTCGTCAGCGCCCATCGCGATCAGCTCGCGCAGCATGCCTTCTGCCGGGGGAGGACCCATGGTAACGACAACGACCTTGCAGCCGGAAGCGTCCTTGAGCTTGAGAGCGGCCTCAACTGCGTTCAGGTCGTCCGGGTTGATAATGGTTGCCATAGATGCACGGTTCAGGGTGCCGTCGGGATTGACTGCTACCTTGCCGGAGGTATCCGGAACCTGCTTTACACAAACGATTGCTTTCATAGTTCAGTTTTCCTCCTTTTCTTAGCGCAGTACCTGACCGGCGATGACCATTCTCTGAACCTGAGAAGTGCCCTCGTAGATCTCGGTGATCTTTGCGTCGCGCATCATGCGCTCCATCGGGTACTCGCGGATGTAGCCGTAGCCGCCGTAGATCTGTACGCACTTGGTGGTGACGTCCATTGCGACCTCGGAAGCGTACAGCTTGGCCATAGCAGCTTCCTTGGTGAACGGCAGGCCAACGTCGTGGTTGAACGCAGCGCGGCGAACCAGCAGGCGGGCAGCGTCGATCTGGGTTGCCATGTCGGCTACCATCCACTGCAGGCCCTGGAACTTGTCGAGGGTCTTGCCGAACTGTACGCGCTCCTTCATGTACTGAACAGCCTTGTCCAGTGCGCCCTGCGCGATGCCGAGTGCCTGAGCCGCGATGCCGATACGGCCGCCGTCCAGGGTCATCATAGCGATCTTGAAGCCGCCGTTCTCCTTGCCGAGCAGACGGTCTGCCGGAAGATGAACGTCCTCGAAAATCAGCTCAGAGGTCTGAGAGCCGCGGATGCCCATCTTATGCTCGATCTTGCCGATAGAGAAGCCCGGATCGTCCTTGTCGACGATGAAGGCGGAAATGCCCTTGTTGCCCTTGCTCTTATCGGTCATTGCAAATACAACGTAGGTATCAGCACGGCCGCCGCCGGTGATGAACACCTTGGAGCCGTTCATGATGTAGGAGCCGTCCTCCTGCTTGACAGCAACGGTCTGCTGTGCAGCGGAGTCGGTGCCTGCGTTCGGCTCGGTCAGACCGAATGCGCCGAGCTTAGCGCCTTCCTTGGCGGTGATCAGCGGACGCAGCCACTTTTCCTTCTGCTCCGGGGTACCGAACGCGTAGATCGGCCAAGCACCCAGAGTGCCGTGTGCGGAAATGATAGCGCCGGTGGTCGCGCAGACGCGGCTCATCTCCTCGATCGCGATGGTGTAGCAGACGTAGTTGCCGCCGGAACCGCCGACTTCCTTCGGGAACTGAATGCCCATCAGACCGTACTTCATCAGCTTCTGAACGGTCTCTTCCGGATAACGCTCCTGCTCGTCGATCTCTGCCGCGATCGGCTCTACTTCATTCAGAGCGAACTGACGGCACATCTTCTGGAACAGTGCTTCTTCTTTCGTAAGCCTAAAATCCATGCCATAAACCTCCCAAGTAATATAAATATCGCAGGTATACACAAAAATACAGCGCCCGGCGACCTCTCTGCCGCGGACACTTTTTTCAGGTGATGACACCCTTCTTTGAGCATGTCTATCTCTATTATATCGTTCGAAAGTCATTTGTCAAGGATTTAACATACTTTTTTCGCATAAAAGAACCGCCAGATTTTTGTGTATTATCCATAAGTTTTTTTGCGTGCATTGTATCTTTGCACGCAAAATTGTTGCATTTGTGATTTTTTTGGCAAACTCTTGGTGAACTTTCTGCATACTATTGGTTGCTTTTGCGTAAGTATGTTAAGGCAATACCGCATAATTGGACAAGAGCGATTTGCGAGTAAATTTTGCGTACTGACGAGGCGCGGTTTTGAAGCAATACTTTCGTATTGCAAGAAATCGCAACAAAGTCAGGGCACAAAATTTCCGCAAAGCGCCGCAGCTTTAATTGTGCGGTGTTGCCTTAAGTCCCGGCTGACGAAAAATTTTTGAGGAGGAACTGCTCATGTGCGGAATTGGAGGCTTTGTCGATTTTGTGCGCGACGCACGCCGCGGCGGCGCGGTGCTCAGGGCGATGGAGCGGCGTCTGCGGCCGCGCGGACCGGACGCGCACGGCGCCTATCTGGACGCTGACGCCGCCCTCGTCCACCGCCGTCTGGCGGTCATCGACCCCGAAGGCGGCGCCCAGCCCATGCTCTCCCCCGACGGGGACACGGTTCTCGTCTACAACGGCGAGCTGTACAACACCGAGGAGGTGCGGCGGACGCTGCTCGCCCTCGGCCACACGTTTCGCGGTCATTCGGATACCGAAGTCGTGCTGCACGCCTTTCTCGAATGGGATACGGACGCTTTTCCGCGCCTTGAGGGGATTTTTGCCTTCGCCCTCTGGCAGAAAAGCCAGCGGCGTCTGGTGCTCGTGCGCGACAGGCTCGGCGTCAAGCCGCTTTTCTACCGGAAAACGCGCGGCGGACTGGTGTTCGGCTCGACCATCGACACCGTGCTCTGCCACCCGGAGGCCGAACCCGTGCTCGATGAGGACGGTCTGCGCACGCTTCTGCTGCTCGGTCCGGCGCGGCCGCCGGAAAGCGGCGTTTTTCGCGGCATTCTGTCGCTGCTCCCCGGCTGTTTCGCCGTCCTGACGCCCGAAACGTTCACGAAAGCCGCCTACTGGAAGCTCGAGGCGCACGAGCACGAGGACGACCTCGAAACCACCCTCTCGCGCACGCACGAGCTCATCACGGGCGCGGCGGAGCGCCAGCTCGTGAGCGACGTCCCGCTCGCCTGCTTTCTCTCGGGCGGCCTCGACTCGTCCATTCTCTCGATGGTCGCGGCGCGGCGGTACGCCGGGGAGGGAAAAACGCTTCACACCTGGTCGGTGGACTACCGCGGAAACGACCGATATTTCGTCAAAAACAGCTTTCAGCCGACCGATGACCGCGATTTTGTGACGCTGATGGCTGAAACACTCGGCACGCGGCACCACCGCGTCGTGCTCGAACCGGAGGCGGTCTGCGCGGCTCTCCTCCCTGCCGCCGAGGCACGCGGCCTGCCCGGCATGGCAGACGTTGACTCGTCGCTGCTGCTGTTCTGCGCGGCGGTCAAGCGGGGCGGCACGACCGTGTGCCTGTCGGGCGAATGCGCCGACGAGCTGTTCGGCGGCTACCCGTGGTACCACCGCGAGGAAATCCTGTTCGAGGATACCTTCCCGTGGGCGCGGTCGGTCGGGCTGCGGCTCGGACTGCTGAAACCCGGCGTGGTTCGGGACGGCGCGGATTTCGTCCGCGAGCACTATCTCTCGACCTGCCGCCGTGCACCGAAACTGCCCTCGGACAGCCGGAAGGAGGCCCGGATGCGCGAAATGTTCGTGCTCAACCTCGACTGGTTCATGGCGACCCTGCTCGACCGCAAGGACCGCATGAGCATGTACTCCGGCCTTGAGGTCCGCGTGCCGTTCTGCGACCATCACATCGTCGAATACGCCTATAATATGCCGTGGGCGTTCAAGGCGCTGGACGGCCGCGAAAAGGGCATCGTCCGCCGTGCGTTTGCCGATGAACTGCCAGAAGAGGTGGTTTTCCGCAAGAAAAGCCCCTATCCCAAGACGTTTCACCCCGTTTACGCCCGTCTGTGCGCCGAGGGCGCGATGAAGATCCTCGCGGACAGAAACTCGTTCGCCGGGGCGCTGTTCGACCGGGAAGCCGTCCGCGCCCTTGTCGCTGACCCCGACAGCCTGCCCGAGCCGTGGTTCGGTCAACTGATGCGCGTGCCGCAGATCTGCGCCTATATCATGCAGCTCGAGCACTGGGCGAAAACGTTCAAGGTGCGTCTGGCATAGAAAAAGGACCGGGCGTGTGCCCGATCCCGAATTTATGGATAAAGTTATTTTATCCGGTAATTACGCGCGTCAGCGCGCATAAAATACAATCTGCAAAGCAGATTGATAAAAACCGGGAGCATGTATCACGGTTTTTATACTCTGAGAGAGAGAAAAGTTTCTGCATAGGAACTTTTCTCCGTCCGTGTTCTGCGAAGTCAGAACACAGATTGTCGGCAAAGCGTCAGCTTTGCGACAGCTCACGCGAGGTATTCCGCAAGCGTATTGATGACCAGCTGATGGTCGTCCAGATGGTCGTCGAAGCCGGAAACGCAGATCGAGCCGACAACACCCGTGCCGCGAAGCGTGATCGGGAAGCCGCCGCCTGCCGCGTAGTCGTCGCCGCACAGCTTGCGGTCCGCGAACGTCTGGCCCGCGCTCTCCATCTCCGCGAACATTTTAAGCGACGAGCCTTCGGTCAGCTCGACCGCGTTGCGCTTGCGTGCGAGCCACAGCTCGCTCTCCGGCTTCGCGCCGTCCATGAAGAAGCGGAACACGGTAAGGCCGTTCACCACGATCTCGACCGCGACCGGCTGCTGCTGCTTTTCCGCGTTTTCAATCAGCTTGAGGCCGATATGCAGCGCATCCTTGCGCGAAAAGCGCTCGAACTGAAACTTTTCTTCCTGCTCTGCGCACATATCGCAGATGGTTTTGTAATCCTGCATTATGTTTTTCTTCCTTTCTCAATGTCAAAACGAAATCCTGCACTTTTATTATACTTTTATCCGTTCCATTTGGCAAGGAGGTCTTTCTTTGGCAGTTCCATCGGATACCGCCGTTCTTCGCGTGGCCGTCACGACCGCGCTCGGCGCACAGCCGCTCGAAAACGCGCTCGTAACGGTATCGACCGCACCGGACGAAAACGGCACGCGCACCCTGCTCTACGCGGTCCGCACCGACCGGGACGGCATGACGCCGCCCATGACGCTCGCCGCGCCGCCGCGCAGCGCTTCGCTCTCCCCCGGTCAGGTCACGCCTTACGCGCTCTACACGGTCGAGGCCGCGCGGGAAGGCTTCGTGCCGCTCACCGCCCTGCACGTGACGCTGTTCGCCGGGGTGCCGGCGGTGCTCCCCGTGGCGCTCACGCCTCTGCCCGAAAAGGAGTGATTTTTTTGCCCGTCACCATACCCGAAACCATCACCGTGCACCTCGGTGCGCCGAGCGCCGACGCGCCCAACGTTACCGTTCCGTTCGCGGACTACATCAAGAATGTCGCCTCCTCGGAAATCTACCCGACCTGGCCCGAGGCCGCCATCCGCGCGAACATCTACGCCCAGATGTCCTACGCGCTCAACCGGATATTTACCGAGTGGTACCGCGCCCAGGGGTACGACTTCGACATCACCAATTCCACCCGGTATGACCAGTCTTTCGTCGCCGGACGCGACATTTTCGAGAACATTTCGAACATCGTGGACGACATGACCGGCAGCTATCTCACGCGCGGAAACGCGGTCGAGCCGCTCTTTACGCAATACTGCAACGGCACGACCGTCACCTGCCCCGGCGGGCTCAGCCAGTGGGGCACGGTCCCGCTCGCGGAGCAGGGACTTTCCGCCGAGGAAATCTTGCGCTCGTTCTACGGGGACGACATCAGCTTCGTGACGGACGCCCCGCTTGCGCCCGCCCTCGGCGGCTCGTTTCCCGGCGTGACGCTGCGGCTCGGCGAGAACAGCGAGGACGTCCGCACCGTGCAGACGCGGCTCAACCGCATTTCGACCAACTACCCCGGCATTCCGAAAATCTACCCGGCGGACGGCGTTTTTGACGCGGATACCGAGGCCGCTGTCCGCGCCTTTCAGCGCCAGTTCAACCTGACGCCCGACGGTCTGGTCGGTCGCGCGACATGGTACCGCATCGCCTCTGTCTTTAACAATGTAAAGCGGTTGAGCGAGCTGGACAGCGAGGGACTCACCCTTGAAGAAATCTCGCGCCAGTACCCGGAGGAGCTTCGCGAGGGCATGAGCGGCGTTTCGATAAAGCTCTTGCAGTATTTTCTCGCCATCGTGGGCGAATACTTCGATGCCCTCCCCCGCTGGCAGGCGTCGCAGCTCGACGGCGTTTTCGGCCCTCAGACCCGCGAGGCTGTCGAAAGCTATCAGCGGATGCTCGGCCTGCCCGTGACCGGCGTGGTTGACCGCGCAACGTGGGACGCGCTGCTCTCGACCTACCGCTCGGTGCTGCTCGTGCAGCCGGAACAGCAGTGGCTCGAGTTGTTCGTCGGCCTGCCCGAGGTGTTTCTTGTCAGCGGAATGCGCGGCGAGGACGTCCGCCGGGCGCAGGAGCTTGTAAACATCATATCGCGCGGCTATCCCGAGGTTCCGGCTGTCGCGGCGGACGGCATTTTCGGAGACGCGACCGAAAGCGCGGTGTCCGTTGTGCAGACGCTGCTCGGTCTGCCGGCCACGGGCGCGGTCGGGCCGCTGACATGGGAGGGCATGGCCCGGCTCGCCGCCGACGTCGAGGCGTCCTCCCTCGTAAACGCCGGGCAGTACCCCGGCTACACGCTCGGCGAGGAGGGTGAATAATGTACAGCGAGGAACAGAAATCGCAGCATATTTACGATTTGCAAACCTGTCTGCGGCGGCTTCAGCAGGAGCGCGGCGTATCGCCTCTCGTGCCGGACGGGATTTACGGCGCGGAGACCGCCGAGGCCGTCCGAGCGCATCAGCGCGAATGCGGACTGCCCGTCACGGGCAAAGTCGACCGCGAAACCTGGGACAGCATCTACGCCGCCGCGGCACAGCTTTTCGCCGCCGATACGCCGCCCGCCGCCGTGCTTTTCTTCCCGAGAAGCGGCGTTCTCGCCCCCGGCAGCCGGGGACGCGCGGTTTTCGTGCTCCAGCTGATACTCGCCACCGCCGCGCCGCACTACGCGAACACCGCGCCCGTTCCCCTCACGGGCGAGTACGACCCGGAGACCATCGCCGCCGTGCGTCTGATGCAGGGCGTGTTTATCCTGCCGCAGACCGGCGTGACCGACCGCGCGACATGGGACGCCCTCGCCTCTCTCCACAACGAACTTTTCATGCGCACGCCGCCCGAATGGACGATATAGAGGCCGCAGCCTGTCGGCATTTCGCGCGGAAGCGTGGTTTCGAGCGAAACGTATGAAATACATTAAATCCGGCAATCCTTACCGTGAAAGGGGTGTTTTTCATGGTAAAGGGTATCAGCCGCCGGGTCATCGTGGTGCGTCCGGCGAGCGGCAGTCCGTTCGAGCAGGCGTTTTTTCTCGTGCGTGATGCGGCGTGTCCGCGCGGCGATGCCGTGCGCGAGGCGTGCCGCATTGCGGAAGGGTGCCTCGGCACACGGCGGCGCAGACGGGGACGCGCGGTCATGCCCCGGCTCGCGGCGGCGTTTCTCACGGGCGCTGTCGCGGCGAGCGTTATCTGGGGCATCGTGCTCATTTTCTGAGAGAGCGGCGGACGCGGGAAATGTCATCTGACCCGCACCGCCGTTTTTCGCACTTTGAAACCGTTAAAAGCGATATTACCGCCTGTATTTTCCGCCACTTCCTGCACTTTGCGTGGATTATACTAATTCCGTAAAGGGAGGCTCAGTGAAATGGACAAGCAAAAAACGAGGCGTGCGCCGCAGCTGCTCGGAAGAGCCGCGAGCGCGGTGGTCCGCCTGTGGAACGAGGAACATCTGCACCGCCTGCTCACCGGAACGAAGCGTTTCGTGCTGTGTGCGCTGCTCATGCGGGCGAACGTGCTGGGCGGCTATGCGCCGTTCGGCCTTGCAATGGCGTCCGCCATGATGGCGCAGGGCGCGGGGCTTTCCGCCCTCGGCGGCGTGGTCTGCGGCGCGATGCTGATGGAGGACGGACTGCTCGGGGGCGTCTATGTGGCGGCGGCGCTCATCGTGCTGTGCGTCATGAGCGTATGCACCGGACTGGACGTTGTGCGGCGGCCGTGGTTCGCCCCGGCGGCGGCTGCGGCGGCGGGTACCGCCTGCACCTTTGTCTTTCTGCCGTTCGGGGAGGAGCTGCGCGCGCCGGTCGTCATGACCTTTCTCGCCGTGCAGGGAATGACGTTCGGGGCGTGCCGGGTCTACGGGGCGGCTCTCGCTCCGCCGCGCGAGGACAGCGACTGGCGCAGACCGGTGACGCTGCTCGCCGTGACCGCGACCGTGCTGCTCAGCGTTTCCGACCTCAGCCTGTTCGGTCTGTTTGCCCCGGCGCGGGCGGCGTCGCTCCTGCTCGTGCTCGGCACGGCCTATCTCGGCGGTCCGGCGGCCGGTGCGGCGGCGGGCGTTGCCTTCGGCGCGGTGATGGACCTCGGCGTGGGCGAAGGGGCGCTGTTCACCTGCTGCTACGGTCTGAGCGCGACCGCCGCCGGACTGTTCCGCGAGGGCGGACGCGGAAAATTCGCGCTCTGCGCGTTTGCCTCGGGTCTATGCGCCGCCATGCTCGGCACGGGAAGCGACCTGTTCATCCCCATGCTCTCCGAGCTGACAGCGGCGGTTCTGCTGTTCGCGTCGCTCCCCGAGGCGGTCTGGAACGCGCTGCGGCGGACGCTCCTGCCCGAGTCGCTCATCGGAACGAAAACCCGGCTTCGCCTGCGCCGGGCGGCGGGACAGTGCGCGACCGAGGCGGCGCAGGCGTTCTACGAGCTGTATCTCGCCATGCTGAACGGAGCGGCGGAGGGCCGCGCCGCCGGGGACGAGAACCTGAAGGTCGTGTTCGACCGGGCAAGCGACCGGGTGTGCCGGAACTGCGTGCTGTGCGCCCAGTGCTGGCAGAAGGACTACGTTTCCACCCTCGCCGCGCTGAATGACGTGACGCAGCCGATGCTTGCGCGGGGTCGGGCGGAAATGCAGGACTTCCCCTACCACTTCACCGCCCGCTGCGTCCACCTGCCCGAGCTTATCCGCGCCATCAACAGCGCTCTGTTCGCCCTGCGCGAGCGGCAGAGCATGCGGCGGCAGCAGGAGGAAAACCGCAGTCTGCTTGCGCGGCAGTACGCCGGCATCACGGACATTCTCCGCCAGCTCGGCGCGGAGGTAACGCAGGACGTGACCGCGCAGCCGATGATGGAAAAGCAGGTACGCCGGTACGCGGCGGCGTTCGGTTGGATCGACCGGGTGTGCGCCGTCCGGGACGCGCAGGGGCGGCTCATCATCGAGCTGTACGGCGACGGCACGCCCGACATTCTCCGGCAGGGCGAGGGCTTCGCCGCGGGACTGAGCGCCCTGCTCGGGGTGGGGCTGACCGAGCCGAAAGCCGCGCAGAACGAGTTCGGCGACTATATCGAGCTGCATGAACGCGCCCCGTTCCGCGCCGTGGTCGGCATCGGCCGCCAGCAGCGCTCGGGCGTTTCGGTTTCGGGCGACACCGGCTGCTGGTTCCTGACCGATGCGGGCGTTGCCTGCCTGCTGCTTGCGGACGGCATGGGCTCGGGCGCGGCCGCCGCGCAGGACAGCCGGATGCTCGTCGGGTCGATGGAGCGCTTTCTCCGCGCGGGCATCTCGCTCACGGACGCGCTCGGCGCGGTTTCCCCCGCCCTGCGGCTGCGCTCGGACGGCACGCGCTTCGTCACCCTCGACGCGCTCACGCTCGACCTGTTCACCGGGCAGGCGGAAAGCCTCAAATGCGGCGCGGCGCCCTCCTACGTGCGCACGGGCGGACGGTGGAGCGTGCTCGCCGGAAAGTCGCTCCCGGTCGGCATTTCGGACGAGAAAAATCAGTATCAGTCGGTGCCGCTGCGGCTGGGGCACGGCGATTTGTTCATTCTGGTGTCGGACGGCGTTTCTGACGGCCTGGACGATAACTGGGTGCGCGAGCTGCTCCGCGAGCATGGAGGCGAGGGGCCGAAGGAGCTTGCCGCGCGGCTCGTCACCGAGGCCAAGGGCCGCGGCAGCGACGACGACCGCACCGCCATCGTCATGCGCGTGGAGAAAACCCAGCTTTGAGCGCAGAAAAGCCTGCATACTTTCCGAAATTCGGTCAGATGCAGGCTTTTATCTGTCGCTCGAAACCACGCTTTCGAGCGAATATTGAAGAAAAACCGCGCCCTTTGGGCACATTTTTTCTTCCCTTGTATAAAAACCGAGGTACACGCCCCCGGTTTTTATGAATTTGCAAAGCAAATTCTATTAAATGCGTGCTGCCGCACGAGCCGCATAATCATGCAGCCATTTATCATCTTACATCATTTGCCCCGTTCATCGGCGTCTGGGCGAGGGTGATCGTGCCGGACGGGATGGCCTGGCGCGACATATAGGCGGAGATCAGCTCGACCACTTCGGCGGTTTCCCTGCTGTGGTGCAGACCGAGCACGACTGTGGCGTTCGTTTCGGAAAAGCGCTGCGCGGTTTCGGCGTAAGCGCGGGCCGCCGTGCCCTTTTCGTCCCGGGCATCCATGTTCGCGTCCCACAGCCGGTATCCGGCGTCGATGAGGGCATTCCGCTGCGCGTCCGAAAGTTTTGCACAGCCTGTGGATACCGAAACAATGCGGGTCTGCACGCCGGTCAGCAGCCGCAGCCGCTCGTTTGCGAGGGTCAGCCGCTCTGCAAGCGCCTCTCCGGATGCCTTTTCGTCCGCCTCCAGCAGCAGCGCCGCCGTGTGACCCTCCGCGACGATGCGGCGCACGGTATCGTCCGTCCACTCCGCCGTGTCAGTCGGCAGGAAGAACGCCGCCGTGCGGCCGTCCCGCTTCAGCGCGTCGAGAATATCGGGCGCATTTTTATCCGGTGCGCCGTAAAACGTCAGATACACGCGCGAAGGCTTGCGGGTCGGCTTTTCCTCGACCTTAGGGATGGGCGTTTCCGCAGGCGTCTGCGTGGTCGTGCCGCCGGTGGTGCCGCCGTTCTGAGAGGAGCCGTCCGAGGACGAAATCCCCTTGTAGCTGTTGATGCTGTTTTCGATGCTCACCGCCTTGGAGGAGGCGAACGCGGAGTCGCTCGAAGCCGAGCCGTCCGTCACGCGGAGAACGGTTTCCCCTGCGACCGAAAGCGTCGAGTAGCTCAGGCCGAACTTGCCGCAGCACAGCTTGACCGGAACGTAGGTCGTGCCGTTCATCGAGTACGCCGGGGTGGCGTAGCTGTTGAGGTTCTGGTCGTAAACGTAGCCTTCATCGGGCGAAAAGCTGAGCGTTTCGCCGTTTGCGGACATATTCAGCACCCCGTCCGAGGCGGACGAGGACACGCCGAGCTGCGAGAAAACGCCGTACGGCACGTAAAGCTCGCCGCCGAGCCGGGCGGGCATGGTGCTGTCCGAAAGCGGCAGCAGGCTGTCGTTCACCGCCGTCAGCGTCAGCGCCCGCGCGGGCGCAGGAACAGCGCCGAAAAGCAGTCCCGCGCAAAGGAGTCCGCCGAGCGCGCGTCTGAAAGCCTTTTTCACCGTTCCTCACCCTTTCTATCGTCAGTTGCTTCCATTATAGCAAATCCTCGCCGCTTTGTCACGTATCTGCGCGGGATTTCCTCTGAGAATGAGTATTTAGGCAATACCGTTTATTCGCAAAAGTTGTATAAATATGTACCGACTGTTTCGATGGGAATTATGCGGTATTGCTCTTGCTTTATCAGAACGAAGTGCTATAATAATGGTTGAAACTAAACCAACACAGAAAGAGTGACACACCATGCTGCAGATCAAAACACAGCGCACTACAACTCCTAAGGCTAAGCCGGACGAGAGCAACCTCGGTTTCGGCGTTCATTATACCGATCACATGCTGATCATTGACCACGATGAGGAACAGGGCTGGCATGACGCCCGCATCGTGCCCTATCAGCCGCTCGAGCTTGATCCCGCAGCGATGGTTTTCCACTACGCAATGGAGTCCTTTGAGGGCATGAAGGCGTACCGCACGCCGGACGGCTCCATCCAGCTGTTCCGCCCCGACAAGAATGCAGAGCGCATGATCAACACCAACCATCGTATGTGCCTGCCGAGCCTGCCGGTCGAGGACTTCGTTCAGGCAGTCAAGGCCATCGTTGAGTTCGATCAGGACTGGGTTCCGCACGCAGAGGGCACGAGCCTGTACATCCGCCCGTTCGTTATCGCGACCGAGCCGCATCTGGGCGTCCGTACCTCCAAGACCCATAAGTTCATCATTGTATGCTCCCCGGTCGGCGCTTACTACTCCACCGGCATCAACCCGGTAAAGATTTTCGTCGAGGACGAGTACACCCGTGCATGCCCGGGCGGCACCGGCTTCACCAAGTGCGGCGGTAACTACGCGGCATCCCTGATCTCTCAGGTCAAGGCGCACGAGCTCGGCTACGAGCAGACCCTGTGGCTCGACGGTGTTGAGCACAAGTACGTCGAGGAAGTCGGCTCCATGAACTGCTTCTTCAAGATCGACGGCACGGTTTACACCGCTCCGACTGTCGGCACGGTTCTGCCGGGCGTTACCCGCATGAGCTGCATCGAGCTGCTCAAGAAGTGGGGCATTCCGGTATCCGAGGAGCGTCTGCCGATCGTTGACGTTATGAAGGCGTCCCACGACGGCAAGCTGGAAGAGGTATTCGGCACCGGCACGGCGGCGGTTATCTCTCCGGTCGGCGAGCTTCGTTACGAGGGCGACGTTGCGCATATCAATGGCGGCGAAATCGGCGAAGTAACCCACAAGCTGTACAACACCCTGACCGGCATCCAGTGGGGCAAGCTGCCCGACGATATGGGCTGGACGGTTAAAATTTAATCAGAAAGCTGCGGCGTTCTGATTAAAAGGCTGTGCCGAACTGCGTTCGGACACAGCCTAACGCCCCTCAGCGCGTCGATAAATCGGCACACTGAGGGGCGTCTTATCCTGTCGAAAAGCTAACGCTTTTCCGACAAGATGTGTTTTGACTTCGCAAAACACGGACGTCCGAAAGTTCCCATTCGGAAACTTTCTCCCTCTGGGAGTATAAAAACTGAGGTACACGCCCCCGGTTTTTATGAATTTGCAAGCAAATTCTATTTAATACGTGCGCGAAGCGCACGGAAAAGGCACGCCGACGGCGTGCCTTTTCGCGCCCCTTTGGGGCGCTTTCCCCTGCCGTATTTCGGCTGCGCCGAAACAGGCAGGGCAGGCGCACCGCAGTGCGCCGCATCAAATTCCCCATAAAAGTCCAGCTCTGCCGGACTTTTATACCTCTGCCCGCGCCGCGGCGGCGCGGCCGCCCCTGCCGTGCAGGGGC
>UQVU01000018.1 GCA_900544475.1 uncultured Butyricicoccus sp.
GTTTGGGGCTGACTTCGCGCTCGATTTCCGCGCATAACAGTGCGCGGCAGATGGTGCAGGTCGGAAAGAGTGATAACGGTTTGTCTGGACTGCTCCCGTAGGGCCGGGTGCCCTCACCCGGCCGGGTAAACCGTTACGGAAACATATATCTTCTGCACCCGTAGGGCGGGGTGCCCCCACCCCGCCGCTTCTAACGGTCTGCACCGGTTTACAGCGGCGGCATGAGGTCATGCCGCCCTACGGGAGCCGCCCGGTTACCGCGCTACCCCCCCGCAACCAGACCGGCCGCGCACTGATATGCGCGGCAAATAACGAAAGAGAACGTCAACGGCGCAAATAAAAAGAGAGCGCAGACGTAAAATCTACGCTCTCCTCGCATTTTAGACGCGCGACCGCAGGGAGTCGCGGCTCAAAGGAAAGTTGGGGAGTCGCAAGAGGGGATAGCGCTCGTTTAATCCGCGCACGGCGCGGGAATAAGGTTTAGTGGGCTACGGCCGAAACCTGTCAAGGTGTCCTGTCCTCTTTTGCCCCGCCGCCGGGTGGCGGCACGTCCCCGCACGCCGCAGCGTGCAAACCCCGGCTGCCGGGTCGGCAGCATTCCCTCGCCTCCTGCGTCAGGCCGCAGGAACGGCGGAACCGTTCGCCCTCTCCCTCGGAGGGAGAAAAAAGGGCCCTCTCCCTCGGAGGGAGAAAAGGCCCGCGCCCTCTCAGGGCGCTTTAGAGGAACGCCGACAGGGCGGATACGATGAACGCCGTCAGCAGACCCGCCACGCCGATGGCCAGACCGCTGATTGCGCCCTCAGTCTCGCCGAGCTGAATCGCGCGGGACGTACCAACCGCGTGCGCCGCCGTGCCGATGGACAGACCCATCTGCATCGGGTTGCGCACACCGATGCACTTGAGAAACGTCGGCAGCAGAATCGCGCCGAAAATGCCGGTGATAACGATGGCGATCGCCGTGATCGAGGTGACGCCACCGAGCATCTCCGCGAGCGCTACGCCGATCGGGGTCGTGACCGACTTCGGAATGAGCGAGCGGGTGGTGGCGTCGGAGAGGCCGAACAGATGGCTGAACAGGATAACGCTGCTGATGGATACGAGCGAGCCGACGAACGCGCCGAGCAGGATGGGCAGCAGGTTATGCAGCAGGACGTCCAGCTTGCGGTAAATCGGGATGGCGAGCGCCACGGTCGCGGGCGTCAGGAAGAACGAAATCAGCTGACCCGACTCCTCGTAGGTCTGGTAGGTCGTGCCGCTCACGATGAGCAGAATGCCGACCAGAATGGACGCGATAAGCAGCGGATTGCAGACCGGCGAGCCGGTTTTCTGCTGGATGGCCACGCCGATGGCGTAGCAGAAGATGGACAGGAACATCCACGTAAGCGGAGAGGTAAGAAGCTCAGTCATGGTCAAACGCCTCCTCACTTTCACGATGCTGGAGCTTGAGAACGATATGTACGGTCAGCGCGGTCGCCGCGGCGGTGCACAGCGTGGTGAGCAGGCAGACCGCCAGAATGGCGAGAATTTCGCCCTTGATGTCGGCGAAAATATCGAGAATACCGAGGCACGCCGGCAGAAAGAAGAACGCCATGTTCTGAAGCAGAAAATCGGCGGTGTCTTCTACGTGGTGCAGCTTGACAGCGCGGCAGATGAGCAGCACGAGCAGCAGCGTGAGACCGAGCACGTTGCCGGGGAGGGCGCCGTGCAGCAGGGCGGAGATCAGATTGCCGCCGACGCAGCACGCGAGCAGCAAAGCGAGTTGTTTGAGATATTTCACGGGGGATGCCTCTTTCCTATTCGGGATATTCCTGCGTCATGACGCCGAGCAGCTTCTGATAGATGGTTTCGGCATTGTTCTTAAAGGTACGTTCGAGCATGGTCGCCTGCTCGTGGCTCACGACCGCCATCTCGATAGCGAACACCTGCTCCATCTCCATGCGGACGGTCAGGTCGTGCTCTCCGTGCTCGGTCACGGAGGTGTGAATGGCAGCGTCGCGGCGGATCTGCCGCACAACGCGCAGCGCGCTTCTCTGCGCCGCCTCGCGGACCGGATAGGGCAGCTGCTTTTCGAAGATGCGCGTCGCCTCGCGGCCCTTTTCGGTGATGGTGTAGTGCTTGACGCCGTTTTCCGTGCTCTCGTCGATGTGGCCGGTGGGGATCATCTCATAAAACGCTTCGCTCAGCTCGAAATAGCCGAAGCCGTCGTCGCACCATGTGATAAGGTCAACGACCGTTTCGAACGTGACGGGGAAGGGCAGAAGATCCATGGCGAACAGCACAAGAAACTTGATGTCCTCCTTGGTATGGATAAAGCCGTAACGGACCATAATACGGGATACCTCCTCTGGACTGCGCCTCGCCGCCGTTCTGCGCAGGAGAATGAAAAACGGGCGGGAAAGCATATGGTCGGACTCTGAGCGTTTTTTTGCTCAGTGTATTTAGTATACTACCCGAAAAGATAAAATGCAACGAGGTTCTGTGCGGTTTACGCCGTTTTGCATGGGCAAAAGCGCACAAAAATGATGCGAACAAATGTGCGGTTTTTGGCATCGGACTTGCAGAAAGCTGTTGAAGCGGAGCGGCGCAGGGGATATAATAGAAGAAAAGGACGGCTCGTCTGCCTGCCTCGAAGCGAGGGAAGCGGGCGGCTGTGAAAAGAGGGAAAACATATGTCAGAAATCATTCTGCGTCCTGCGACTGTGGACGACGCCCCCGCAATGCTCGCCATCTACGCGCCGTATGTCGTTCAGACCACGGTTTCGAGCGAATACGATGCGCCGACGCTGGAGGAGTTCACGCGCCGCATCCGCACCTTTACCGAAAAGCTGCCGTGGCTCGTGTGCATCATCGACGGCGAGGTTGCCGGCTACGGCTATGCCGCTCCGCACCGCACCCGCGCCGCGTATCAGTGGTCGGTCGAAACCTCGATCTACGTTGCGCAGGACTGGCACCGCCACGGCATCGCCGGCGCGATCTACGCCGCGCTGTTCGAGGTGCTCGCGATGCAGGGCTACTATAATATCTACGTTGGCATCACCTCGCCCAACGAGCGCTCGATGAAGTTCCACAAGGCGATGGGCTTTGTCATTTCGGGCGCGTATCAGGAGAGTATGTACAAGTTCGGCCAGTGGCGCGACGTTCTCTGGATGGGCAAGAGCCTGCGTCCGCACGACGGTGCACCCGAGCCGACCGTTCCGTTCCCGGAGATTTCGGACAGTCCGCTTGTCAACCGCGCGCTCCGTCAGGCGATGCAGCGCATTCACGATGTATAACAGGGCAGGGAGGCGAAGCAGATGCCGGATTTTCACATCGTAAGTCCGTATAAAATGGCGGGCGACCAGCCGCAGGCGGTAGCGAAGCTCGTCGAGGGCATCAATAACGGCCTCGAGGAGCAGACGCTCATGGGCGTCACCGGCTCGGGCAAGACGTTCACCATGGCGAACATCATCGAGCAGACGCAGCGCCCGACGCTGGTCCTCGCGCACAACAAAACGCTCGCGGCGCAGCTGTGCACCGAGCTGCGGGAGTTCTTTCCGGATAACGCGGTGGAATACTTCGTTTCCTACTACGACTATTATCAGCCGGAGGCGTACATCGCCTCGACCGATACCTATATCGAAAAGGACTCCGCCATCAACGACGAGATCGACCGCCTGCGCCACTCCGCGACCTCGGCGCTCTCCGAGCGGCGCGACGTGATCATCGTGTCCTCGGTGTCGTGCATCTATTCGCTCGGCGACCCGATCGACTACAAGAGCATGGTGATTTCGCTGCGTCCGGGCATGGAAATCAGCCGCGATACGCTCATCCGCCGCCTCATCGACATCCAGTACGAGCGCAACGACATCGCCTTCGAGCGCAACCGCTTCCGCGTGCGCGGCGACACGGTCGAGATATGGCCGGTTTACTCGGACGAAGATGTGGTGCGCGTCGAGTTCTTCGGGGACGAGGTGGACCGCATCAGCCGCATCAATCCCCTGACCGGCGTGGCGCTCGGCGAGCTCGGCCATATCGCGATTTTCCCGGCGAGCCACTACGTCACTCCGAAGGAGAAACTTGAGGAAGCCATCAAGGACCTTGAGGACGAAATGGAGCAGCGCATCAAGTATTTCGAGGAGAACGGCAAGCTCATCGAGGCGCAGCGCATCGGTCAGCGCACGCGCTACGACATCGAAATGCTTCAGGAAATCGGCTTCTGCTCGGGCATCGAGAACTATTCGCGCGTGCTGTCGCGCCGTGCCCCGGGCAGTGCGCCGTACACGCTCATCGACTACTTCCCGAAGGATTTTCTGCTCATCGTGGACGAGAGCCACGTAACGCTGCCGCAGGTCCGCGCGATGTATCACGGCGACCGCGCCCGCAAGGAAAGTCTGGTCGAAAACGGCTTCCGCCTGCCGAGCGCCTACGATAACCGTCCGCTGAACTTCGACGAGTTCAACGAGCGGCTCAACCAGATCGTCTACGTTTCCGCAACGCCGGGCGAGTACGAGCTTTCGCGCTCGGGTCAGGTCGTCGAGCAGGTCATCCGCCCGACCGGTCTGCTCGACCCGGAGGTCGTGGTGCGTCCGGTGGACGGCCAGATCGACGACCTCATCGGCGAGATCAACGCGAGAACGGACAGAGGCGAGCGGGTGCTCGTGACCACGCTCACCAAGAAAATGGCCGAGGACCTGACCGATTATCTCGAAACCGCCGGCATCAAGGTGCGCTATATGCACCACGACGTCAAGACCATCGAGCGGCAGGAGCTGGTGCGCGACCTGCGCCTCGGCGTGTATGACGTTCTCGTCGGCATCAACCTGCTGCGCGAGGGTCTGGACATCCCGGAGGTGTCGCTTGTCGCCATCCTCGACGCGGACAAGGAGGGCTTTCTGCGCTCCGAGACCTCGCTCATCCAGACCATCGGCCGCGCCGCTCGAAACGAGCACGGCTTAGTCGTGCTGTACGCCGACAGCATCACCCCCTCGATGCGCCGCGCGATGGACGAAACCGAGCGCCGCCGCGCCTTGCAGGACGCCTTCAACAAGGCGCACGGGATTATCCCGAAGTCTGTGCATAAAAAGGTGCAGGACGTTATCGAAATCACCTCGAACGTCCCGACGAGCAGCAAGAAAAAGCTGCGCACCAAGGGCGAAAAGCAGCAGGAGATCGCCCGCCTGACCCGCCAGATGAAGGAAGCCGCGAAAATGCTCGAATTCGAGATCGCCGCCCAGCTCCGCGACCAGATCAAGGCGCTGGAGGAAGGGTAACGAATACTACCAAGAGGTAACGAATGAAAGACATCATTAAAATAAAAGGTGCGAGAGAGCACAATCTGAAAAACATTGACATTGAGATACCGCGCGACAAGCTGGTGGTGTTCACCGGTCTGTCCGGCTCGGGCAAGTCCTCGCTGGCGTTCGACACCATTTACGCCGAGGGACAGCGCCGCTATGTCGAGTCGCTGTCGAGCTACGCGCGGCAGTTCCTCGGGCAGATGGACAAGCCGGACGTGGACTACATCGACGGTCTGTCGCCGGCCATCTCCATCGACCAGAAGACCACCTCGCAGAACCCGCGCTCGACGGTCGGCACGGTCACGGAGATCTACGACTATATGCGTCTGCTCTGGGCGCGTATCGGCACGCCGCACTGCCCGAAATGCGGCAAGGAGATCCATCAGCAGACCATCGACCAGATCATTGACCGCCTGATGGCGCTCGAAGAAAAGACGCGCGTGCAGCTGCTCGCGCCGGTCATTCGCGGCAAAAAGGGTGAGCACAACAAGATTTTCGAGGATGCACGCCGTCAGGGCTACGTCCGCGTGCGCGTGGACGGTGAAATCCACGACCTCGCCGAGGAGTTCAAGCTCGCAAAGACCAAAAAGCACAACATCGAAATCGTGGTGGACCGCGTGGTTATCCGCCCGGACGCACGGGGACGCATCACCGACTCGGTCGAAACCGCGTGCGCACTGTCGGGCGGTCTGCTGATTGCGGACGTCATCGGCGGCGAGGAGCTGCATTTTTCGCAGAACTACGCCTGCGACGACTGCGGCATCTCCATCGAGGAGCTTGCGCCGCGTATGTTCTCGTTCAACAACCCTTACGGCGCGTGCCCAACCTGCGCCGGCCTCGGCATCCAGAAAATCGTGGACCCCGACCGCGTGCTCCCGAACCATCGCCTGTCCATCAAGCAGGGCGCCATCCACGCCTCCGGCTGGTCGAACGCCGAGCCGGGCAGCATTTCCTATATGTACTACACTGCGCTCGGCAAAAAGCACGGCTTTACCCTCGAAACACCGGTCGAGGACTTCTCCGAGCAGGCGCTGCACGAGCTGCTTTACGGTACGGACGGCGAGCCGCTTGCGCTTTCGGTCAGCCGCGTTTCCGGCGGCACGATGAGCCAGCCGTTCGAGGGCATTATCCCGAACCTGGAGCGCCGCTACCGCGAAACGAACAGCGAATGGTCGCGCGGCGAAATCGAGGAGGTCATGAGCGAAAGCCCGTGCCCGTCCTGCCGCGGACGCCGCCTGCGTCCCGAAGTGCTCGCCGTCACGGTCGGCGGACTCAATATCGCGGAGTTTTCCGAAAAATCCGTCGTCAAGGCGATGGAGTTCCTGCATACGCTGAAGCTGAGTGAGATGCAGCACAAGATCGGCGACCGCGTGATGAAAGAAATCATGGACCGCCTCGGCTTTTTGCAGTCGGTCGGTCTGGAATATCTGACGCTTTCGCGCTCGTCCGGCACGCTGTCGGGCGGCGAGAGCCAGCGCATCCGCCTCGCGACCCAGATCGGCTCGTCGCTCGTGGGCGTGCTGTATATCCTCGACGAGCCGTCCATCGGCCTGCATCAGCGCGACAACGACAAGCTGCTCGCGACACTGGGGCGTCTGCGCGACCTCGGCAATACGCTCATCGTGGTCGAGCACGACGAGGACACCATGTTCGCCGCCGACCACATCGTAGACATCGGTCCCGGCGCGGGACGGAACGGCGGCGAGGTCGTCTTTCAGGGCACGGTGGACGAGCTGCTCAAATGCGACTCGCTTACCGGTCAGTACCTCTCGGGACGGAAATATATCCCGATTCCCGAACTGCGCCGCAAGGGCACGGGCAAAAAGCTCATCGTCAAGGGCTGCGCGGTCAACAACTTAAAGCACACGGATTTCACCATCCCGCTCGGCACGCTGACCTGCGTCACGGGCGTTTCCGGCTCGGGCAAGTCCTCGTTTGTTAACGAGATACTCTACAAGAAGCTCGCCTCCGAGCTGAACGGCGCAAAGACTCGTCCGGGCGCGTTCGACAGCATCGAGGGGCTGGAAAACCTAGATAAAGTTATCGACATCGACCAGTCGCCCATCGGCCGCACGCCGCGCTCCAACCCTGCGACCTATACGGGCGTGTTCAACGACATCCGCGACCTGTTTGCGAAAACGGCGGACGCCAAGGCGCGCGGCTACAACGCGAGCCGCTTTTCCTTCAACGTCAAGGGCGGCCGCTGCGAGGCCTGCTCGGGCGACGGCCTGCTCAAAATCGAAATGCACTTCCTGCCGGATATTTACGTGCCGTGCGACGTCTGCAAGGGCCACCGCTACAACAAGGAGACCCTTGAGGTGCGCTACAAGGGCAGGAACATCTACGAGGTGCTCGACATGACGGTGGACGAGGCGTGCGAGTTCTTCGCGAACGTGCCGAAAATCGCGCGGCGGCTCGAAACCATGCGTGAGGTCGGCCTCGGCTACGTCAAGCTCGGTCAGTCCTCCACGACCCTTTCGGGCGGCGAGGCGCAGAGAGCCAAGCTCGCGACCGAGCTTTCCCGCCGCTCGACCGGCAGGACCATCTATATCCTCGACGAGCCGACCACCGGCCTGCACGTTGCCGATGTGCACAGGCTTGTGGATGTGCTCCAGAAGCTCGTAGACGCCGGAAACACGGTCGTCGTCATCGAGCACAACCTCGACGTCATCAAGACGGCGGACTATATCCTCGACCTCGGCCCCGAGGGCGGCGACGGCGGCGGCAGACTCGTCGTGAGCGGCACGCCCGAGGAGGTCGCGCAGTGCGAAAAATCCTACACGGGACGCTATCTCGGCCCGGTGCTGGCGCGGACAAAGGCCGCAATGCAGGCGAAAAGTGAATAAATTGTACAAAATTACGGGTGGTTTCGGAAGAAATCACCCGTTTTCGACTATGTGCATAAAAATGTTGAGATTATCGCGGCGTTTTGGTATAATAGTTGTAATTAAAAAACCAAAAGAGGGAGAGCTATGAAACCGAAACGATGGATGATCGCCGAGCCGGATGCCGGCGGCGTGCGGCGCCTTGCGCAGGAAATACACTGCGCTCCGCTCGCGGCGGCGGTCCTTTCCGCCCGCGGCATCGAAAACGCCGATGCGGCGCGTGCGTTTCTCAGCTGCGACAGGAGCGGCCTGCACGACCCGCATCTGATGCGCGACATGGATAAGGCGGTCGAGGTGATACGCGGCTCGCTCGCGAGAGGCGAGCGCATCGTGGTCTACGGCGACTACGATGTTGACGGCATTACCGCGACCTGCACGCTGGTCGATTACCTGCGCCGCGAGGGCGCTGCGTGCGAATATTATATCCCGAACCGCCTGAGCGAGGGCTACGGTCTGACGCGGCAGGCGATGGAGGAGCTTTACCGCCGGGGCACGCGCCTGATGATCACGGTGGATTCGGGCATCACGGCGAACGAAGAGATCGCGCTCGCGCGGGAGCTTGGCATGAAGGTCGTTATCACTGACCACCACGAGTGCCACGACGACCTGCCCGAGGCCGAAGCGGTCATTGACTGCAAGCAGGCGGGGGACACCTACCCGTTCGACAGTCTCGCGGGCGTGGGCGTCGCGTTCAAGCTGATCTGTGCGCTTTCGGGCGACCCGGACGCGATGCTTGCGCGGTACGCCGACCTTGTCGCGCTCGGCACGGTCGCGGACGTCATGCCCATTGTGGGCGAAAACCGCATTCTCGTCGCCGAGGGGCTGCGCCGCATGGAGCACACGCACAACATCGGCCTTCAGCGGCTGCTCGCGGAGTCCGGCATGGCCGACCGCCATCTGACCGCCTCGACTATCAGCTTCGTGCTCGCGCCGCGCATCAACGCCGCCGGGCGCATGGGCAAGGCAGACCTCGCCGCCGAGCTGTTTTTGACGCAGGATTTCGACCGTGCAATGCACCTCGCCGCCGAGCTGTGCGAGCAGAACAAGCTGCGCCAGACGACCGAGAACGAAATCCTTGAGCAGGCGCTCGCGCAGCTCAAAGACGAATACAACCCGGTCGAGGACAAGATGATCGTGCTCGCCGGAAAGGGCTGGCATCAGGGCGTGATCGGCATCGTCTGCTCGCGGCTGTGCGACCGCTACGGCTGCCCGGTCGTGCTCATTTCCATCGATGGCGACGGCGTGGGCAAGGGTTCGGGCCGCTCCATCGGCAGCTTCAACCTGTTTGACGCGCTCACGAGCTGCGCCGACCTGCTCGACCGCTACGGCGGACACGCGCTCGCGGCCGGCCTTACGATAGACGAGGGCAACATCCCCGAACTCAAGCGGCGGCTCAAGGACTACGCCGAGACCCATGTCACGCGCCAGCAGCTCATTCCGCAGTTGCACATCGACTGCATGGTCGAAAAGGAGTGGCTGACCATCGAGAACATCGAGGGTCTTTCGATGCTGGAGCCGTACGGCATGAAAAACGCCGAGCCGGTGTTCTGTATGAAGGACCTTGTCGTTGAGGACATTACGCCGCTTTCGAGCGATCGCCACGTGCGCCTCGCGCTCTCGAAGGACGGCGTGCGCTTCAACGCCATCTGGTTCGGCACCGGCGCGGGCGGACTGGGTTTCGTCCCGGACAGCACGGTAGACGCTGCGTTCCACCTCGAAATCAACGAATATCACCACCGGCGCAGCGTGCAACTCGTTATCTGCGATGTGCAGCTGAGCGAGTGCGAGCACCGCGCCGACCAGCTCATTCTCAACCTTTACAACATTCTGATGCAGGACGGACCGCTGACCGCGCTCGAGGCGCGGCGGCTGCTTCCCGAGCGCAAGGACCTTGTCGCCGTCTGGCGGCACATCGTCTGCCGCGCGGAGGACGGACGGCTCTCCGTGCCCGACGGGGCGCTCTCGCGCCGCGTTTCCTGGGAGAGCAGACGCGAGATCAACATGGGCAAGCTGCTGGTGGCGCTCGACGTCTTTTCCGAGTCCGGCCTTATCAGTTATCACTTCAAAGAAGGCATGATAAACGTCTGCCTCAAGCCTTACGAGGGTAAGGCGGATATTTCCGGCTCCGTCGTTCTGCGGACACTGCAAAGCATGGCGGGGTGAGCGAATGGGGGAACAAACTATGCAAAACAAACTGGAATTCCTGCTCGAACGAGTGCAGAAACAGAATCCGCAGGCCAACATAAAGAAAATTCGCGCCGCCTATGAATGCGCCGCCGCCGCCCACGAGGGACAGAAGCGCCGCAACGGTGAGCCGTATATCATCCATCCGGTCGCGGTCGCGGAGATCGTGGTCGAGATGGGTCTCGATACCGACTCCATCTGCGCCGCTCTCCTGCATGACTGCATCGAGGACACCGAGTTCGGCTACAAGGAAATCGAAAACAAGTTCGGCACGCCGGTCGCGGAATTGGTAGACGGCGTTACGCGCCTCGGCATGCTGCGCTACTCCAAGGAGCAGGAGCAGTTCGAGGATCTGCGCAAGATGTTCCTCGCCATGGCAAAGGACATCCGCGTTATCCTCATCAAGCTCGCCGACCGCCTGCATAACGCGCGCACGTTCCAGTATCTCCCGGAGCGCAAGCAGCGCGACAAGGCGCTCGAAACCATGGAGATCTACGCGCCGATCGCCCATCGACTCGGCATGAGCCGCATCAAGTGGGAGCTTGAGGATCTTTCGCTCAAAATCCTCGACCCCATCGGCTATAACGAGATCGTCGAGGGACTGAAGGCGCAGAGCGAGCAGCACGAGGAGTTCCTCAAGGGCATTCAGGAGCGCATTTCGGCAAAGCTCGCCGAGGCACATATCAACAATACCATCTCCGCCCGCGTCAAGCACATCTACTCCATCTACCGCAAGATGTACGCGCAGCACAAGACCATCAACGAAATCTACGACATCTGCGCGGTGCGCGTCATCGTGGACACGGTTGCGGACTGCTATAACGTGCTCGGCTACGTGCACGACCTCTACAAGCCCATTCCGGGCCGCTTCAAGGACTATATCTCGACCCCGAAGCCGAACGGCTATCAGTCGCTCCACACGACCGTCATCGGCCGCGCGGGCATTCCGTTCGAAATCCAGATCCGCACGACCGAGATGCACAAGATGGCGGAATACGGCGTTGCGGCGCACTGGAAGTACAAGCAGGGCCTGGATAAGAAGGCGGGCGAGGAGACCTTCGCGTGGATTCGCCAGCTGCTCGAAGCACAGCAGGACACCGAGGCCGAGGACTTCATCAAGAACATCAAGGTCGATCTGTTCGCGGACGAGGTATTCGTCTTTACCCCGAAGGGCGACGTCGTGAATATGCCGGCGGGCGCGACCCCCATCGACCTCGCCTACGCCATCCATTCGGCGGTCGGCAACCGCATGACCGGCTGCAAGATAAACGGCCGCATCGCGCCCATCGACAGCCAGCTGAAAAACGGCGATATTGTCGAGATTCTGACCTCCAAGGAGGCGCACGGCCCGAGCCGCGACTGGGTGAAGATCGTCAAGACCACCGAGGCGCGAAATAAAATCAAGCAGTGGTTCAAGAAGGAATGCCGCGAGGAGAACATCGTCAGCGGCAAGGAGGAGCTCGACCGCGAGCTTCGCGCGAACCTGCTCTACAACGGCTTCTACGAAAACGAGGAAATCCGCCGCAATGTGTTCAACAAGTTCTCGTTTTCGAGCATGGACGAGATGTACGCGGCCATCGGCTATGGCGGCATCACGGTAACGAAAATCCTCAACAAGGTCAAGGACGACGTCGGCAAGCTGCGCCGTCAGCGCGAGCAGGCGGAACGCGCCGCCCATCCGCAGGAGCAGAAGCCGGTCCGCTCGAGCAAGTCCTCGGACGGCGTCGTTGTCGAGGGCATCGACAACTGTCTGGTCAAGTTCGCGCGCTGCTGCACGCCTATCCCGGGCGATGAGATCGTCGGCTTCGTCACGCGCGGCTACGGCGTTTCCATCCACCGCCGCGACTGCGTAAACGTCCACATGAAGGAGGAGCCCGATCGCTGGGTTCGCGCATGGTGGGATGAGGACGTCGCGGAGGGCAGCGACAGCCGCAACCGCTTCTCGACCGGTCTTCAGGTTTCGACCCGCAACCGCATCGGCGTGCTGAGCGATGTCATGCTCATCTTCGCCGGCGCGAAAATCAACGTGCGCGATATGTCGGCGCGCGACCTCGAAGGCGGCTACGGTGTGATAAACGTCCTCGTAGACGTCACGAGCGTGCATCAGCTCGACAACCTCATCGCACGCCTGCGCTCGGTCAAGGGCGTGGTCGATGTGACGAGAACGGTCGATACAAACTGATTTTACGATGCTGAAACGTCATAGCGCTGAGGCTGTGGCGTTTTGGTGTTTTACGGATAAGAAGGAGAATATACTTTATGAGAGCGTTGGTACAGCGCGTTTCGCACGCCTCGGTCACGATCGACGGCGAGGTACACGGAAAAATCGGGCAGGGCTTTCTCGTCCTGCTCGGCATCACGGACGGCGACACCGAGGACGATGCAGTCTATCTTGCGGATAAGACGGCCAAGATGCGTGTGTTCACGGACGAAAACGACAAGATGAACCGCTCGCTCGCGGATGTGGGCGGCGGCCTGCTCATCGTGTCGCAGTTCACGCTTTACGGCGACTGCCGCAAGGGCAACCGTCCGAGCTTCACGGGCGCGGCGCGTCCCGAGACCGCCATCCCGCTTTACGAAAAGTTCATCGCACGCTGCCGCGAGAGCGGTCTGCCGGTCGAAACCGGCGAGTTCGGCGCAGATATGAAGGTCGAGCTCTTAAACGACGGCCCGGTCACGCTGTGGATGGACACGAGAGAGATGCGCCGCTGAAACAAACGGCATGACCGTAGGGCGGGGTGCCCTCACCCCGCCGCTGTCAATCGGTGCACACCGTTCGATGCGGCGGGCTGGGGGCAGCCCGCCCTACAATCTCAGCCTTACGAATTTTGAAAGGAAACAGATTATGAAACTAATGCAGCTCACTGTCGGCGTGGTCGGCACGAATTGCTATATTGTATATGACGAAAAAACGCGCGAGGCGGCAGCGATCGACCCGGGCGACAACGCGAAATCCATTCTGCACGCGGTAAGCGAGGAAAAACTGACGGTGAAATACGTTCTGCTGACGCACGCGCACTTCGACCATATTCTCGCGGTGCATGATGTGCTGGAGGCGACAGGAGCGCAGTTTGTCTGCCCGGAGGCGGACACGTGGCTGCTCTGCCGCGACAACATGGGTCAGTTCCGCTCGCTCGCGCGGAATTATGTGCAGGATACGCCGGATATTCTCGCGAAAGAGGGCACGGAAATCACCTTCGGCGGCATGACTGCGGTCTACATGAGCACCCCGGGCCACACGCCCGGCTCGTCGGTCATTAAGATCGGCGACTGCCTGTTCACCGGCGACACGCTGTTCCGTCACGAATGCGGCCGCTGCGACCTTGAGGGCGGCGACTTCTCCGCCATGCTGCGCTCGCTGAAGCGGCTTTCCGAGCTTGAGGGCGACTACAAGGTATTCCCGGGTCACGAGGGCATCTCCACTCTCTCCGAGGAACGCGCGGCAAATCCCTATATGCTGCAGGCGAACGGCCGATGAAGTACGCACTCGCAGGGCACGACATGAAGCACGCGGCAGAGGAGATGCTGCTGCACCTGCTGCCGACCGAAACGCTCACGCGCGTCGAGCACGAGGAGGAGGGCGACATCTGCGTATCCTCGCTCTATGAGGAGAACGGAAAGGCGACCGCCTCCGCCCGCGTGACCATCGGCGGCAGAGCCGAGGAGCGCACGATGTCGGCGGAAATCGAGGGTCTGGATACCCTCGCGTACAAGCGTGCGCTCAGCACCATCGTCAAGACGACGATTTACGATGCGGTCGTGCCGTTCCTCGACGCGCCGCCCGTCTGGGGCAGCCTGACCGGTGTCCGTCCGGCAAAGCTCGCCCGCGGACTGGTCGAGCGCGGAAAAACGAGGGGCGAGGCCGCCGTCATGCTGCGCGACACCTACCACGTGTCCCCGGAGCGCACCGCGCTCACCATCCGCGCCGCCGCGACCGCGATGGAGATGGATAAGGACATCGATGAAAACGATATTTCACTCTATGTCGGCATTCCGTTCTGCCCGTCGCGCTGCTATTACTGCTCGTTCGTGTCGTCTACGACCGCGCAGTCGGGCAATCTTATCGAGCCGTATCTCGAAACCCTGTGCGGCGAAATTTGCGAAACCGCGGCGCTCGTGCGCGAGGCTGGCAAGCGCGTCCAGAGCATCTATATCGGCGGCGGCACGCCGACGACGCTCTCGGCGGAGCAGCTTGCACGGCTCACCGGAACGCTCGCGGACAGCTTCGAGCTTTCGGGGCTTCGTGAATATACGGTCGAGGCGGGCCGACCGGACACCATCACGCCCGAAAAGCTCCGCGTGCTGAAAAGCGCAGGCGTCGGCCGCGTCAGCATCAATCCGCAGTCCATGGAGGACAGCGTGCTCGCCGCCATCGGCAGAAAACACGCCGCGTCCGATGTGCTGCGTGCGTTTGACGAGGCGCGGCAGGCCGGCTTCCGCGAGATCAACATGGACGTTATCGCGGGCCTTACCGGCGACACGCCGGAGATCTTTGCGCATACCATCGATACGCTCATCGGCCTTGCGCCCGAGAATATCACCGTCCACACCCTCGCCATCAAGCGCGGCGCGGACCTGACCGACAAGGCGGCGGCCGCCGCACAGCACGACGCGGTGTCGCGTATGCTTGACTACGCCTACGGCGCTCTGCCGCAGGCCGGATATGGCCCGTACTACCTCTACCGCCAGAAATTCATGGCGGGCGGCTTTGAAAACGTCGGCTGGTGCAGGCCGGGAACCGAATGCTTTTACAATGTGACCATGATGGAGGAATTGCAGACCATCCTTTCTCTCGGCGCGGGCGGCGTTTCCAAGCGCGTGGACCGCGATACCGGCTGGATTGAGCGGGCGAACAACCCCAAGTATCCGCTCGAATACATCCGCGCCGCCGGCCGCCTGAGCGAGGGCAAGAAAAAACTGCTGTTCCCGAAAAAATAACGATTTCAGTGTAAGGAGGGCGTGTTATGTCTGAATACACGGTAAGATACATCAACTACCGCGCGGAAAGCGACGCGGCGGCGTTTATCCACGACTGCGAGGAGCACTACCACCGCCAGATCCACATGGCGGCGGACGAGATCATGCGCGACCATGTGCGCCGTCCGATCGTGCTGATAAACGGCCCGTCGTCCTCGGGCAAGACCACCACGAACGACCGCATCGCGCGTATCGTGGAGCTTGCCGGCGTGCACGCGGAAATGCTGTCCATGGACGACTACTACCGCACCGCGACCGAGTACGACCAGCCGATGGACGATGAAAACGGCGTGCCCGACCTCGAAAGTCCGGAGTGCATGGACCTCGAACGCCTGTCGAGCGACCTCAAGCGCCTCGCGGCAGGGGAGGAGGTCTCCGTGCCCCGCTTCGACTTCGAAACGCGCACCTCCATTCCGCACGACCGCACGCTTCAGCTCGGGAAGGACGAGGTCATCATGATCGAGGGCATCCACTCGTTCAACCCCGTCATCATGGGCGATCTGGCGCACCGCGCGACCAGCATCTATCTCTCGGTCGCGAGCGCGCTTGTGCCCGAAAAGGGGGCGCGGCTTGAGCCGTATATGCTGCGCTTTCTGCGCCGCGCCATGCGCGACAGCCTGTTCCGCTCCTCGCCGGTCGAGGCGACCCTGCGTCAGTGGAACTCGGTGCGCCGCGGCGAGCGCCTCTACATCTCGCCCTACCGCGGACAGGCAGACATCGCCATCGACACCTTCCTGCCGTACGAGGTGAACATTTTAATGGAGCGACTGATGCCCGTGCTGCGCGAGTGCCGGGACGCGCTCAAGGACGCCGGCCTTGCGCCGGTGAGCGACATCCTCGGCACGATTTCGCCCATCGCATATGAGGGACGCATCCCCGAGGACAGCGTGCTGCATGAGTTTATCGGATAACAGTTGCAAATCCTTGCAAATTAGGATATAATCGGCTTGAAACGTGCAGCGACTCCTGCACGGAAGCAAAAGGAGTGACAGAAATGGACGCGAAGTTACAATCTCTGCTGGGCAGAGTAAAGGGCGTTGCAGACCGCACCGGCCGTTCGGTCGGACGCGCCGCTGACGCCGCCGGAAGAAAAGCCACCGAAATGGCGGCTGCGACCCGGCTCAATCTGCGTATTTTCGACATCAACACCGAGTGTGACGTGCTGTTCCGCGACATCGGCCGCATGGTGTACGAGCTGCACCGCGGGGACGAGGTAACGAACGAGGAAATGGACGCGAAGCTCGCGGAAGTGGACGCGAAGCAGGAACAGCTCGCATCGCTGCGGGAGCAGCTGGCCTCCATGCGCTCGGTCTGCGTCTGCCCGAACTGCGGCAGAGCCTGCTCGCGCGAGGACCGCTTCTGTCCCGGCTGCGGAACCGAATTATGATCGTTTGAACGGCGTGCGGATATGAAACACTGTCCGCACGCTTACTTTGCTCAGAAAGGGAGTGCATCGTTGCATAAAAAATCAGCTAAGCAGAGCTTTCTGCAGGGCGCGGTCATTATGATGGCGGCAAGCCTTGTCGTCAAGGTCATCGGCGCCTTTTTTCAGATACCGCTCCAGAACCTCATCGGCGGCGACAAGAGTCCGGCGTTCGGTATGTTCTCGGCGGCGTACCGCATCTATACCGCCATGCTCGTCATCTCGACGGTCGGCCTGCCGGCGGCGCTGTCCAAGATGGTCGCGGAGGCGACAGCAAAGGGACGCGAGCACGAGGTAAAGCGCATCGTGCGCGTGGCGGCCGGGGTATTCGTCCCTGTGGGAGCGCTGTGCTCGCTCGCGCTGTTCTTCGGCGCGGGGACGTTCGCCGCATGGATCAAGAGCGAGGACTCACGTCTTGCGGTCATGGCTATCGCGCCGAGCGTTCTCATGGTCGCGATCCTCTCGGTTTTCCGCGGCTACTATCAGGGCCGCTCGAACATGGTGCCGACGGCGGTCTCACAGGTCATCGAGGCGGCGGGCAAGCTGTTCATCGGTCTCGGCCTCGCCTACTGGGCGGTGGGACGCGGCTTTGACGACCCGGCAGTTGCGGCGCTGACCGTGCTCGGCGTCACCATCGGCGAGGTCGCGGCGGCGGCTTACATGCTCGTGCAGGCGGCGCTCACGCGCGGCGGAACGCGCATCCGTTCGCTCGACCCGACCGTTCGCCCGACCGGGACGCTCATCAAGACGCTGCTCAGCCTGTCCATCCCCATCACGATCTCGTCCTCGGTCATGAGCGTGACCGACCTTATCGACGTCGCGCTGATTTCGAGCCGTCTGCAAAGCCCGGCGGTGCATATGGCGGCGGACGAGGCGATGCAGACCTACGGCATCTACACCGGCGTTATCAACTTCTTTAACCTGCCGCAGACGCTCATCACCGCGCTTGCGGTCAGCGTGCTGCCGACCATCGCGAGTGCACGCGCGTCCGGCGATGAGCGCAAGGCGAACGCCACGCTCTCGACTACGCTCCGCATGACGCTCATGCTGACGCTTCCGGCGGGGGCAGGCTTTTTCCTGCTCGGCGGCCCCATCCTGCGCATCTTCCTGTCCTCGGGCACGGTGCTCGGCGGTCAGCTCATGAGCATCCTCGGCTTTGCCGTTCCGGCGGTGGCGCTCGTCGCGGTGACGAATGCGGTGCTTCAGGCGTACAGCCGCATCGACCTGCCGCTGATTTCGATGTGCCTCGGCGCGGCGGTCAAGCTGTGCGGTGACTATTTCCTGATCGGCAACCCGATGTTCTCGATTGCGGGCGCACCCATCAGCACGGCGCTGTGCTACTGGCTCATCGCGCTCATCAACCTGTTCCATATCGCGCGTCTGTCGCACGGACTGCCGCCGGCCGGCCGCACGCTGCTGCGTCCGCTCGCCGCGACCTTCGGCATGGGCGCGGTGGTCGTTATCGGAAAGACGCTCGTGGGCATGGCGGGTCTCGCTCCGGCGAGTGCCCTCGACAAGCTCGCAACGCTCGTCATTATTGCGGCGGCGGCCCTCGTCTACGGCGTGCTGCTGCTCGCGCTCCACGCCATCGAGCGGGCGGACGTGCTGCTTCTGCCGCACGGCGCGAAAATCGCGGATATTTTACATTTGAAGTGAGGAAATACGAAAAATGGTTGATTTTGAAATGAAAGACAAGTATAATGTGAACGATCTCGTGCGCATCATGGAAATCCTCCGCGCACCGGACGGCTGCATGTGGGACCAGGCGCAGGACCATCACTCCATCCGCCAGAACTTCATTGAGGAGACCTACGAGGCCTGCGAGGCCATCGACGACAACGACACCGACCATCTCAAGGAGGAGCTGGGCGATGTGCTGCTTCAGGTCGTGTTCCACACGCAGATGGAGAAGGAAAAGGGCGTTTTCGACCTGAACGACGTCGCGGACGGCGTGTGCAAGAAGCTGATTTTCCGCCATCCGCATATCTTCGGTGATGTCAAGGTCGGCTCGACCGATGAAATCCTCTCGAACTGGGACGACCTCAAGCGCAAGGAGAAAAAGCAGGAGACCGACACCTCGACGCTCGAAAGCGTGTCCAAGAGCCTGCCGAGCCTCATCCGCGCACAGAAGCTCCAGAAAAAGGCGGCGAAGGTCGGCTTCGACTGGCCGGACGTTTCGGGTGCGCTCGACAAGGTAGAGGAGGAGCTTGCGGAGGTCCGCGCGGCGATTGACGGCAACGGCGACATCGAGGAGGAGATCGGCGACCTGATTTTCGCGGTGACGAACGTTTCGCGCTTCGTCAAGGTGGACTCGGAACGCGCCGCCGAAAAGACCTGCAACAAGTTCGTTCGCCGCTTTGCGGACATGGAGAAGCAGGCCGCAGCCGAGGGAAAGAACCTTTCCGACCTGACGCTCTCCGAGCTGGACGCGCTCTGGGACAAGGCGAAAGAGCACGAGCATCAGGCATAAACAGACAAAACAGGAGATAAAGATGAAAAAGAACGAATTTATTTCGCTCGTAGCCGAAAGAACGGATATGTCCAAGAAGGACACCGAAAAAATCGTTGACGCGGTGTTCGCCGCGCTCGGCGACCTCATGGTGCAGGGCGACCGGCTCGTGCTGAGCGGCTTCGGCTCGTTCGAGACCAAGGTTCGCGCCGCACGCAGCGGCCGCAACCCGCGCACGGGCGAAACGATTGAAATCGAACAGGCGACCCTGCCGGTATTCAAGCCGGGCCGCACTCTCAAGGACAAGGTGAACGCAAAGTGAGACTGGACAAATATCTCAAGGTTTCGCGCCTCATCAAGCGCCGCACGGTTGCAAACGACGCCTGCGACGCGGCGCGCATCACGGTGAACGGCAAGCCGGCCAAGGCCTCCTATCAGGTCAAGACCGGCGACATTATCGAAATCGCCTTCGGCCAGCGCACGATGAAGGTCGAGGTGCTCGAAATCGCGGAGCACGCGCTCAAGGCGGACGCCGCCGGAATGTACCGCGAGGTGCAGTAAAACCCGTAAAAACAGTTCTGAAAACTCTCTTTCACGCATAGATATGATGTGTGCAGGAGAGTTTTTTGTTTTTTCGGAAAGGGGAGAGAGCCATGACGGAGAACGAGCGGACACAGGTGCACAGCATTGTGCTTGAGGAGCGCGAAAAGCTGCGCGTGACCGGCGTTTCCGATGTGCAGAGCTTCGACGAGGAGCAGGTGCTGCTCGAAACGGCGAAGGGAATGCTCATCGTGCGAGGACAGGGGCTTCATGTGGAAAAGTTGCAGCTCGACGCCGGGGAAACGGTCGTGCGCGGCGAAATTTCGCTGCTTGAGTACGACGACACGGTACCGGCGCGGGGCGGCGTATTCCGGCGGCTGTTCGGCGGATGATAACGGCGGACATCAACCGGGCGCAGCTCGTGCTGCTCGCGCAGTGCCTGCTGTTCGGCGTGGGGGCAGGCCTCGTCTACGATGTGTTCCGGGCGCTCCGGCGCGGCGGCGCAGGGGAGGGCGTGTGCGACGCGCTGTTCTGCGCGGTGACGCTCGCGGCGGCGTTCCGCTTCGGCCTTGTGAGCGCCGCGGGGCAGTGGCGGCTGTTCGCGCTCGCGGGCGCGGCGGCAGGGGGCGCAATTTACTTTGCGCTGCTGAGCGGCTTTGCGATGCCGGTATTCGGCGGCGCGGTGCGGGCGCTGAAAAGTACACTGAACAGGGGACGCGGGGCGCTTCGGTGGTGTGTGTCGCGGGCGGACAGTGAAAAAATCCGCGAAATTCGCAAAAAAGTTTGCAAAACCCTCTTCACTTTTTCGCGAAAAAGGTATAAAATAAAAAGCAAATCAGTTCAGCGGCAGGAGAGGTGAGACGATGGCAAGACGCGACGGAAGGCTGGTTCTGATCCGGGTGGTCATGCTGGTGTTTGCGGTCTACGCGCTTTGCACGGTCTTTACGCTCAAGGCGCAG
>UQVU01000019.1 GCA_900544475.1 uncultured Butyricicoccus sp.
CAGCGTGATGAGCACCAGAGCGCTCAGCAGCTGGTTTGCCGAACCGAACAGCGGCCAGATGTTCGCGTAGCCGACCTTGGTCAGGATATAGCCGAAGGCAAGGGTAAGGATGGTCGAGAAATAGACGTTGCAGAACAGCTTTCTCCAGCCCTCTGCGTGCTCCATGTCATCGACCGAGAACAGCTCCTGGAAGCTCATGCGGCCGATACGGGCCACGGCGTCCAGACTGGTGAGCGCCAGCGCGGAAACGCACATGGTCATGAATACAGTTGCGACATAGACCGGAACGCCGAACATTTCGAAGAAACCGGCAACGCCGCGGCTGAAAATCTGGAACGGAGTGCCGTCCGCCGGGGTACCGTCCACGCCGGCTGCCGCACCGGCAACGCACAGCGCGAGAACCGCGAGCAGGCTTTCGAGCACCATGGCGCCGTAGCCGACCTTGGGCATATCCTTTTCATTCGCGATGGTCTTGGAGGACGTACCCGAGGATACGAGGCTGTGGAAGCCGGAAACCGCGCCGCACGCAACCGTTACGAACAGAATCGGGAACATCGTGCCGAGCTTTTCATTGGTGAAACCGGTGAATACCGGCAGGTTCATGGTCGGATGCGCAACCACCAGACCGACGACCGCACCGGCGATCATGCAGATGAACATGAAGGTCGTCATGTAGTCGCGCGGCTGCTTGAGCAGCCACATTGGGAGAACCGCTGCGAAGAAGATGTAGATAAAGGTGATGTAGCTCCATGCCGCCTTGCCGAAGATCAGCGGGCAGTTCGCGCCGATAACGAAGGACAGAACGATGAACACGATGCCGAGAACGGCTTCCTTCCAGCCCTTGAAGTCAAACTTCTTCTGGATAAGGCCGAATACAACGGCGAACACCATGAACATGATGGAAACCATGCCGGCCGCGCCGTTGGTCTGCGCCGCCGGAGAAAGCTCCATGACGCCTGCATCATTCGCTGCGAAAGCGTTGAACGTGCCGGCAACCATATCTGCGAACGCCGCGATAACGATGCAGCAGAAAATCCACGAGAAAATAAGGAACAGCTTGCGGCCGGTCTTGCCGATGTACTTTTCAATCAGCATACCCATCGACTTGCCCTTGTTCTTGACCGAGGCGTACAGCGCACCGAAGTCGGTGACCGCGCCGAAGAATACGCCGCCGATCAGCACCCAGAGCAGCACCGGCAGCCAGCCGAACGCTGCGGCCTGAATTGCGCCGGTTACCGGGCCGGCACCCGCGATGGACGAGAACTGATGGCTGAATACCGTCCAGCCGTTGGTCGGAACGAAGTCCTTGCCGTCGTTCAGCTCGACCGCCGGGGTCTTGGCTTTCGGGTCGATGCCCCATTTGTTGGCGAGCCAGCGTCCGTAGAAAACGTAAGCGCAGGCAAGCACAACGGCCGCGATCAGCACGATTGTGAGTGTGTTCATGGTTTTTCTTCTCTTTTCCGTTTGGATTTGCGGCGTTTCCGTCAAAATCAAGGCGTACAGAGCATTAAAAAAGCCCTCGTCTTTACCTGCTCTCCCCAAATGGGAGAACCTGCAAAGACGAAGGCATTTCCGATATTTTCGGTTACACTTCCGCGTTACCACTCTGCTTGCCGGAGAAAATCCGGCCGCTCATCCGCCGCCCGGTGCCGCTGCGCCGGAAAGCGTGACCCTGTAACGGAGGCTTCCGTCCCGAACTACTTCTGCCTTTCGTTCGAGCTGCTCGCAGGGGATAATTTCTCCGCGCCTTGCTGCCGTCTTGCACGACCGGCGGCTTTCTGAAAGCGGTGATGCGGGAAACCGTGTCCTGTTCAAAGCATTTATCCTTTCGACGATTACATGATAGAACTTCGCACCCGGTTTGTCAATCCATTTTCGTTCGATCCGCCAATTTTCGGCAGGCAGTATAAAGATTGTATAAATATGCGCTGTAATGTTTGTACATTTTTAAGGAATTTTCCTGTGTCCTGCACAAAGAAAGGGACTCCCGTTTGTAGAGAGTCCCCTAAAATTTACTTAGTTTCCTTCGGCTCGGTCATGACTTCCTTGAACGAGGACGCCAGTCCCGCAAGGCTCTGGATCTCGCTCGGAATGATGATCTTGGTCGCCTTGCCGTCGGCCGCCTTGCCGAAAGCCTCGAGCGACTTGAGGCGGATGACCTGCTCGGACGGCGCGGCTTCATTCAGCAGCGCGATAGAATCCGCAAGCGCCTTCTGTACCGCGAGCAGTGCTTCCGCTTCGCCCTGTGCTTCCTTGATTTTGGACAGGCGGGTCGCCTCAGCCGCCAGAACGGCCGCTTCCTTTTCGCCCTCCGCTACCAGAATAGCGGACTGCTTTTTGCCCTCTGCCACCAGAATGGCTTCGCGGCGTTCGCGTTCAGCCTTCATCTGCTTCTCCATCGACTCCTGAATAGCAGCCGGCGGAATGATGTTCTTCAGCTCAACGCGGTTGACCTTGATGCCCCACGCATCGGTCGCCTCGTCCAGAATGGAGCGCATTTTGGTGTTGATGATGTCGCGGCTCGTGAGCGTCTGGTCGAGCTCAAGGTCGCCGATGATGTTGCGCAGCGTGGTTGCGGTCAGGTTCTCGATGGCCGCCATCGGACTTTCGATGCCGTAGGTGAACATCTTGGGGTCGGTGATCTGGAAGTACACGACCGTGTCGATCTGCATGGTGACGTTATCCTTGGTGATAACCGGCTGCGGCGGGAAGTCCACAACCTGCTCTTTGAGCGTGACCTTGCGTGCGATGCGCTCGAACAGCGGTACCTTGAAGTGCAGGCCGGTGTGCCACGTATCGCGGTAGGTGCCGAGACGTTCAATGACGTAGGCGCGCGCCTGCGGCACGATAACGATGTTGCTCGCGATGAACGCGATAAGCAGGACCAGCAGAATGATCCAGATGATCGGAACGATAAATAAAGGCATAAATTACTCCTTTTCTCTGTTGATTTCGGTTTTCTCTCTGACGATAGCCTTGACGCCGCGGATTTCGGCAACGGTCACGAGGGTGCCGGCGGCAATCGTCCTGCCGTCCGCCGAGCGTGCCGTCCATTCCTTGCCGAGCACGCGCACCGCGCCGGTTTCACGCAGGTTGTCGATCGGCTCGCTGACCACGGCGGTCTGACCGATAATGCGGTCGGCGTTGGTCGGCTGTGCGCCGGTTTTGAGAAAGCGGCGGCAGAACGGCCGCAGAAGCAGCAGCATGACGGCGGACAGCACCGCGAACAGCAGAAGCTGCGGAGTCGCGCCTGCGCCGCACGAGGCCGCGACCAGCGCCGCCACGCCGCCTGCCGCGAACCAGATTGCGCACAGATCAAGCGTGAATGCCTCGACCGCCACACTGATTATGATGACAGCCAGCCAGAAATACAGGCTGTCTATTCCAAACAGCATACTCGATCCTCCCTTCCTTTGCCCTCAGTATAGCATATTGAAAAGGAAAAGTATAGTTACAGAGCGGATTTTTTCAGCAGTTTGACGAAAAAAACTGTTTCTTCCCCGAAACGAAAACGCCCCCGGCCTTACCGCGGATAATTGTGCAAATTGACGAGCAACCCATTTGCTGGCAAAAATCCTACATTTCCTACATTGAAGAATTTTCCATGCGGTAAGAAAACCGGAAAAACGAACCCCCGACCCTTTTTCATTTCCTACATTTTTCGCGAAAAAAATCCTACACGTTTCCTACATGGGTCAGCATTTTTAGGCTATTTTGTCGCGTATATCACGCCTGACGCAGAAAATCACGCGACCGGAAATCAGAACAATTTCACCCCGTAAAACAAAAATAGCGTATAAACAAAGAAAACCCCGTCATTTCTGACGGGGTTAAAATTGGTGGACATTAACGGGTTCGAACCGCTGACCTTCCGCACGTCAAGCGGATGCTCTTCCAGCTGAGCTAAATGTCCAGATACAGGGGGGCAGCGGACACTGTCCCCCTGTGACCAATTTTAAGTTATAATTACTTCTTGCTGCGACCCAGATACTCACCGGTACGGGTGTCGATCTGAATGCGCTCGCCCTGCTCGATGAAGATCGGAACCTTAACAACAGCACCGGTCTCTACGGTAGCCGGCTTGAGCACGTTGGTCGCGGTGTTGCCCTTGACGCCCGGCTCGGTCTCGGTGATCTCGAGCTCTACGAACAGCGGCGGCTCAACAGCGAATACGCTGCCCTTATAGGACAGAACCTTGACGTTCTCGTTCTCCTTAACGAAGCGGAAGTCATCGCCGAGCGTGTCCTTGCTGATCGGAATCTGCTCGTAGGTTTCGTTGTCCATGAAGTAGTAGAGGTCACCCTCGTTGTACAGATACTGCATTTCGCGGCGCTCAACAAAAGCTTCCTCGAACTTAGCAGTCGGGTTAAAGGAGGTCTCAGTAACCGCACCAGTTACGACGTTCTTCATCTTGACACGAACAAAAGCAGCGCCCTTGCCCGGCTTTACATGCTGGAACTCAATAACCTGCTGTACCTGACCGTCCATCTCAAAAGTTACGCCGTTACGAAATTCGCCTGCGGTCATAATCGGTATCCTCCAAAATCATAAATCCAGATTTCTGTTCGCAGTCGCCTCCGAACAGTGCTTATTTAGAATACCACACTTCTGCCTCTTTGGCAAGAGGAAATCTGAATTTTTCCCGATTTTTTTCCGAGAGCGACAAAACCTGCGTTTTCGGCCGGTTTTCCGCAGACATGGAAACGGCGCCGCCCTTTTCCGGACAGCGCCGCTTTTTTCTGTCAGCAGCCGCAGCAGCCTGTGCCGCAGCAGCTGTTTCCGTCATTGCAGCAGCCGTTCTGTCCGCCGCAGACCCAGATCAGGATGATAATAAGGATGATCCACCAAAGCCAGTTGTCGCCCCAGAGAGAGTTCGAGTTGCACATGTGCAGTTCCTCCTGTTGAAAAAGTGCGGCGTTCTTCGCCGTTCACTTCATTCTATGGAGCGGGCCGCGTTTTGGTTACTCGATGATTTCGCCCATGAGTCCATCCTTATATAAGGTAGAAAGCCGCACGCGGACCGGGTGGTTCTTGCGCACGCCCTCGCCTTTGAGGTAGACCGGGAAGCCGTAGCGTCCGTGCGCGGCCCACACGCCGCCCGCCGGGTGCTCGGGGAGCACTTCCAGTGCTGCGCCCTCAAAGCGGCGGCGGTACTGCTCGCTGAGCGCCGCAGCCGTCTGCTTCGCCCGTTCGGCGCGTTCGGCCTTTACCGCCTTGTCGAGCTGTCCCGGCATGGCGGCCGCCTTTGTGCCCTCGCGCGGCGAATACGGGAATACGTGCACGGACGCGAACGCACATTTATTAAGGAAGCGCAGCGTGGTCTGAAACTCCTCCTCGCTCTCGCCCGGGAAGCCGACGATCAGGTCGGTCGTGATCGAGCAGTCCGGGAACGCCGCCCGCAGCCGCTCACAGCAGGCGTAGAACTCGTCCGAGGTATACTTTCGTCCCATGCGCCGCAGCACGCTGTCACAGCCGCTCTGCATGGACAGATGGAAGTGCCGCGCGAGGTTGTCGAAGCCGCGCAGCCGCTCACAGAACGCATCATCTATCATACGCGGGTCGAGCGAGCCGAGGCGGAAGCGCGTTTCCGGCTGCGCCGCAAGCAGCTGCTCAAGCAGGCCGGTCAGCGTCAGGCGCGGTTCCAGGTCTCGGCCGTAGGAGGCGATTTCGATGCCGGTCAGCACGATTTCGTGCACGCCTGCCGCGCAGAGCCGCGCCGCCTCGCGAAGCACCTCGTCCGGCGGCAGAGAACGCACCCGTCCGCGTGCATACGGAATGATGCAGTAGGTGCAGAAGTTGTTGCAGCCGTCCTCTATTTTAAGGAGGGCGCGGGTACGTCCCTGCGGAATGCCGGCCGGAAGCAGCTCGTAGCCATGGCTCTCGGGTATAGGCGCCGCCTCCCTGCCCTGCACCGCCGCCTCGCAGCGCTCGATAATCTGTGCGCGGTCGGTCGTGCCGCATACGATGTCGATTTCTCCGGTCGCCCCCACGCGCTCCGGGTCGATCTGCGCGAAGCAGCCGCACGCCGCAATGACCGCGTCCGGGTTGTCCCGACGCAGCTTGTGGAACGCGCGGATATTCTTGTGGTCAGAGACCGACGTCACCGTGCAGGTGTTGACAATGACCGCGTCCGCGCCGCGCTCGACGATCTCGTGTCCGCGCTCGGCGGCCAGCTGCGTCAGCGCCTGCGTTTCGAACAGGTTGACCTTGCAGCCGAGCGTAAAGAAAGCAAATTTCATGCTGTACTCCCCTAATTTCTTCTTGCTGTCTATTGTAGCACAAACGAGGGAAAGAGTGAAGAAGCCTGTCGAAAAACTTCGTTTTTCCGACAATCTGTGTTTTGACTTCGCAAAACACGGACGTCCGAAAGTTCCCATTCGGAAACTTTCTCCCTCTATAAGTATAAAAACCGTGATACATGCTCCCGGTTTTTATGATTTTGCTTTGCAAAATCTATTTTATGCGCGCTCACGCGCGTAAATCAAGATTTTCAAAAATGGACTTTATCGATAATCAAAAAACCAGCCAATCCTCTAAAACGGGAACGGCTGGTTTTTGTATTTACAGGTATTTCTGAATGGTCGAGAGCAGCTGCTCCATGTCGAGCGGCTTGTTCAGGTGCTCGTTCATGCCGGCGTCCAGACTGCGCGTGACGTCCTCGCGGAAGGCGTTCGCCGTCATGGCGAAAATCGGAATGGTTTTCGCGTCCGCGCGGTCGAGCGCACGGATGGTTTTCGCGGCGGTCAGACCGTCCATGACCGGCATCATGATGTCCATCAGGATAAGGCGGAACGTGCCCGGCGGATTGCTGCGGAACAGCTCGACCGCCTCCGCGCCGTTGACGGCGTTCGTGACGAGCGCACCCTCTGCGCCGAGCAGGGTATCCGCGATTTCGCGGTTTAGCTCGTTGTCCTCGACGAGGAGAATGTGTACGCCGGAAAGGCTGATGGCCGGGGCTTCCTGCGCCGGGGCTTCCTGCACCGGGGCGTCGGCGGGGGCGCTGTCCGCCGGGGGCAGGGAAAGGGTCACGGCAATCGAAGTGCCGCTGCCCGGGGTGCTGTCTACCGTGATGCGGCCGTCCATCAGCTCGACCAGACGCTTGACGATAGAAAGGCCCAGACCGGTGCCGGGCGTGCTGCTTTCGGTCGAGGTGCGCTCGCGTTCGAACGCCTCGAACATATGCTCCTGAAAGCTGCGGCTGATGCCGATGCCGGTGTCGCGGACGGTGAAGCGGTAAGCATCCTCGCCCGTCTGCTCGAAGGCAAGCGAAACCGTGCCGCCGCTCTGGGTGAATTTCTGGGCGTTTCCGAGCAGATTGACAAGAATCTGCCGCATTTTGCTCTTGTCGCAGAGCACGACCGGCGTGCGGAGCACCGAGGTCACGCGAAACGAGATGCCGCTGCGCTGCATTCCCTCGGTGAGCATGGTTTCAAGCTCGTGCGCCATCGCGTCGAGGTCGGTCGGCTCGGGAACGAGCTGCGTCCGGCCGTTTTCGATGCGGCTCAGCTCAAGCACATCGTTGATGAGGCTGAGCAGGATGTTGCCCGACACCCGTATCTTGCCGACCGCATTTTCGACCGCGTCGGCGTTCGTCGGGTCGTCGGCAATGATACGCGAGAAGCCGAGAATGGCGTTGAGCGGCGTGCGGATGTCGTGCGACATATTCGCAAGAAAATCGGATTTGACCTTGCTGGCGGTTTCGGCCTGCCGGGTGGCGATGCGTGCCTGCTGAAGCGCAAGCTGAAGGCTTTTCCGGTACTGCGACTGGATGTTCTTGCTCTCGCGCTCGACGATGAAGAAGTACGCAAGCGCCGTCACGATGACCAGACAGAACGGCTGAAACGGGTAAACGACCGTGACCGGAATGATGTAGCTGTTGACCAGAATGCCCACGAGCGGGATGCAGGAGATGAGGACCGACTGGAGTAGATACGGCTCCCGGTTCTGCCGCCGCCGTAGGCAAATCACGAGCGCGTTCGCGAGCGACTCGACATAATAGAACAGATTGAGCACGGCAAAGGCCGAAAACCACGGGCCGCGCGTGTAAACGCCCTCGTCGCTGACCGACCAGAGCACGCCGGTGAACGGCGTGGAGAGCACCATCGCGAGCAGCGCCGCAAGCGGCACGCACTCGAGCCGACGGATGGCCTTTCCAAGCGTACCGCCGACAAAATTGCGCACGAAGGTGTGCCAGACAAAGGGCAGGACCACGTATATCACGTAGAAAACGAACACGACTGCCCGGTAGCCCGGAAGGTGAAAGGGCGAAATGAAGTTGATGATGAACGCCGCATCCATCAGGACATAGACCGCGACCATGCCGATGAAGCACAGGCAGAGATGGCGGCTCTGCGGCTGGTGGATGTCCGAACAGGTCTTTTTCGCGAAGATAAGCAGAACGATGAGCATGAAAGCGGAGCTCATCAGGTAGTTTCCGGTCATTAAGTCACCTCGAAGCTACGGCAGTGGAGAAAGTGTACAATAGTATTGTACCACACTGGGGTTCATTTGGGAAGAATAAACAGAAAATAAAGGAAAAACCGCCCGGAAGCTGAAAATATGCTTCCGGACGGAAAAAAGGGGTATATTATTCGATCGGGATGGTGACGCCGCCGATGGTGAGCGAGGCCATGTCCTCAAGCGGGAGAATGCGCTCGAACGTGCCCTGACGGACGCAGTATGTTTTGCCGTCCTCCGGGTCCATGCTGCCGCCGCTCGCGAGGTCGATGGTCGTGCCGTCCTTCAGGGTGATGAACTGCTCGCCGGTAAACTCTTTCCATGTGTCGCGGTGCGAGGCCGGCGCCTGGCCGCTCTCCGCGTCCTCGAACTGTACTTCGTCGTCTACCGTGTAGGCAATATTGTAGCCGATGGGGGAGAGAACAAGTTTGTCGAGCACGGCGGTCTTGCCATTGATGGTGAGCTTCTGACCCGCTGGCAGCTCCTTGGAGCAGTTTTCCGCGTCGAGCTTGAATTTCAGATGCCATGTGCCATCGACAAGCGAGATCGGGCGCTGGTTATCCTCCGAGAAGTCACGCAGGTTTTTCAGCGTGATTTTCGCCGTGCGGCCGGATTTCACCACATCGTCATACGACATGGTTTCAACGTACTGAATGGCGTTGTCGTCCGGGTTTTCGTCGTAGAACCAACTGCTGCCGATGAAGCCGCCGCTGCGGATGCCGACGTCGCTGGTCGAGTCCTCCCAGAGCAGGTCGAGCAGGTTGGTGTCCGGGTTGGTCTGGACGCCGAACGAGCTGCCGTCTTCCTTTTCGAGGGTGTAGGAGATGAGGTAGTTGTAGCCGTCGAACAGAATGGCGTCCGCCGTGACGGTCACGCCGTTTACCGTATCGCTTGCGCCGATGGGGCGTCCGATTTCGTCGATGACCTCGGTGTCGGCTGTCGGGCCGAATACCCCGGCAAAGGCTTCGCTCGCGGACTTGAGTACGCCGGTCGCGCCCGCGCCGATGCTGAGCACGAGGGCCGCCGCGACGCCGACCGCCGCGATGCGCGGGAAACGGCGCACCCGATGCACGGCCGGCTTTTCGGGCTGCTCCGCGCTTTCGAGCAGGCGGTCTACCATGTGGTTTTTTGCCTCCTCGGAGAAATGCAGCGCGTCCATTGCGTTTTTATACTCTCTGTTATCATTATACTCTTTGTTCATAAAATTCTCCTCCAAGCGTTCCGCGCAGACTTTTGCGTCCGCGGCTCAGGTGTGCGGAAACGGCGGCCTCGCTCTGTTCAAGCATGGAGGCGATTTCGCGCACGGAATATCCTTCGTAGTAATACAGGTACACGGCTTCGCGGTACTTTTTCGGAAGCGCCATCACGGCGTCGAGTACGGTCGAGTCGGGCGCCTCGGGGGCGGCGGTTTCCGCGACCGCTTCCAGCCCTACGCACCGGCGGTGCGAGGCGCGGAGCGCATCCTTGCAGGCGTTCGCCGTGGCGCGGATAATCCACGCCTTTTCGTGCTCGGGCGAGTCAAAGACCGTGCCGCCGGTCAGCAGCTTGAGGAAAACCGTCTGGCAGATGTCCTCGGCGTCCTGTGTGGATTTCAGATAGGTCCAGGACAGACGCAATATCATATCGGAGTAGGTCTGTACCAGACGTTCCGCCTCCGTCCTGTCGATTGGTTTCATTTAAGGTTTCAGCTCCTTTCAGCAACGTTGCTTTCACCTGTAATACGAATGAGGAGCGCGATTCCTGACAATTATTTTTCGTTGACTTTTGATTTTTCGGACGGTATAATTACATTGTAAACGAGTAGCACAACTGCGTAAATCCAGTTTTCGTGCGGCTCGTTTTATTTTTTTGTTTTTTGAGCGTGCAGCATTCTGCGTAAGTCCAGCTTTCGGGGAGCAGCACGCTCTTTTTGCGCAAAAGAAGGAGGAATTCAAAAAAATGACGGAAAACAACAGAATGAAAGAGATGCCGGTAAACCGGCTGATGGTCGCAATGGGCATCCCGATGATACTTTCCATGGCGCTCCAGGCGGTTTACAACATCGTGGACAGCGCCTTCGTCGGCAATATGCGCGAGGGAAGCGAGGCGGCGCTCAACGCGCTGACGCTGGTCTTTCCGGTGCAGATGCTCATGGTCGCCTTCGGTATCGGTACGGGCGTCGGCGTGAATGCGCTGCTTGCGCGCACGCTCGGTCAGAACAACCGGAAAAAGGCGTCGGCTGTCGCGGGCAACGGCCTGTTTCTCGGCGCGGTGATCTATGTGCTGTGCCTGCTGTTCGGCTTTGTCGGCGTGCGGGCGTATATCGTGTCGCAGACCTCGGATGAGCAGGTCATCAGCATGGCGGTCGATTATCTGTTTATCTGCTGCGTGCTGTCGTTCGGCATCATTTTCTTCTCGCTCTTCGAAAAGCTGCTTCAGGCGACCGGCCGCTCGGTCTACTCGACCATCGGTCAGGTCACGGGCGCGGTCGTCAACATCATTCTCGACCCCATCATGATCTACGGCCTCGGCCCGGTGCCCGAAATGGGCGTTATCGGCGCGGCGCTCGCGACCGTTATCGGCCAGATCGCGTCTGCGGTGCTGCTGTTCTACTTCCACCTCAAATTAAACCGCGAATTCGACCGCGGCGTCAAGTACATGAAGCCGTCGTTTGCCGTTATTCGCGAAATTTACACCATCGGCCTGCCGGCTATCATCGCGCAGGCGCTCATGTCGGTCATGGTTTACGCAATGAACCTGATTTTGAAGTTCGACGCCTCGGCGCAGACCGCCTACGGCCTGTTCTACAAGGTGCAGCAGTTCGTGCTGTTTCTCGCGTTCGGTCTGCGCGACGCGATTACGCCGATCGTGGCGTTCAGCTACGGCATGGGCAACCGCAGGCGCATTCGGGACGGCATCAGGTACGGCCTTATCTATACGGCGGTGCTGATGGTGGTCGGCATCGCGATTACGGAGTGCTTCCCGGGTGCGTTCGCGACGCTCTTTAACGCGGGGCAGTCGAGAACGTATTTCATCGGCGCGATGCACATTATCTCGCTGAGCTTTCTCTTCGCCGGCATCAATGTCGCGTTTCAAGGCATCTATCAGGCACTCGGCGGCGGCATGGAATCGCTTGTTATCTCGCTGCTGCGTCAGCTGGTTATCATTCTGCCGCTGGCTTACGGCTTCTCCGTAATGGTGCGGAGCGGCTCGGCGGACGTTTCGCTCATCTGGTGGGCGTTCGTTATCACCGAGGCGGTATCGTGCGCGGTCGGCTGCGTATTCCTGCGCCGGATGCAGCGCAAAGTCGATACGGTCAGGGCTTGACATATGGTGCGGCCCGCTTTATAATTATCAACGATAATTAACTTTGGTAATTACAAGGAGAAAACTCATGACCATCGAAATGATCAAGGCGATGTTCGATGCGTGCTATCTCGCGGGGCGCACCCGCGCGATGCTTCCGGCGCTGCCCGAGGGCGTCACATCATCGTACATCCACTATCTCGACGTAATCGACTCGCTCGAACGTCAGGGGCTGCGTGTCCGGGTATCCGACATCGGAGAAAAGCTCGACATTCCGCGCCCCGGCGTGACGCGGACGGTCAAGGAGATGGAAAACCGCGGCTATCTCCGCAAAACGGCGTCCGAAGAGGACGGGCGCGTGGTCTACATCACCGCGACCGAGGAAGGAAAGCAGTTGTCAAAGCGCTATAATCAGGACTATTTTGCCTGTCTTGCGCCGCAGCTTGCGGATATTTCGGACGAGGACGCGGCGTGCACCATCCGCACCATCGAGAGGATGCACCGCGTGATGAGCGAGAGGAGGGGTCGCCTTGACGGATAACAAAGCGGATTTTACGCAGGGAAGCATACTCAAAAAGCTGTGCCGGTTCATGCTGCCGGTGCTCGGCGCACTGATTTTGCAGGCGGCCTACGGCGCAGTCGATCTGCTCGTTGTCGGGCGGTTCGGCTCGACCTCGGGTCTGTCGGCGGTTTCGACCGGCAGTCAGCTGCTCAATCTGGTCACGTTCGTCGTGACACAGCTCGCAATGGGCGTTACCGTGCTCATCGCGCGGTATATCGGTGAAAAGCGCGAAAAGGACATCGGTGCGGTGCTCGGCGGCGCGGCCGTCGTGTTCACGATACTCGCAGCGGTGCTGTTCGTGCTGCTGGTCGGCTTTGCGCGGCCTATCGCAGTGCTCATGCAGGCGCCGGAGGAGGCGGTGTCGCTGACAACGAGCTATGTGCGCATCTGCGGCTGCGGCATTTTGTTCATCGTGGCGTACAACCTGCTCTCGGCGGTGTTCCGCGGTCTGGGCGACAGCCGTTCGCCGCTGCTGTTCGTGCTCGTGGCGTGTCTGGTGAACGTGGCGGGCGACCTCATTCTGGTTGCCGGTCTGCATCTGGACGCGGCGGGCGCGGCAATCGCAACCGTGCTCGCGCAGGCGGTCAGCGTCGTGTGTGCGCTCGTTATCCTGTTCCGCAAGAACCTGCCGTTCACCATCACGAAGCGCGACGTCCGCCTGAACGAGCAGTGCGGCCGCTTCCTGTCCATCGGTCTGCCGCTCGCGCTTCAGGAATTCCTGACGCAGCTGTCCTTCCTCGCGCTGTGCGCGTTCGTCAACCGTCTGGGGCTTGCGGCGTCCTCCGGCTACGGCGTCGCGAGCAAAATCGTCAACTTCGTCATGCTCGTGCCGAGCGCACTGATGCAGTCGATGGCGTCGTTCGTGGCGCAGAACATCGGCGCAGGCAATCCCAGACGCGCGAAAAAGTCCATGCTGACCGGCATCGCGGTAGGCGTGGCGTTCGGCTGCGTGATGTTCGTGCTCGTCATGCTGAAGGGTGATGTGCTCGCGGGTCTGTTCTCGACCGACGCCGAGGTCGTGCGCAAGGGATTTGCGTACCTGCGCGGCTTCGCGCCCGAAACCATCGTCACCGGCGTGCTGTTCAGCATGGTCGGTTACTTCAACGGCAACAACAAAACGCTCTGGGTCATGATTCAGGGTCTTGTGCAGACGCTGCTCGTCCGACTACCGCTCGCGTATTACATGAGTATGCAGCCGAATGCAAGTTTAACGAAAATCGGTCTGTCCGCACCGGTGGCGACCGTTGTCGGCATTTTACTGAACATTATGTTCTATATCTATTTGAACCGGAAAAATGCGGAAGAGAGGCGCGTTCGGTAAACGCAAGCGTTTTTGTGCGCTGTTTACAGTTTTGGGAGCGAAAAGAACCGGTAAAAGACGAAAAATCACGAAACGGGCTGCGTTTGATTGACATTATCGAGCGGGAGGCATATAATTAGTAAACAGAACGGTATGATTTAGAGGCGCGGAGCGCATCAGTAGCCGCCAAAGCGGTGAAAGGGCAATCCGCCGAAGACAGCAAAGACGCTGTCTGGGGTCGAAAGCGAACAGCTTCGGCACTGCTTCTGCCGGTTGCCAGCCGACAGGAGAGAGCTGGTCATGCCCGGCAGAAGATAGGCACCCGCAGGGCACTGAGGTCTTTTGCTTCAGTGCCCTTTTCGTATGCCTGCGTAAATATTTATACAAATAAATCGGAGGTAATTTCATTGGTTTTCGGACTGCTGAAGGACATCAAGAACGGAGAATACCGCACCATTGCGACTCCGGGAGAAATCGCGACCATCGTTGCGGACGGTCACACGGCGCTCGTGCAGCGCGGCGCTGGCGCCACGGCCGGCTTCGCTGACGAGGCGTATGAGAAGGCTGGCGCGAAGCTGGTCGATACCATGGAGGAGATCTACGCACAGTGCGACTTCGTGACTAAGGTCAAGGAGCTGGAGCCGTGCGAGTTCCCGCTGCTGCGCGAGGGTCAGATCATCTTCACCTGCATCCATCCGGCGGCGCACCCGGAGGAGGTTCAGGCCATCCTCGACAGCAAGTGCATTGCGTTTACCGCCGAGGACTGCCACCGCTACGGCTCCCCGAACTGCGAGGCGGCCGGCAAGCAGGGCGCTCTGTTCGGTCTGGAGTCCATGCTGTCCATCAACGGCGGCAAGGGCAAGTTCGTCAGCGGCCTCGGCGGCGCTCCGGCGATGAACGTTCTCATCCTGGGCGGCGGCACGGTCGGTCAGGCGGCCCTGTCCGTTCTGTACGCGCTCGGCGCTCGCGTTACCCTCATGGACATCAACATCGGCCTGCTGCGCACCACCCAGCGCCAGTATCAGGAGCGCATCGACACCATGCTCTGCACCAAGGAGAATATCGCCGCTCTGCTGCCGCAGACCGATATGGTCCTCAACTGCGTCAAGTGGCCGAAGGGCCGTCATGACTTCCTCATCGACCGCGAGATGCTGAAGCTCATGGAGAAGGGCAGCGTTATCGTCGATATTTCGAACGATGACGACGGCGCGATCGAGTCCTTCCACGAGACCACCCACGAGAACCCGCGCTACATCGAGGAGGGCGTTGTGCACTACTGCGTCAGCAACATCCCGGGCGCTATCGCAAACTCCACCTCCATCGCCTATGCGGCGTCCGTCATTCCGCACTTCCGCTCCATCCTGAACAACGGCATCGCTGAGGCCTGCGCACGCGACGGCTTCCTGCGCCGTGCGCTGACCGCATACAAGGGCTATCTGACCCATGAGGAGACCAGCGCGCTCCAGAACCGTCCGTGGGTTCGTCCGGAGGACATCCTCGGCATCGCGGACCGTCAGCTCGACCAGGCGCCCCCGGCGACCGTTACCCGTTCGGACAACAAGCTGCCGCTTGAGCAGGTCAAGCTGTAATCTCTTGCCGCTGCGGCGGCTCGGCATACATTCACAACAAGGAGAGAAATAAATGGAAGAACTCACAAGTATGGGGATTATTTCGATCATTCCCGCCCTGCTTGCCATTGCACTGTCCTTCCGCACCAAGAATACCATCGTAGCACTTGCGGTTGCCTGCATTACGGGTACTGTGCTCGTCGGTATTCATGAGGGTCAGGGTCTGGTAGATATTCTGCTGCTGAACTTTCCGACGCTGCTCAAGGAAAATCTGGGTACGACCAGCTTTTCGTGGGTCATGCTGCTGAACACGATGATCGGCATTCTGGTTGCATATTTCCAGAAAACCGGCGCAATTCAGGGATTTTCTCAGTGGGTACATGACAAGAAGCTGAGCCGCAAGGGCTCGCAGCTCATCGCATGGGTGCTGGGTATGTTCGTATACTTCAGCGACTCGTTCAGCCCGCTGTTCGTCGGCTGCACCATGCGCAGCATTACGGATAAGGCGCGTATCTCGCGCGAAAAGCTCGCGTACATCGCGGACTCCACCTCGGCTCCGGTCAGCGTGCTCGTTCCGATCACCGGCTGGGCGGCTTACCTGAGCGGTCTGGCGGTCGGCGTCGGCTGCATCGCAACGCAGGAGGACGCTTCCGCGCTGTTCATCAAGGCAATCCCGTTCAACTTCTACGCTCTGTTCGCGGTTGCGTTCGTCGGCCTTATCGCGTCCGGCATCGTCAAGGACTTCGGCCCGATGAAGAAGGCGGAGAAGCGCGCCATGGAGACCGGCAAGGTCCTCGCGGACGGCGCTCAGCCGCTGACCGGCAAGGAACTGACCAGTATGGAGCCGTACCCCGGCTTCAAGCCGCGCGTTTTCCTGAACTTCCTTCTTCCGGTTCTCGTTATCATCACGGTCGCCATGAGCACCTATGTGGCGTTCAAGTCGGCTAAGACCATGGAAGCGTTCACGCTCGTTGTTATCCTCATGAGCATCAGCATGATGATCCAGGGCATCCCGTTCAAGGAAGTCATGGACACCCTGACCAACGGCATCAAGGGCGCTCTCCCGGCCGTTATCCTGCTCGCGCTCGCGTACTCGGTAAACGGCTTGTCCAAGACCATGGGTACCGCAAACTTCATCATTTCGGTCACGGAAGGTCTGCTGACGCCGCATCTGCTGCCGGCAGTCATCTTCATCGTTTCCGCTATCATGGCGTTCGCTACCGGTTCTTCCTGGGGCACGTTCGCAATTTGCATGCCGATCGCTCTGCCGCTCGCGTTCAACATGACCGGCGGCCAGCTGACCACCATCGTAGTTGCGGTGTTCGCAGCTGTTGCAGGCGGCGGCGTTTTCGGCGACCACTGCTCGCCGCTGTCCGATACCACCATCCTCTCCTCGATGGGTTCGGCGTCCGACCATCTGGATCACGTTAAGACCCAGCTGCCGTATGCGGTTGTCTGCGGCACGGTCGCGCTCGTCGCTTATCTCGCTGTCGGCCTTATCGCCGGCTGATAAGTCTGAAAGAAAATAGAAAAGCTGCACGGCTTTTTCCCGGAAACGGGAGGCTGTGCAGCTTTTTTGTTTGGGGGAATGAGTGGAGCAGGGGAGGGGAGAGATGGTTTTGCAGGACGGGAGACGGCTTTCGGAAGCCTGTCCCCGGGAGAAGCGCTTTTGGGTTTCAAGCGCTTTCTCTGCCGTGGAACGCTCTCCGGACGCAAAAAACCGCCGATTTCAACGAAATCGGCGGTGAAACGTGGTTGCGGGGACAGGACTTGAACCTGCGGCCTCCGGGTTATGAGCCCGACGAGCTACCAACTGCTCTACCCCGCGATATTCACTTGCGCTTTTGTTCTCACTCAGCGTAATTTATATGTTATCACAGCTGCGGCGATTTGTCAACCGCTCAGGGAGAAAAAATCGAATTTTTCCGCAGAAATGCTGCGCGGCGGCACGTCCTCTTGTCAAACGCTGCCGCTGTGCGTATAATGATTACATCAAGTTCAACGGACGAAAAACAGAAAGGACGGACACATATGGAACGGAATTTTCTCAAGCAGAGCATTCGCCGGGAGCTGGACTACTACCGCGACGGCCTGTTTAACGAGGACGAGAGCGAGGACTGGGAGCGGGCGTGGTCCGCGCCGGACGACGATGACAGCATGGCGGAAAACGGCTTTCTGAACGTTGCTATGGCGCATATGTCGGGCGACGAATGCGACGAAATCGTGCTGCTCGGCACGGAATACGGCTATCACGAGCCGGATTACGACAGCTACATCGACATCGGTGCGGCCTTTGTCAACGACATGAGCACCGGCTTTCTCCAGACCGAGGGCACCGAGGACGACTGGGAGCAGCTCATCGATGATATTGCGGATATTCTGGGGGGAAATGCGGAGTAAGGCTACTTTTTCTTCTTCGGCTTCGGGACGGGCAGTTCGTCGTACATCGCCTCGAACAGACCGGTCAGGAATGCCTTGTCATCGACTTCCTCGACCAGCAGCATTTCCTTTGCGCCCTCGTAGGGCAGCTCGCGGGGCGCCTCCGGCAGACAGCGGACAGCCGCGTTCACCGGCTTGACCAGCAGGCGGTCGTCGTAAATTCCGCCGACGATGCGGCCGCGGTAATAGAGGATAAATTCGCCCATCATCGCGCGATAGCTGACGTCCTCCAGTCCGGACAGCTGCTCCAGAATAAAGGCCAGATATTCTTTGCTTGACGCCATGTTTTCACCTCAAATTCGTTTTCCGGCGGTCGGCCGGGATGGGGATAACCTTATTATACAGGCAGGCGTGACAGACCGCAAGGGCGCGGACGAGGGAATTACACCATCTGCCTGCTCCGCTCTTTTTCCGGGCACGGAAAAGGGTCTGCCACAGAATTCTTCATTCCGCGACAGACCCATATTTATTACTTTCTCAGCGTTCCGCCGTGTCGGACGGCAGAGGGGCAGGCTGTGCAAACGAGGTAGTTGGCTCGCAGAAAACGTGCTCGTGGGCGCTTTTCAGAATGCACTCCATGACTTCGAGCGAATGCAGCGCCATATCGCCGGAGGCGCGGGGCGTACGACCCTCGTGCAGGGCCTGCACCATGTCGATAAGGCCGATGCCGCGCGGATTTTCCGCATGGCTGACCGAATTGAACGGATGGCTGTGCGGGACGACCGGCCAGGGAGTATTGACATTTTCCGGACGGCGTTCGGGGTCGGCCCAGCGGTACTGCTCGGGCGTCCGCATCAGTGTTTCGCCGCCGAACAGATTGGGGCCGGAAATCGGGTCCTTCTCGTTGATGAGGACGGTGCCCTTTGTTCCGTAAAGCTCCATGCGCGGCAGCTCGGAATCCCATACGTCAAAGCTGCACGTCAGCGTCACCTGTGCGCCGCAGACGAACTCGAGAATAGCGTTGATATGGGTATCGACATCGACCGGGAGCACCTGTCCCTTGCTCGGGCCGGAGGGAACGGTGCGCGTTTCGCCTGCCTTGGTCGCCATGGCGCAGACGCGCTTTACCGGGCCGAGCAGGCTGAGCAGCGCCGTCATATAGTAGGGCCCCATGTCGTACAGCGGACCCGCGCCCGGCTGATAGAAGAAGGCAGGCGCCGGATGATGGAACTCGTGGCCGTGACCGACGAACCATGCGCCGCCGCCCGTAATACGGCCGAGCTTGCCGCTGTCGAGCAGCTCACGGATATTCTGGAGCCGTCCGCCGAGGAAGGTGTCCGGGGCGCAGCCGATGAGCAGACCTTTTTCCTTCGCGAGCGAAACCAGCTCCTGCCCCTCAGCAAAGGTCATGGCAAGCGGCTTTTCGGTATAAACGTGCTTGCCGGCCTTGAGCGCCGCGAGGTTGTACTCGTAGTGCGCCTGCGGCGTTGTCAGGTTGAGAATCAAATCAATGTCCGGGTCGGAGATCAGCTCCATGCCGGAGGCATAGGCTTTCGGGATGCCGTGCTCGGCGGCCTTGCGCTGCGCCTTTTCCAGACCGCGCGACGCGCAGGCCGTAATCTCGATCATATCGTTATATTTTTTTAGATTATTCAGATAAACGTTGCTGATGTCACCGATGCCGATGACGCCGATGCGGATTTTCTTCATAGCAGATAACCTCCCTCGCAGTATCTCCATTATACCGCGTATTCTCCGGTTTGTCTTGCAGAAATTTTGAAAGGCGGCGAAAGGACACTCTGTTTCTCCGCCAATGCGCAGGTAACTCTTTTTCCTCGTCAGGTAACCGTTTTCCCGCCGGAGAGAAAATGGTTACTTGGTTACCCTTTCTCAAAAAGCAAGACCAACAGAGAAAATATGGAAACGCATTTTTCAGGGAACCCTCTCCAAAGGGAATAAAATACCCTATCTTCTCCACAGGTTGGGGATAACTCTCCTTGTGAGCAAACCTCTCTCCGCTCCGCCTGTGAGATGCTTCCTAAGATACCCGGGTAACCAAGTAACCAAATTTCTGCTTTACGGAAATCGGTTACTTTTCCGCCATTTCGGTTGCCTCGGCGTATGAAGTGGGTCGGCATCCATTCCTCCTGCGCCGGCAGACCGAACTGCTCCTTGCCGAGCTGAATGCCGCACCGAGCGCAGGCAATGCTTACGCCGCCTTGAATTTCGGGGAAAGCTCGTTCGCGATGTCGGTAAAGACGCATTTTCCGGTCGTAAAGCAGCCGTCGCAGCCGTGAATATCCCGGTTGCCGCGAAACGGTCTCGGACTCAACACCGTTTTCACGGAATACGTTTTCCATCTCGCGCAGCACAATCGAAGTGTTGACGTTCGGGTTCGGACTGCCGTTCAGCATCAGCACGTTCTTTTTTTCGTTGTAACTTCTCCTGTACAGCCGGTTTCTGCAAAAAAATCCGGTATCAAATCCGCGCAAATGACAGCGCACACTGCACTGTTCTCGCTCCATCATAAAGCGCCTTTTCGCCATTGTAAATAGCTTCGAGGCACGGACTGCGTAACGCTCCCCGCAGGGAAATGCAGGAACACGAAAATTACCGCTTGACACAGGGCCCCGGATATGGTATTATATATAAGCACTCTGATG
>UQVU01000020.1 GCA_900544475.1 uncultured Butyricicoccus sp.
GAAGTTAACGGGCTCGAACCGCTGACCCTCTGCTTGTAAGGCAGATGCTCTCCCAGCTGAGCTAACCTTCCATTTGGTGACCCGTGGGGGAATCGAACCCCCGTTACCGCCGTGAAAGGGCGGTGTCTTGACCGCTTGACCAACGGGCCAGGCGAAAAAAAGTGGTAGCGGTAATTGGACTTGAACCAATGACCTTCCGGGTATGAACCGGACGCTCTAGCCAACTAAGCTATACCGCCATTTCCTTTTCCCAGTGTCGCCCGCTCGCTGACGACTTGTATATAATACAACACTTTTTCGAAACTGTCAACACTTTTTCTGAAAAAATTTCAGAATTTTTTTGAAAGGATTTTCCGCCCCGTTTTCCCCGCTTTTCCCGCCCTCTTCGAGCGGTGTGTTTTCGAGGCTGTCGAGCGCCTGCTCGCAGAACGCGCGGTCCCACTGATGGGTTTCGGAAAGCTGCTCCGCGCCCACGAGAAAGAACTGCTCGGACACGTACTGCCCCCGGTCGGGAACCGGGTCGTCAAAGGTACAGTCGATGAACCAAGTCTTTCCGTCGAGCCGCACGGCGTTCCAGCCGTGGTTCATCTGCTCGGAGGCGACATAGACCGCCGGGATGTCTGCCGCATCGCACAGCATGGCATAGGCGCGGCCGTAGCCGGCGCACACGGCCCTGTGGTCGAGCAGCGCCCCGTCCGCAGAGAAAGCCGGCGCCGAGCCGTCCGGGTGCTCCTGCTCCTCGGTATCGACGTCGTACTCGCACATCCGCACGAGCGCGTCATGCAGCGCACGCAGCTTCTGCTCGGCCGTCATATCGGGCGTGACGCATTCCGCCGCAAGTGCGCCTGCGTATGCCTTTGCCTGCGCCTGCCGCTCGGGACGCGACACCTCGACGCGAAGCTCGGTCGTCTTGTTCGCCCGGACGGTCGCGTGCAGGGCGAAGGCATAAGGCCAGCGTGCCTCCAGTGCACGGTAGACCGTGTCCGGGTCTACCTCCTCCGAGCGGAAGCACAGCGGCTCCTCCCCCGCCGCTTCCAGCAGCTCCGCCGCCTCGAACGGCGTGCTCACGCGCTCCGCCGCGAGGTAGGGATACCAGATCGTCCCTGCGCCCACGGCCAGCACGCACAGCATCAGCGCCCACATGAACCTGCGCATCGGCTTTCTCCTCCTTTCCGAAAAAAACAAAACGGCGGACGACTGCGAGAGCCATCCGCCGCATACTGCGAATCAAATCACATGAGTTTTACGGTGTAATAAACCGCGGTCACGAACAGGTACGCCGCTGCGATACCCATTACCACCGGCATATGCGCCGGCGCGAACAGAACGGCTGCGGTCAGCACGGTCATGATAATCGGAGTCACCGTCATCATGAGGAAAGCATTGCTGCTGAAGTGTGCTTCCGCCTTCTTGCCGGTGTTCTTCGACTTGCCCTGCTTTGCGCGGACCGAATTGACCACGAAAATCTGCGCGATGGTCAGAACGACAGCCGCGATGAGCGCCGCGTAGGCCACCCAGACAAAGTTCGAAGAAACGAGCGCACGGTGCGCGAGCCACATCAGGCCGAGCGCCGCACCGCTGTCCACGGTGATAACGAAGAACTCGGTCGAGTAGGAATGGTAGACCAGATAGAATACCGCCAGAACCGGCAGGATCACGTAAAGCGCCTTGATCGGAGCCGTGCCGACGTAGCTGATCGCGCTCATGCACAGCGTCATGACAACGCTTGCAATCAGCAGGTTGCGCCCGCAGACGATGCGTCGCGCGCTGTTTCTGCGGCCCGAGCGCTCCATGCCGAGCATGACAAGACCGCCGATAACGCCGATGATGCCGATGGCGAGCAGGATCTTGGTCACGATAAGACCTATCATGAAGGTATTTCCGTAGTTCAGCAGGCGCTGAAGGATCATCAGCACCAGTACGCCCAGCAGGCATACGCTGAACACCGTCAGCACCTTGTTTGTTGTATATTCTTCCTCAGTAATTGGCTTTTTGCCCACATTGCTTTTTGCCAATGAAATACACTCCCTCTTTTTACATATTTCCGCCTGCGTACAGCACCGCTGCCAGCGCTGCGACAGGCGCGGTCTCGCACCGCAGAATGCGCGTGCCGAGCGATACGCTCACAAGACCTGCATCTCTGGCTTTCTGCACCTCTTCGGGTGCGAAGCCGCCCTCCGGGCCGATAACGAGCGAAACCGTGTCCGAAACGCCCCTGTTTTCGAGCGTGTCGCGCAGTCCTCTCGTTTCGTGTTCATAGAAAAACAGCGCCGTTCCGCTTTCCGCCGCGAGCCGGAACGCCTCGTCTGCGTTCATCACAGCTGTGACCTCCGGCAGATAGCCGCGTCCGCACTGCTTTGCGGCCTCGACTGCGATCTTGCGCCAGCGCTCGACCTTTTTATCGGTCTTGTCCGGGCGGGACACGCAGTTTTTCGACAGGAACGGTACGATTTTCCGCACGCCAAGCTCGACCGACTTCTGCATGACGAACTCCATCTTGTCGCTCTTGGGGAGCGCCATGAACAGCGTCATATCCTGCCGGGGTTCAGTTTCCGACGGGTGCGATGCCTGCACGCGGCAGACGACCTCGTCCTTTTCCACCTGTTCGACCGTGCAGTCGAAATCCGTGCCCGCGCCGTCGCACAGCGTCAGCGCCTCGCCCGGCCGCAGCCGGAGCACACGACCCGCGTGATGCGCGTTTTCGCCGTGAAGCGCAACGGTATCGCCCTGCGGGGTTTCGTCAATGAAAAATCTTGGCATGGGAACTTGACCTTTCCTATTCTAACAAATTATCGGCCTTTTGGCAAGGGAACAATCAACAAATCATTCCAAAAATCATTTTTTCGCCGTAAATGCGCTCCAGTCGTCACTTTTCGCGTGATGAAGGACGGTAAAACCCGCCTTTTCGAGCGCTGCGCGCACCTCGTCCGCGCGTTCGTTGAGGATGCCCGAGCAGATGAGCGTGCCTCCCTCGGCGGTCTTTTCGAAGAACATGGGCGCCATGCCGATGATGACGTCCGCCACGATGTTCGCAACGATGACGTTGTAGCCGCTTCCGATGTCCTCGGCGAGCTTTTCGTCGCGCAGCGCATCGCCGCACAGGCCGCGGCCGATGGTTACGTGGTTTTTCTCGGCGTTCTCCTGCGCGGTACGCAGGCAGTTTTCGTCGATGTCAACGACCGTCTTGACCTCAGCGCCGAGCATCGCCGCCGCGATGGCGAGAATGCCCGAGCCGGTGCCCATGTCGAGCACGGTGTCGCCCGGCTTTACGTTGTCCTCCAGTGCACACATACACAGCTGCGTGGTGTCGTGGCTACCCGTGCCGAACGAGGACGCCGGGTCGATTTCCAGAATGCGGCGGCCCTGCGCATCGTCCACGGTTTCCCACGAGGGCTTGATCATGAACGAATGGCCGACCGGGAACGGCTTGAAATACTGCTTCCAGCCCCATTCCCAGTCCTCCTGACGGGTGAGCGCGGTTTCGGTGACGAGCCGTCCCCATGCGTGCTCTTCGTCGCGTGCCTTGAGGTTTTCGAGCGAAGTGCGCAGCGCGGCGTACTGCTTCGCGCCCGCCTCATCGTCCGAAAGGTAAATCTTCAGACAAGTCTCCTGCGCACGCTTTTCGCGCACAAGCTCCTCGTCAACATAATCCCAGTAGATCTCGGTGTCCTTGAGGAATTCCTCGAAATCGGCCGCGTCCTCCAGAACGTAGCCCTCGATGCCGTTATCCTCCAGAACCGCCTCGACCGGGCCGATGCCCGCGGTGGTGGTGTAGATGGTGACCTCTCTCCAGTCCATCCTTATCTCGCTCCTCCTTTTATTTATGCCGTGTGAGGGCAACACCGCACAATTAAAGCTGCGGCGCTCTGCGGAAATTTTGTCCGCTGATTGCGTTGCGATTTCTTGCAATACGTCAGTATTGCTGCAAAACCGCGCCTTATCAGCGCGCAAAATTTACTCGCAAATCGCTCTTGTCCAATTATGCGGTATTGCCTTAGACGTATCGTGTCCGGATTTTGTTCCCTGCAAACGGATTTTTCTTACAGGCGCACCAGACCGTATTTTCTCTCCCAGTAATGCACGACCTCGTCGGGCTGCTCCCACGTGCCGTCATAGAGCGCAAGGCCGGGGAACACGCGCAGTCCCTGCTCAAGCAGGTCGGCGTTCTCCGCGCACAGGCAGACCGGGCGCGAAATCATGCAGCGGCACTCTTCGAGCGCCACCAGGTCGTCCTCGGTTTCGAGCAGCAGCTTGAACGCACCCGAGGCGTCCTCCGCCTCGATGAGCTCCTCGCCCAGACGCGGGCCGCACTCGATTTCGTCCGAAATGTCGATGGTCGGGTCGATGAAGTGGGCGTTGTTGCCGTCCGGCGCCAGAATAAAATCATCGTGGTCGCGCGGAATGCTGAGGCAGACCGCCTTCTCATCTACCGCGTGCAGCAGCGTCTCCGCGTGCTCGTTTTCCGCCGGGACCGCGATTTCCGCGTTGTAAAGCGGCCGTCTTTCGTCGAACCACGCCGCCGGAGCGCACACGCCGAGCGGCAGACGCGCGTAGGGCGCGGTCTTTTCGAGCGCTTCGGAAAGCTCCTCCATGCTGCGGGCGCGAAGAATGACGGTCGTCACGCCGATGCGCTGGAGAACGCCGATGGCGGCGCGGACGTCCGTGCCGTCCGACAGATGCCCCTCGTCGTCCGCCAGCGTAAGCTCCGCGATGACTGTGCGCCCGCTGATGTCGCCGAGCGCCAGCACCGCCGCGCGGAGCGACGCGAAGGTTTCGGCGTTCCGCAGATAGTAGAACGCCGCGTCCTCATGCAGCCTGTCGCGAAAGGCCTCCTTGCACTGACGGATGTAGAACAGCGTGACCGGCCGCTCCACGTTTTCGTCCTCCTCATCGGGAACCGGCGGACAGTCGAGCGCAATGCCGACCGGAAGCGGATCGAGCTGCTTCTCCCATTCGTCGCAGGCCGCCCCGTCCGGCGCGATCGCCCCGGCGAAACGGTCCGGATGCGCGCGCCACAAGGGAACGTCGTCCGAAGAAGTGAGCATAAGCTGCGGCTTTCGGCCGCTCTGACTTAAAGGTGCGTCCACGATAGATTATCCTCCCATTGCAGACATTGTTGTGTTAGTCTAACATGATATTGTGTAAATTTTATGAATTAGATTTCCAGCTGCCGTCCGCGAGAACGGTATACTGCTGCGGCTTGGCTGCGGCCAGACGGCAGATTTCGAGCGCCGACTGAAGCTGCATATCGAGCGTGTAGGTCTGGCCCGACAGTGCGCTGATGGCGTCGTCGAGCGCCGACAGCATCTCGGGGGACGCATAAACCGCGCCCGGCAGCTCGTAGCTGTCGATGAAAGCGGTCACGGCGTCGAGAACCTCGCCGTCAAACGTGCTCGTCGCCTCGCCGATGAGTCCGAGAAGCTGCAAGCGTTCGGTCATGGCGTAAACATCGTCCGACGTTTCGCCGAAGTGCAGCGTTTTCGTGGTGTCGAGCGGATGCAGCGTGCTCGCGTTGACGCTGACCTCGCTGTTGCCGACCTGAATATCCGGCGTCAGACCGACGCCCTCCCAGCAGCCCTGGCGCGGCAGCTCCATTTCAAGCGTCGTAATAACGAGCTTGTCGCCGTTAATGAGCGGAATGTGCATCTGACCCTGGCCCTTGCCGTAGGTCTTTTCGCCGATTACCGTCACGTTTTTCGCCGTATCCTGCAAGATGCCGGTCAGAAGCTCGGCCGCCGAGGCCGTGCCGCCGTTGACGAGCACCACGATTTTGTTGAGCGGCAGACCGCCGCCGGTCGAAACCGTCTGGTCGAGGCCGCCCATATCGTCGCGGTAGCGGACGCCCGCGAGCGCCACGCCCTTTTCGGGCGTCATGGCGTTCGCGATTTTGAACGCAACGTCGATCAGGCCGCCGCCGTTTCCGCGCAGGTCGAGCACGACCGCACGGGTGTTTTTCCGCGGCAGGCTGTTCCAGATTTCGGAAAACGCCTGCCAGTCGTTCTGCGAGGCGAACGAGCTGATTTTAATGTATTCCACGCCCTGCGTAAGCGTGCTGTTCGAAACATAGACCTGATTGACCTGACGGCGCTCGATTTTCACCGTGATGTCGCGGCCCTGACGGCGCACGGTCAGCTCGACCGTCGTGCCCTCCTTGCCGCGCAGCTTTTCCGCAACGAGCGCGCTCTCCGCGCCGCTTACGTCCTCGCCGTCGATTTTCACGATAAGGTCGCCGATCTGAAGGCCGGCCTCCTCGGCCGCCGAGTAGCGGATGACCTCCGCGATCTGCACGCCGCCCGCCGTCTGCTGAAGACCGACGCCGATGCCGACAAAGCCTTCGAGCGTGGAAAAGCCCTGCGAATACTCCTCGCTCGACAGGTACATCGAGTGGGTGTCGAGCAGACCGAGGATGTCGTTCAGCACGTCGTACATCTCCTCCGGGTGCTTTTCCAGATACTTATTGATGTAGTTCTGGAGCACATAGGGGTCGTGCTCGGTCTTGATGCTGAACGCATCGATGAGACTCCACACGCCGTCAAACCACGTTTCGCTCTCGCCGTCTGCGGTGATGGCTCCCGCCGGGGCGGTCAGCATGGCCGCCGAAAGCGCGAGCGCGGTCAGTCTTTTCGCTAATTTGTTCATGGGATTTTTTCTCCTCACGCTGTACGCGTGACCGGAAAGGTTCAGATAAATTACATCGACTCCGGTGCTTCTACGCCGATGAGCTTCAGCACGTTCTCGATGGTCTGCTTCGCCGCGAGGCACAGGGTCAGACGCGCATCGCGTACCGCCGGCTCCGCGTCCTTGATGCGGCAGGCGTTGTAGAAGTGGTGGAACTGCTGTGCCAGCGCGACAGCGTACTTATTGAGGCGCGACGGGTCACGGCTGACGGCGGACTGCACGATCTCCTCGGGCAGCAGCGCGATCTGCTTGATGAGCTGACGCTCGTCCGCGCCGGTCAGCACGGAAAGGTCGGTCTTTGCGGTGTCCGGCAGGGCGATGCCGCTCTCCTGTGCGTTCTTGAGCACGGAGCAGATGCGGGCGTGCGCGTACTGGACGTAGTAGAGCGGGTTGTCGGAGTCCTGCTTGATGGCAAGGTCGAGGTCGAACTCCATCTGGGTCTCCGCCGCGCGGGAGTTGAAGAAGAAACGCGCCGCATCGACCGGAATTTCGTCGAGCAGGTCGGTCAGCGTCAGGCTCTTGCCGGTACGCTTGGACATACGGACGACCTCGCCGCCCTGCATCATGCGCACGAGCTGCATGAGCACGATCTCCAGACGGTGCGAGCCGTCAAGGCCGAGCGCATCGAGCGCACACTGGAGGCGCTTTACATGGCCGTGGTGGTCGGCGCCCCAGATATTGATAACGCGGTCAAAGCCGCGCTTTTCGAACTTGTTGCGGTGGTAGGCAATATCGGCCGCAAAGTAGGTGTAGAAACCGTTTGCGCGGCGCAGAACGTCGTCCTTGTCGCAGCCGAAATCGGTCGAGCGCAGCCAGAGTGCGCCGTCCTCGGTCTCGTAGGTCGCGCCCTTTGCGGTCAGCATATCGATGGTCTCCTTGACGTAGCCGCTCTCGTGCAGGGTGGACTCGCGGAACCAGACATCGTAGTTGATCTTATAGCGCTTGAGGTCGCGCTCCATGCGGGCGATGTTGGTCGGCAGACCGTAGCCCTCGATGATGGCGAAGCGCTCCTCCGGGGTCTTTTCAAGCAGACTGTCGCCGTACTGCTCCACAAGGTCGTGCGCGAGCGCCTTGATGTCGTCGCCCTGATACCAGGAAGCGTCGAACTCGATAGCGTCCTCGCCCTTTACCTCCTGAATATAGCGGCCCTCGACCGAATGCGCGAACTTGTCGACCTGATTGCCGGCGTCGTTGATGTAGAACTCGCGGGTGACGTCGTTGCCCGACCAGTCGAGCACAGACGACAGGCAGTCGCCCAGAACGCCGCCGCGTGCGTTGCCCATGTGCATCGGGCCGGTGGGGTTCGCGGAAACGAACTCGACCATGACCGTCTCCGGCTTTGCAGCCTTGGTGCGGCCGTAGTTCTCGCCCATCTCGAACACGCCGCGAACGGCCTTCTCGTACCAGCTCTGGTTCAGGGTGAAGTTCATGAAGCCCGGGCCTGCGATGGTCACGGTGTCGAAAATGCTGTCCGAAAGGTCGAGGTTCGCGACAATCGACTCCGCAATCTTGCGCGGCGCCATGTGCAGCGGCTTTGCGCACTGCATGGCGAAGGTGGATGCCCAGTCGCCGTTCGAAGAATCCTTCGGGGTTTCTACCGCGACCGGCGGAATGTTGCCCTCGGGCAGCTCGCCTGCTGCGACTGCCTCGCAAGCGGACTTCTGGCCGTCGAAGCCGAGGAAGATGGTCTTTGCGTAGTTCGGGTTGCTCTTTGCGGTGCGGGCTGCTGCCAGCGCCATATCGTCATTGTTCGAGCAGATAATCGCGACGCCGTCCGGGAACTTGCTCATGATGCCTTCCATCGCGGTAACTGCGAGGTCAGCGGTCGCATTTGCGTACTGGGTCTCGTTGTCGAGGAACTCGCCGCCGGCCTCGGTGATGCCTTCGCGGTAGCCGTCCATGCGGGCGGTGTTGGTGGAGTCGCCCTGAACGCCTGCGATCTCGATGCACTTGATCTCGTCCCAGCCGTTTGCCTTGGCAGCCTCGACTGCGGCCTTTGCGCCTTCCTTAGCGGCCTCCTTGTTGCCGGTGCCGACGAAGGCGAGGCACTTGTCGGAGTCGATGTTGGTGTCATATGCTACGACCGGCTTGTCGGTGCTTGCGATAGCGGTTGCAACTGCTTCGGACTGAAGCGGAGCGATCAGGTAGCCGTCATAGTCGGCAACGAGGTCGGTCTGGATGGAGTTGAGCTGCTCCTCGTAGTAGGTCTCTCCCGGAGGGCCGTAGATGGACAGCTTGACTTCTTCCGGATGGTCCTTCTCGTAGGCTTCCGCACCGGCCTGAATGATGTTCCAGAACTCAGCGGCGTTGGTCTTGAGCGTCATGCGGATCTTGTAAGGCTCGTTCGAAGCGTTGTCCGAACCGCCTGCCGGGGCGTCGCCGCCGCCGCACGCTGCGAGGCTCATTGCCATCGTTGCTGCCATCAGAGCCGCCATAAGTCTTTTCTTCATCATAGTGAACTCTCCTTTTCTCTTCACTCTCTTTTGTGATGCACGGTTCTCTCTGTGCTTTTCTGTGCTTCCGTGCTCTTTATGTGCTTATTATAGCGTGCTCCCTCTCCCCTGTCAACAGTAATTTTACGAAAGCACAGAACAGTGTTTTAAACTTTTCACTTTGTATTTACGATAATAAATCGTATTTATCCGCTTTATCCGAACTTCTCTTTCCGATATATTCGCTTTTTGACTTTTGTCACAAACTCCGTGGCACGCATTTGGTGACACACACCAATTCTGTGCTTATGTGTTTTTTCGTGTCAGCACTTTTGCGCTTGATTTATTGCATATTTTCCGTGTTTTATCCGTTTTTCATTCCGTGCGTTTGTTTCTTTCCACCTGTGCTTTTGCACACATTCGTGTGCTGTGTGATACTTTTCTTTACATTGCACACATTTGTGCTATAATAAGTACAGAACCATTTCCCCACTGAAAAGGATAATGATAGCTATGAACAAACGACCCACGATACAGACAGTTGCGGAACGCGCCGGCGTTTCGCGCGGCACGGTTGACCGCGTGCTGAATAACCGCTCCTACGTCCGCGCAGACGTCCGCGAGCGCGTTCTGGACGCTATCCGCGAAACTGGATACCTTTCTCCGCGCGAGTCGCACCGCCAGACCGCCGACCGTCCGCAGCACTACTCCCCCGTCAAGCTCGGCGTGCTTCTGCCCAACTGGGCAGGCCCGTTCCGCGAGGAGGTCACGCGCGGCATCGAAAGCGCCCGCGTCAAGCTGTCCGTCCGCCACGCGGAGATCCGTGTGTGCACCTGTGAAACCGATATTCCCGGCGAGGCCATCACCCTGCTCGACGAGCTGCTCGAATGGGGGGCACAGGGCATCGCGCTGTGTGCGCTGAACGATATTGCAATAGAAGCGAAGGTCGGCGAGCTGGCCGACAGCGGCATTCCCTGCATCACGTTCAACTCCGACCTGCCGAACAGCCGCCGTCTGTGCTTCATCGGTCAGGATTACGCGAAGAGCGGCCGCATCGCCGCCGAGCTGCTGACCAAGTGCATCGCGCCGGATGCGCACGTGCTTGCCCTCGCCGGCAACCTTGAGTACCACGGCCACCGCACCCGTCTGGACGGCTTCTGCTCGCATATGCGCGAAAAAGGCTTCTCCTCGTCCCAGATCGACATCGGTGAAACCTACAACGACTACCGCGTGACCTATAATAAAGTGGCCGCCGCCCTGGGGAGCGCCACGCCGCCCGACGCCATCTATATGGCGAACCGCTCTGTGACCGCCTGCATCGACGCCGTGCGTGCCGCCGGATATACCGGCCGCGTCCGCGTCATTGCGCACGATATGTCCCCCGGCCGCGCGGAAATGCTGCGCGAGGGCACGCTCGACCTCACCATCACGCAGGACCTGTTCCGTCAGGGCAGCCTGCCGCTGACGCTGCTGTGCGACCTGCTCCAGCTCGGCGCCCAGCCGGACAATGACCAGCTCTCCACCAGCATCTCCATCATCTGCTCTCAGAACATCGACTGAGTTAGCAACATCTTACCGCAGAAAACGCTTCCGCAAACGTTTTCGCCCTGCATATTGACACTCCCTTTTGAATATGCTATAATACAGCACAATAAGGGAGTAGTCGGCGGGCGCTTGTTCCGGCGCGCGCGGCAGGGCCAACATACTGAGAAGGACGCTTCTCTGGTTTTGCATGAAATGACGAGACTTATCTGTTTTTCAGGGCAGATGGGTCTCTTTTTTTATGCTCAGCTGCCGTACACACGACAAGGAGGACAAGGAAAATGGGATTAGTGGAGTTATTTATCATCGCGGTCGGACTTTCGATGGACGCTTTCGCGGTGTCCGTCTGCAAGGGACTGAGCGTACGTGAGCTGAAGCCGCGCCATGCGCTGACGGTCGGCGCGTATTTCGGCGGCTTTCAGATGCTGATGCCGCTCATCGGCTTCGCGCTCGGCGTGCGCTTTCAGTCGCTCATCATGAGCATCGACCACTGGATCGCGTTCGTTCTGCTCGGCCTCATCGGCGCGAACATGATCCGCGAGTCGCGTGAGCACGACGAGGAAAACCTCAGCGACTCGTTCTCGTTCGGCACCATGCTCCCGCTCGCGGTCGCGACCAGCATCGACGCGCTGGCGGTCGGCGTGACCTTCGCCTTTCTTCAGGTCAACATCCTTCCGGCGGTCTGCTTCATCGGCGCTACGACCTTCGTGCTGTCCTGCAGCGGCATCAAGATCGGCCACGTTTTCGGCCTCAAGTACAAATCCCGCGCGGAGTTCTTCGGCGGCGCGGTGCTGATTTTAATGGGCATCAAAATCCTGCTTGAGCACCTCGGCATTCTGGGGTAAGCGCAAAAAGGCATGAGAAAAGACCATCTGAGCAGTCAATTCTGCGTCAGATGGTCTTTTTTTCGTCTATGGAAGCTGTTCTCAGCCAAACGAGCGCATCGCGCCGTACATTTCGGGACGGCGGTCACGGAACACGCCCCACGAGGAGCGCATTTCGCGGATTTCATCGAGGTCGAAGGTGTGCGTCAGAACGGCGTCGTTCTCGCGGTCGGCCTGCTCGACGAGCGCGCCGGTTTCGTCCGCGATGAAGGACGAGCCGTAGAACGTCAGCGAGGAGGACTGATTCTGGTTGTCGGGGGTCGGCTTGACGGTTTCCGTGCCGATGCGGTTCGCGGCGATGAGCGGCATGATGTTCGCCGCGGCGTGGCCCTGCATACAGCGGCGCCAGTGCGGCATGGAGTCGCAGTCAAGGATAGGCTCCGAGCCGATGGCGGTCGGGTAGAACAGGATTTCCGCACCCATCAGCGCCATGCATCGTGCGGACTCCGGGAACCACTGGTCCCAGCAGATGCCCACGCCGATTTTCGCATACGCGGTGTCCCAGACCTTGAAGCCCGTGTCGCCCGGGGTGAAATAGAACTTTTCCTGATAGAAATGGTCGTCCGGAATGTGGGTCTTGCGGTACTGGCCGAGGATGCTGCCGTCCGCGTCAATGACGGCGACCGTGTTGAAGGTGGTGTTGCCGACGCGCTCGTAGTAGCTGACCGGCAGGACAACACGGAAGTCGTGCGCGATTTTTCTCAGCGCGCAGACCGCCGGGTTTTCTTCGAGCGTCGTCGCGAGATGGTAGTTTTCATAGCTTTTTTCCTGGCAGAAGTACCAGTTTTCGAACAGCTCGGGCAGAAGAATGATCTGTGCGCCCTGCGAGGCCGCCTCGCGCACCTTTGCGAGCGCGTTTTCCAGACCGTAGGTCATCTGCACCGCCGCTACGGTTACTTTTTTAGACATAATGTGCTCCTTTTCAATCATATAAAGAGTCTTACCGGTATCCGCTTCGTTTTTCCGGCGGCGGGCTGAGGGCAGCCCGCCCTACGGATTATTTCGGTATCTGCTGCGTGACGCAGTGGATGTTTCCGCCGCCGATGAGAATATCGCGTGCCGGGACGGCAACGACCTTCCGGGTCGGGAACAGCTTTTCGAGAATGCGCCGCGCTTTCTCGTCGGCCGGGTCACCGAACGCCGGCATGACGATCGCGTGATTTGCGATGTAGAAGTTGACGTAGCTTGCGGCGAGGCGCTCACCGGGCGTACGGGTCGGCTCGCCCTCGCACAGGTCGAGTCCTTCGCATTCCTCGGCGGTGATCGTGACCGGCTTCGGCAGCGGCAGCTTGTGCACCTTGATGCGGCGTCCCTTTGCGTCCAGCTCGGTCTCGAGAACGTCAAGGCTTGCCTTGGACAGCGCGTACTGCGGGTCGCTTTCGTCGTCCGTCCACGCGAGAACGACCTCGCCCGGCGCGGTAAAGGCGCAGACGTTGTCCACGTGCTCGTTGGTTTCGTCGTTGTAGATGCCGCGCGGCAGCCAGATGACCTTTTCCGCGCCCAGATACTCGCAGAGCGTCCGCTCGATCTCCGCCTTGGACAGGTCGGGGTTGCGTCCCGCGCTCAGCAGGCACGCCTCGGTGACGAGCACCGTGCCCTCGCCGTCCGTGTGGATGGAGCCGCCCTCGCAGATAAAATCGCGCTTGTCATAGACATCGTTCCCCATCAGGTCGCAGAACTTCCGCGCCACGCGGTTATCGTTCTCCCACGAGGGATAGAGGCCGTCCACCGTGCCGCCCCAGGCGTTAAAGCCCCAGTCGATGCCGCGGCGCTCGCCCCGGTCGTTCACGACGAAGGTCGGGCCGACGTCCCGCGCCCATGCGTCGTCGGTCGCCATCACGACCAGCCGCACGCGGTCGGGCAGCTGCGCCCGGGCGTTGTCGTACTGCCCCTCCGAGCACAGAACGGTCATGCTTTCGCTCTCGGAAATGGTTTCGATGACGCGCAGAAAGGCTTTGCGTGCAGCATAGGCGCCGTACTGCCAGCTGTCGCCGCGCTCCGGCCAGATCATCAGACAGCCCTCGTGGGGCGCGAACTCCGCCGGCATATGGAACCCGTCCTCGGCGGGTGTGGTGTGCAGTATTTTCATATGGCTTTCTCCCTCACAACTTTTCGCTATTCTAAGATTACAACATTTTGCCCGCGGTTGCAACGGGTAAAATTCTCACCTTATTCCGCAGGGTGCGCCGTATTGCAAAAAATTTATTTTTATGATATACTATGTTATACTATTTCATATCACAAATCTGCGCTGTCCGCGCCGCTGCGCGACAGCTGAAAACAGAGCAAAAAAGGAGGCCGTGCACTTTGAAGATCCAGGAAAGCGCGGAAAACTATCTGGAAGCCATTCTCGTTCTCATGCAGAAGAACGGTCAGGTGCGCTCGATCGACGTAGCGCATTATACCGGCTTCTCCAAACCCAGCATCAGCCGGGCCGTCGGCCTGCTGCGCGATAACGGCTATGTATCCATCGACCAGAACGGTCTGCTCGGTCTGACCGAGTCCGGTCTGAAAATCGCCGAAACCATTTACGAGCGCCACACCGTACTGACCTCGTTTCTGACCGCGCTCGGCGTGGACAGCGAGATAGCCGCCGAGGACGCCTGCCGCATTGAGCACGTGCTCAGTCCGGAAACTTTCGATAAGCTCAAGGCGCACGCCAAGGAATATATCGAGGGAAAACAGGAGTAAACTCTGTCGAACCGACAGTCTTTGCCGGCCGCAAGGCCGGCTCTTAGACTGTCGCAAAACTATCGTTTTGCCGACAATCTGTGTTCTGACAGCGCTTCGCGCCGCAAAACACGGACGGAAAAAAGTTCCTATACAGAAACTTTTTTCTCTCTCAGCGTATAAAAAACGAGGTACACGCCCCCGGTTTTTATCACTTTGCTTTGCAAAGTGTATTTTATGCGCGCTGTCGCGCGATAGTTCGTAATTTCAATTTAAGACCATTGGGGACAGATGGTGTCGGCCGCAAGGCCGGCTCTTTCTCTATACGCCCCATGACAGGAGGAATTTCATGCCGCTGACGACCGAAACGCTGCCGAACGGCTTGACGCTTTTTCAGGACGACCGATTTTTCAAGCTCGGGCAGGACAGCGTGCTGCTCTCCGCCTTTGCGAAGATACGCCGCCGGGCGAAGGTGCTCGACCTCGGCTGCGGCACGGGTGCGCTTGCGCTGCTCTGCTGGCGCGAGGACCTGACGCTCACCGGACTCGAAATACAGCCGGAAGCGCTCGACCTGTTCCGCCGCTCCATCGAGGAAAACGGCCTTTCGAACGTCACCGCGCTCGAGGGCGATATGCGGCAGATGCGCACCCTCCTGCCCCACGGCAGCATGGACTACGTCATCTGTAACCCGCCCTATTTCGGCCGCAATACCGGCGCCGCCGCGCCCATGGCGGAAAAGCGCACCGCCCGACAGGACATCTGCTGCACGGTCGAGGAGGTCGCGGTAGCCGCGTCCTTCGTGCTGCATACCGGCGGCAAGGCGGCGTTCGTGTTCCGTCCCGAGCGGCTGTGGGTGCTGCTCGAGGCGCTTGACCGCGTGCGGCTCGTCCCCAAGCGCCTGCGCTTTGTCCACCAGAACGCCCTCGCCTCGCCAAGCGCCGTGCTCGTAGAGTGCCGCAAGGGCGGCAGCGCCGAGGGACTTATCGTCGAACCGCCGCTGCTCGTAGAAAGCGAAGAATATCTAAAAATCTACGGAAAAATGTAAAGAGCACAGAAAAGAGTGTAGAGTTGAGAGTGCAGAGTGAAGTTATGGTATCGCCTGCGGCGATTCAAATCGTGCGCTCTGCGCACACCGCCTCTCCACTCTCCACTCTTCACTCTTCACTCTCAAAAAGGGGTTTTCTTATGTCAATTCTCTATCTTGTCGCGACTCCGATCGGCAATCTGGGCGATCTTTCTCCCCGTGCACGTGAAATCCTCGGCACGGTGGATTTCATCGCCGCCGAGGACACGCGCGTTACGCAGAAGCTGCTGAACGCCTGCGAGCTGCCAAAAAAGCCGATGATTTCGTACTACGAGCATAACCGCCGTGCACGCGGCGAGGTCGTACTCGAGCGTATGCTCGCAGGGGAGTCCTGTGCGCTCGTGACCGACGCGGGCACGCCTGCGGTTTCCGACCCCGGCGAGGACCTTGTCGCGCTGTGCGCCGAGCACGATATTCCGGTCATTCCGGTGCCCGGCTGCTGCGCCGCCGTCTGCGCACTCGCCGCAAGCGGTCTGCCGACCGGCCGCTGGTGCTTCGAGGGCTTTCTTTCGGTGAATAAAAAGGCGCGGCGCGAGCATCTGGACGCGCTCCGGAACGAAAAGCGCACGATGATTTTCTACGAAGCGCCGCACAAGCTGTGCGCGACCCTGCGCGACCTTGCCTCGGCCTTCGGCGAGGAGCGCCGCCTTTCGCTCTCGCGCGAGCTGACCAAGCTGCACGAGCAGACGCTGCGCATGACCATCGGCGACGCGGTCCGCTACTTCGACGAAAACGCGCCGCGCGGCGAGTTCGTCCTCATCGTGGAGGGCGCGCCCGACGAGCCGGAGACCGAAGCGAGCGAGGAGGAGCGTCTGGCTGCCGCCGCTGAGGCAGTCCGCCGCCGCATCGAGCAGGGGCAGACCCAGAAGGACGCCGTGAAAGCGATCTCCGCCGAGGCCGGCGTCAAGAAGAACGCCCTCTACCGCTACGTGCTCGAAAACGAAGAATAATATGAACGGGACGCAGTTTTTTTCTCTCTGCGTCCTCCTTTTTTATGTCAATGTTCACACAACGAACAAACAGCTGCCGTATAATCTATTCATCTAAGTTGAAAAGGCGGAATTTTTATGTCTACTATTCTCATTGCGGACGACGAGGCTCGTATCCGCCGACTCGTCAGCGATTTTCTCAAGCGCGACGGCCACACCATCCTCGAGGCGGCCGACGGCAAGACCGCGCTCGAACTCATCGAAAACCGCCGTCCCACGCTCGATCTTGCCATTCTGGACGTCATGATGCCGGGCATGGACGGTTTTGAGGTGCTGCGCGAGGTGCGCGAGCAGGAAACCGGCGACAACCACCTGCCCGTCATGCTGCTGACCGCACGCGCCGAGGACGCCGACCAGGTGCGCGGCCTGGAGGGCGGCGCGGACGACTACGTGACCAAGCCCTTCTCCCCTATCGTGCTCGCCGCCCGCGTGCGCACCCTGCTCAAGCGCGAGGGACGCGCGGCTTCCCCCATCGAAACCATCGGCTGCCTGTCGGTCAACGAGCTGCGGCGCGAGGTGCTCGTCGAGGGTCAGCCGGTCGAGCTCACCCCCAAGGAGTACGAGCTGCTCATCTATTTCAAGAAGAACCGCTCGATCGCCCTCTCCCGCGAGAGCATCCTGAATGCCGTCTGGGGCTACGACTACTTCGGCGACCTGCGGACGGTCGATACCCATGTCAAAAAGCTGCGCGCCAAGCTCGGCGACTGCGGCTCGATGATCGAAACCGTGCGCGGCTACGGATACCGCTTTGAAGGATGAAGCCGAAACCGCATTCCATCCGCTTCAAGTTTTTCTCCGTCATCAGTCTGGTCGCGCTCGTCTTTATCGGTCTGCTGCTCGTCCTCAACCTGTTCTTCTACAAGGACTATTTCATGATGACGCGAAAAAACAGCCTGCGCGACGCCTTCAACACGGTCTGCGCCAGCTATACCGGCGACACGGACGACATCGTGACCATGCTCGACAGCTACGAGAGCCGCTCCGCCATCCGACTCGCCGTGGTGATGGACGACGGCACGATTCTCACCTCGTCTTTTCTCCATGACCGCGACGAAAGCGGCGTGCCGGGGTTCAATTTCGGCATGAATGAGCAGCAGTTCCGCAGTATCGCGGTTCTCGCCTCGGTCATGCAGAACGCGGACTGGTCCTCGCTTGCCGTGCATCAGTACCGCTTCACCAACGTCTGTCTGCGCGACAACGACCAGTATCTCTGCCTCATCGGCTCGCTCGACACGGACGAGGGCAGCTACCTCATCGCCTATATGCCGTTCGCGTTCATCGAGCAGAACTCCTCGCTCAACCTCGTGTTCCTGCTGATCGCAGGCGGCTGCGCCCTGCTCATCTGCCTTGTGCTCGCATTTTTCTTCTCGCGCGAGTTTACCCGGCCGCTCGTTTCCATGGCGGCGCTCGCCGACCGCATGAGCGAGCTCGATTTTTCAAGCCAGTACGTCGGCAAGGGCAAGCGCGAGTCAGACGAAATCGAGCAGCTTGGCCAGTCGCTCAACCGGCTGAGTGCCTACCTCGAACAGGCCATCGGAGAGCTCAAGCAGTCCAACGACCAGCTGGCGCAGGAGGTCCGCGAAAAAGAGCGCATCGACAATATGCGCCGCGAGTTCATCGTCAACGTGTCCCACGAGCTGAAAACGCCGATCGCCCTCATTCAGGGTTACGCCGAGGGCCTGACCGCCGGCGTGGCGGACGACCCCGAGGACCGCAAGTTCTACTGCGACACCATCGCGGACGAAGCCAGCCACATGAACCGTCTGGTCATGCAGCTGCTCAGTCTGTCCAAGCTCGAGCTCGGCGCGGAGCAGACCTTCTTCGAGGAAATCGACCTGTACGAGATGTGCCACGACGCGGTGCAGAAAACCGCCGTGCTGTGTGAGAGCAAGGGACTCAGCGTTGACTGCGAGAACACGCACGTGACCGTCCGCACGGACAGCGGCCTGCTCGACCAGGTGCTCATGAATTACCTGTCGAACGCCATCCGCTATACCACGGAGGGGGGTAAAATCGTGATTTCTGCCTCCCGTGACGAAAAAACCGCCCGTCTGACCGTTTTCAATGAGGGCGAGGGTCTGCCCGAGGAAGAGCTGCCGAAGATCTGGGAGAAATTCTACCGCACCGACCGCGCCCGTACCCGTGAGGCCGGCGGCACCGGCATCGGCCTGTCGCTCGTCCGCGCCATCGCGGATACCCTCCACGGCGACTGCGGCGCCGAAAACGTCCCCGGCGGCATCGCGTTCTGGTTCACCCTGCCCAATGAACTGTCGCAAAACTAACGTTTTGCCGACAAGTTGTGTTTGCGGCGGGGTGAGGGCACCCCGAGCATTCGTTCAAGGTCAGAAAACCGAGGTACACGCCCCCGGTTTTCTGGAATTTGCAAAGCAAATTCCATTAAATACGTGCGCGAAGCGCACGAAAAAAGGCACGCCCAAAGGCGTGCCTTTCGCGTCCCTCCGGGACGCCGCGCACACTGCGTGTGCGCTTCCCCGCCCAATCTTGCCTTCGGCAAGGCGGGCGGGCAGACCTGCCGCAGCAGGCCGCATAAAATTCCCCGTAAAAGTCGGGGCGTGTACCTGACTTTTACTCCGCTGCCCGCGCCGTAGCGGCGCGGCCTCGTCCGCCGTGCGGACGAGAGGGGGTTATCGCCCCCGGTTTCGCAAGGAACCGGGGGCGTATCT
>UQVU01000021.1 GCA_900544475.1 uncultured Butyricicoccus sp.
CGTTTGTAATAGACATTGTTTTTATTTTGTGATAATCTTTAGAACAAACAAAAGAATGAGCAACGTTCCGATGCGTCAGACCGGCGCACGGACATATTTTATCCGCTCTGCTTATTTCATTCAGGAGGAATGCATTATGAAAACCCTTTATAAGAACATCGCACTGTTTGTCGGCGGTTCCCTGTTTGGCTCGGCAGGCATCAAACTGCTCGGCAGCAAGGACGCAAAGAACGCTTACACCCACGCGACCGCAGCCGTTCTGCGCATGAAGGACTGCGTTATGAACACGGTTGACACCGTTCGTGAGAACGCAGACGACATTCTGCACGCAGCACAGGACATCAACGAGCAGCGTGCCGCTGCCGCTGAGGCAGCCGCAGCTGAAATCGAGGACGCAGCAGAGGAGATCGCAGACGAGATGGCTGCTGACGCTGCACCGGCTGAGGCGTAATCTGCACCAAAGCAATCAAAAAGGGGGACGGAATGTCCCTCTTTTTCCATCTTTCTCAGGTTAGGAGCAGTTCAGATAAATAATGCGGCAAAAGTAGCGCATACAGCGCGTGAAGAGCAAGGAAGTTTTACGCAGCTATGCCGACGCATAGCAAGTGAAAGTGACGAAGCTATGCGCGTGCTGTATGTGCGCACTTGATGCAGTATTGGTCTGAACTGCGACAAAGGAGGTAACTCATCATGAAAGCATTCATTCAGCACGAAAGCCGCGGACGGCTGCGTGTACGGATGCACCAGTATCGTATGTCCCTCGAACAGGCCGACCTGCTCGAAGCCTATCTGCTGAGCCAGCCGGGCGTCAAGTCGGCGGTCGTTCACGAGCGCACCTGCTGCGCGACTGTCTGCTACGGCGGTTCCCGCGCGGATATGCTCCGCGCCATCGCACGCTTCGACTATCAGTCCCCGGCTGTGACCGCGCTCGCGCCGCAGCACAGCGGCCGTGCGCTGAACCGCGAATATCAGGAAAAGCTGGTGTCCATGGTCGCCGTCAAGGCCGCCTGCTCGCTCTTCCTGCCCACCCCGCTCCAGATTATCCGCACGGTCTATCTGTCCGCGCCCTTCCTCTGCCGCGGCCTCAAGCGCCTGCTGCGCGGTCAACTGCGCGTGGAGGTGCTCGATGCGGTTTCCATCGGCGTTTCCATGATCCGCCGCGACTTCGGCACCGCCGGTTCGGTCATGTTCCTGCTCCAGCTCGGCGAGCTGCTCGAAGAATGGACGCACAAGAAGTCGGTCGATGACCTTGCGCGCACCATGTCGCTCGGTGTGGACCGCGTATGGCTCCGGAAGGACGGCACCGAGGTTTCGGTTCCGCTTTCGCAGGTCAATGCGGGCGACTGCATCGTTGTCCGCACGGGCAGCGTTATCCCGTTCGACGGCGAAATCGTCACCGGCGAGGTCGCTGTCAATCAGGCGTCGCTCACCGGCGAGTCCGTTCCGGTCGTCAAGCGCCCCGGCACGCAGGTCTACGCCGGTACGGTCATTGAGGAGGGCGAGTGCGTGATCGAGGTCACGCAGCAGGCCGGCGAGACCCGCTATGACAAGATCGTTTCCATGATCGAGCAGTCCGAGCAGCTCAAGAGCGCCGCGGAGAGCCGCGCGTCCCGTCTGGCCGACCGTCTGGTTCCCTATACGCTCGCCGGCAGCGTGCTCAGCTACGCGCTCACGCGCAACGTCACCCGCGCCCTGTCCGTGCTCATGGTCGATTTCTCGTGCGCACTCAAGCTGGCCATGCCGCTTGCGGTGCTGTCCGCGATGCGCGAGGCGAGCACCTATCATGTGACCGTCAAGGGCGGCAAGTTCCTCGAAGCGCTCTCCGAGGCGGATACCATCGTCTTTGACAAGACCGGCACGCTCACCCACGCCTGCCCGGTCGTTGCGGACATCATTCCGTTCGGCGGACGCGAGGAAAACGAAATGCTGCGCGTTGCGGCCTGCCTCGAGGAGCACTTCCCTCACTCCATGGCGAACGCCGTTGTCCGCGCTGCCCGCGACCGCGATCTCGCGCACGAGGAAATGCACTCCGAGGTGCAGTATATCGTCGCGCACGGCATTTCGAGCACGGTAAACGGTGAAAAGGTCGTTATCGGCTCGGCGCATTTCGTCTTTGAGGACGAAAAGTGTACGGTTCCGGCCGGTGAGCAGGAGCGCTACGACAACCTTTCCCCGGCGTACTCGCACCTGTATCTCGCCATCGGCGGCGTGCTTGCAGCCGTTATCTGCATCTCCGACCCGCTGCGCGAGGAGGCCTGCGAGGTCATGCGCACGCTGCGTGCCCTCGGCATCAAACGCACGGTCATGCTGACCGGCGACAGCGAGCGCACAGCGGCGGCTATCGCGGCTGAGGTCGGCGTAGACGACTACCGCGCCGAGGTCCTGCCCGAGGACAAGGCCAGCTTCGTCGAGGCGGAGCGCAAGGCCGGCCGCACGGTCATCATGATCGGCGACGGCATCAACGACTCCCCGGCTCTGTCTGCGGCGGGCGTCGGCATCGCCATCAGCGACGGCGCGGCCATCGCACGCGAGATTTCGGATGTGACGATCGCGGCCGAGAGCCTGTTCGAGCTGGTCGCACTGCGCCGTATCGCGCAGCAGCTCATGCGCCGCATTCACGCCAACTACCGCTTCGTTATCGGCTTCAACGGTTCGCTCATCGGTCTGGGCGTCGCCGGCGTGCTCATGCCCGCGACCTCCGCGATGCTGCATAACCTTTCGACCATCGCCATCAGCCTGCGCAGCATGACCAACCTCATGCCCGCCGGCGAAGCAGAAAAGCCTGCAAAATAAACAAAAACCGCAAAACGCTGCACAGTTCTACACCGTGCAGCGTTTTTTCGCGCGTAAGCGCGAATTAAATAGACTTTGCAACGCAAAGTCATAAAAGCCGGGGACATGCGCCTCGGTTTTTATACTCCCAGAGGGAGAAAGTTTCCGAATGGGAACTTTCGGACGTCCGTGTTTTGCGAAGTCAAAACACAACTTGTCGGAAAAGCGTCAGCTTTTCGACAGTTCTAAAAACCGAAACCGCATCCTTTCGGATGCGGCTCTGGTAAAGAAGAGAGAGAGTTTTTCAAATTCAGGCTTTTCTGCTGAAAAGCAGAGGTGAAATGTTCTAAAGAGTGATTTTAGAGAGGTTTCAAGCTCTTCCGTTGAGCTTTTCCAGATAAGGCACGATGTCGAGGATCTTCTCAACAACGTGGTCGGGACGCCATACGCTGTCCACACCCTCGTCCTTCTGATTGGAAAGGAAGGACTTGATCTGGATAGCGGCGCCAAAGTGCATCCGCTTTGCGCCGATGACGTCACGGGAGAGCGTGTCGCCGACATAAGCGCATTCTTCCGCTTTCGCCTGCATCTCGCGCAGCGCGATCTGGAAGATGCCCGGATGCGGCTTGCGATAGCCGGTAACGCTCGAAAGCGTGACATCCTCAAAGTAGTCGCGGATGCCGTAGGCCTCCAGCACATCGAATACCGAATACAGGGATGCCGTATTCGAAATAACGCCCAGGTGATAACCCTTGTTTTTCAGTTCCTCGAGCGCCTCCTTGACGCCCGGACGCAGCTCGCGATGGTAATAGGTGACCTCCCACAGGCCAGCCATATCCTCTGCGTAGCGTGCGATTTTTTCCTTGTCGAGGTCGAATTCGGAGAGGTAATAGTTCGGCCAGATCTCCTCCGGCTTGAGCTCCAGGGCGTTGCCCTCGCTCCATTCTTTATACTTGCGGATGCCGGAATTGATTTTGTTCCAGAAGCTGATCTCGTTGCTTCCCGTAACCATGTCGTGCTCCTGAAGGAAGGTCAGCAGCTTGCGCGTTACGGTCTGAATGGTTTCGTCATTGTACCAGATATCCTCGAGAGTGCCTCCCATATCGAATAATACGGTGTTAATCAAAGCAGCTCCTCCTTTATTTGTGTAATTGCAGAGAGGCCCATACTACGTTGTGGTCACTCAGTTCGGGTTCGGCAAAGCGTGCCAGCGCTCCGCCCTCCTCTGCGAAATCGCAGTCAGCGGTGACTGTGGAGACCACACGGCTGCTCTTTGCGGTAAAGCCGCGCGGGATGATCCAATCCAGCCGCATCGCAAGGAAATTGTCCTCGCCCACCGGCTTGCGGCGCGTCAGACGCCCGTCGCCGGAAGCGGTCCTCCATGTGTAGCCCGCGTCGCCGCAGGCCGTCAGAAGCGGCTCAAACGTGTCGATTTTGATAATGTTCGCGGCGAGCTCTGCGGGATTGTCCGCCAGATGACGGATATATTCCTTATCTCGCCCGTCGAAGGTATTGGTATTCAGGTCGCCGCCCAGAATGACCGGCAGACCGGCAAACACCCGCTGTACCTCGTCCAGTACCGCCTGCATCTGCACCCGGCGTCCCTCGCCGTCCGTCCGGTTTTCCAGATGGATGGAGGCGACACCGATCTCTTTTCCGTGGAAGTCGAGCTTCGCCAGTACGGCGCAGCGTCCGCCAATGCGTTTTTGACGGTCGTTATACCAGTTATACTGCTCGGGCAGGCGGAACACCTCCGCCCACTTGATGGGCCAGCGCGAGAACACGGCGTTTCCGTGGAAGCCGAGCGCAGCGTCCTTAAGTTCGATGAACTCCAGTCCGAACACATAGCTCAGGCCGAGCGCCTTGGCGACTTCTTCCGCGGTATTCTTTTCGCCCGAACGCGCACAGCCGAAGTCAAGCTCGTTTGCGAGAATGAGATCGAACGGTTGCAGCGACGGATTATCTTTCAGAAACTCGATCGACTCGTCGATGTACACGCCGCGCTCCATGTTGAACACCATGGGGTGGATTTCCGCGCAAGCGGGCATCTCACCGGCGTAGGTATCGACGATATCAGCCTCGGAGAACTGCGCGATGTCGCGCATGACGCTCTCCTGCGTTTCCTGCTTCAGACGGTCCGCAAAGCGGTCTGTCTGTTCTTTTTCCAGTTTAATCATTGAATTCCCCCCGCAGCCTCAGCGGCGCAGGCTTTCTCTGCCGCGCAGCTTGAAGTAGATTGTCCATGCTGCGAGATTGCCGATGAGGATCGGCAGCAGCGTGTAGAGGAGGGTGACATATACCATCATGCCGCGCAGCTCAGCGTCGAGCTGAAAAGATGCGACCAGAAACATGATCGTGACGACCGGCAGACTTGCGAAGCTGTACGGTACGATTCGCTTGTCGGGCAGCAGGAACAGCACGCAGCAGACTGCGGTGCCGATTACTGCGATGATCAGGCAGTGCAGCACGGTCTCCGGCATTCCGCCGCCAAGCGGCAGCAGGTTGTGCAGCGGTTCGGTCAGAAGCGCATACGCGCCGCCGAACACCAGACAGAACAGCAGGTCAACAAAGAAACACGTCACTGCCATCGGGCTTTTGCGTTTTCCTTCCTTCGTCAGAAACAGCGACATAACAGGTATTCTCCCCTCTTATCTCGTTGCGGCGGGGTTTTCAGGCCCCGCCGCGTCAGAGATTCAAATGCGATGATAGGTTTTCGGATGCGGTTTATCAGCCCAGCAGAGTCCAGAAGTCACGGACAGGGTTGATGTTTTCGTAGATATCGGTAACGTTAAAGTCGGATACGTGCAGCTCGGAGTACGGGGTGGAACCCTCTGCCGGCTCGATGTCGTCGCGTACCGGCCAGCCGCCGAGCGTGTTGAAGTACTTGTAACCGGACAGGTCGCCGTCAACGCCGCCCATCATGAAGCGGATGAACAGCTTGGCTGCGTTCGGATGCTCGCACTCGCCAACAACGTACAGAGTGTTGATTGCCGGGATACCGGTGGTCGGCTCAAGGTTTACCGGAGCCAGGCACCAGCCGTTGTCTTCGTTCTTGCGGAGCTTGGAGGATGCGCAGAAGCCTACCGGCGGGTTGGTCTGACCCTTGGTGCCGACGGATTCAGCGATTTCGTCAGAGGAGGAGGTGAAGATCGGCTCGTTGTCGTGCAGACGCTTGAGGAACTCATAGCCTGCGTTCTCGCAGCCGTCGGACAGCTCAAGATCCTTACCGTACATTTCCTTGTAGGAAGCTGCCAGCTGATCCGGAACATCGCCTACGCAGAAGCCGGTGATCCAGGAGCTCCATGCCAGGTTGTCCAGCGGGTTCTGCATCAGCACGCGGCCCTTCCAATCGGGCTCGGTCAGCTGCCAGATGTTGGTGATCGGGGAGCCGTCCGGATTTGCTTCCGCATTGTAGAACAGCTGGGTCAGCTCGATGTAGAGCGGGGTCTGGGTCGAGGTGTACTTCTCGTCGATATGAGACAGGATGTCAGCCGGCTTGTAGTTGTAGAACTTGCGGGCGGTGACATACTCGTTGTAGAGCGTACCGTCCTGGTCCTTGATATGAACAACGTCGGCAACGTGCTGGCCTGCGTCGTACTCACGGGTGACCTTCTCGAGCAGCTCGTTGGTGGAGATGTCGAACGGCTCAACCTCGACGCCGGGGTACTTCTCAGAGAAGGCCTTGGCTACCTTGGTGATACGGGAAGAGATCGAGTAAACCGTTACCTTGCCCTCTTCCTTAGCCTTCTCGTACAGCTCTTCGTCGGTGTCGTCGGTGTTGAAGATGCCGGAGGACTGCTCCCAGTCGGTCAGCTCCAGGGTGCCTGCTGCTGCCGCTGCGTTCGGGTCCTGCGGGCCCTCAGCTGCATTGCTATCGCCGCCGCTCGAAGAACCGCCGCCTCCGCATGCTGCCATCGAAAGCATCATCGTTGCAGCCAGGATACCTGCCAGTGTGCGCTTGTGCTTTAACATAGTGTTTTCCTCCTCTTTATTCCTTCTTTACTCTTTTGGGGGCGGATCAGAGTATTTCCGCCCCCGTTTTATTCGATAAACGGCTCTTTTTCCGTTTATACAGAATACTTGATGAGGTTGGTGCTCTTCTTGTCGAATACGTTGATCTTGTCGAGGTCGATGGACAGGTAAACGACCTGGTCCGGGTTGTAGTGGGTGATGCCGAGGGCCTTGATGACGAGGGATACGCCGCCGACCTTGACGGTGACGAGGGTCTCGGAGCCTGCCGGCATGGAGGTGTAGATGTGAGCCTCGATGTCGGAGGGAGCCTGACGGGTGGTGTTGATGGAGACCTGCTCCGGACGGATGCCGAGGACTGCGTCGAAGCTCTTTTCCTTCGGCAGGTTGTCGGTGAGGTCCTTCTTCGGGAATACCATCTTGCCGAGCGGGCTCGTAACGGTCAGGCCGTCCGGGCCGACCTCAGCCTTGCCGTCCGCGAAGTTGATGGACGGGTTGCCGATGAAGTCTGCAACGTAGAGGTTTGCCGGGTTGTTGTACAGCTCGAGCGGAGGAGCGACCTGAATGATGACACCTTCCTTGAAGATGGCGATCTTGGTGGACATGGTCAGCGCCTCGACCTGGTCATGGGTTACATAGATCATGGTCGTGCCGGTCTCGATGTGCAGGCGCTTCAGCTCGGAACGCATATCTACGCGGAGCTTTGCGTCAAGGTTGGACAGCGGCTCGTCCATCAGCAGCAGATGCGGCTCGGAAGCGATAGCACGGGCGATCGCAACGCGCTGCTGCTGGCCGCCGGACAGCTCGGACGGATAACGGTCAACGTACTGACCGATCTGCATGCGGGCGAGTGCGTCCTCGATGCGGCGGTCTACCTCTGCCTTGGGCAGCTTCTGGATGTTGAGGCCGAAGGCGATGTTCTCGCGGACGGTCATGTGCGGCCACAGAGCGTAGGACTGGAACACGAGGTTGAGGTCGCGCTCGCTCGGGGGAGCGAAGTGAGCCTCGGCAGCGTTTACGATTTCCTTGCCGTTCATGAGGATGGTGCCGTTCTGCGGCTTCTCCAGACCGGATACAACGCGCAGGGTGGTGGTCTTGCCGCAGCCGGACGGGCCGAGCAGGGTCATGAAGTCGCCGTCCTCGATGGTGAGGTTGACGTCCTTCAGGATGTGGTTCTTGCCGTAGTATTTATCAATATGCTTTAATTCAATTTTGCTCATTTCCCAAACTCCTTTTTCATTTCATCCGGGGGGGATTCTCTGTTTCCGGTGCGGTATCAGCCGCCCATGCTCTTTGCGAGATCAGCATCGCCGAAGATGTTGGCCAGAGCGTAAACCAGGAATACGATAGAGAACATAACGATTGCTACGCAGTCAGAAGCCTGCGGGGAGTTGCTGTTCTGATACTGGAATGCCAGATACGGCAGAGTAGAGGTCTTCGGGGTCATCAGAAGGATGATAAGGTCGAGTTCCTTCATAATGGAAACGAAGATCAGCATGAAGCCGGATACGAAGCCGCCCTTGGAAAGCGGGAATACGATGCGGACGAAGCGCTTGAAGAAGCCTGCGCCTGCGATTTCAGCTGCCTCCTCGAGCTCGCCGCCGATCTGCAGCATGTTTGCAGTACCTGCACGGGATGCAAACGGCAGATGCTTGACAACAGAGGTGACGGTCAGCAGTGCGAAGGTGCCGTACAGGGACGGAACCAGGGTAACGCCGCCGATCTGCTGCGGGGTGGAGAACATGGAGAGGAAGATGCCGCCGAATGCGATGGACGGAATCAGATACGGGATGAATACCAGCTGCTCAACAACCTTGCCGTGCAGCTTGCCGCGGCCCTTTGCGCAGATGTAGCCGAGGATCTGGCCGAAGATGGTGCCGAATACGCCGTTGACAAAGGTCAGCTTGAGGGAGTTGATGAGAGAGTTGATGAAGTTCTCATTCTTGAAGATACCCGGCTGGCCTTCCATGACGTTCGCAATCGGGTCGCCGATCCAGTAATGCAGCGTGAGGTTGGACAGAGAGTAGTCGCCCTCACGGAGCATGAAGGACTCGAGGATAAGCAGTGCGATCGGCATGATGATACCGAAGATAAAGAATACGATCAGTACGAGGGTGATGATCGGCTTGTGCTTGCCGAGGCGAAGCGGAGTGGAACGGCCGCCCTTGCCGCCGATGGTGGCGTAGGACTTGCGCGAACCGATGAGCTTCTGGTTGACAAAGACCGAAATGGACGCGATGCAGATCATGATGAGTGCCATTGCGAACGCGGTCTGGGTGTTCTGGGACTTGCTGTTCATGTACAGCTGGCTGGACAGGGTAACGAAGTTGACCTTGGAGCCTAAGTAGTTGATTACGCCGAAGGTACCGATGGCCTTGGAGAAGGTCAGGATGATAGCGGACAGCATTGCGGGCAGTACGAGCGGAAGCGTGATCTTGCGCAGGATAGTCGCCTTGCCGGCGCCCTGAATCTCGCCCATTTCCTCAAGCTCGGAGTTGATCGAGTTGAGTGCTGCGGATACGAGCAGGTACGCATATGCGTAATAGTGAAGCGAAAGTACGGTGATGATCGCGACCGGGCCGTATGCCAGCCAGTCGGGAACGTTGATGCCAAGGCTCATCAGGAAGCCCGGCGCGCCGCCGATTCGTTCGGTCTTGAACATGGTCAGCCAAGCCTGCGATTTGCACCAGCTGGGGATCATGTAAGGAATGATAACAGCCAGCGAGAAGAACGGCTTGAACGGGAGGTCGGTACGAACCATCAGCCATGCGAGGACCGAACCGAGCAGGATTGCGAAGAACGATACGCAGACACCGATCAGCAGCGAGTTGAGCAGCGGCTGGACGAGCATCTGCTTGGTCAGCGAGCTGCCGAGCAGTCGCTGCCAGTAGTAAAGGGTGAAGTCGCCTGCGGCGCCGCCTGCGAGGCGGGCATCCTTCTGAGCGAGAGTGAACGAAGTGGTGATCATGTCCAGCAGCGGGAGCACGATCAGGTAAGTCAGCAGCACGATCGCAACAAGCACGATCACGTTATAGGGGTTGGTAACAACCGCCTTTATCTGGTTTTTCAGACGTCTGGACTTGGAATAGTTCTGATCCTTTGGTTTCATTCTATCAAGTTCCCTCCTTCAGCTTCCGATTGAATTCTTCCACAGCCGGGAGGATTTCGGTGAGCGTCTTGATCTTGACGTCGGCCTCATATCCCATGCCGCGGTATTTTTCGTCTTTGTGATAGATGCGGGGGTTATCGATCTGGATCATCAGGGGCCAGCCGGCGTTTCGGATGCCTCGCACGTCGCGCGAGATCGTGTCGCCGACGTAAGCGGCCTCCTCTTTCGGTATGCCCATTTCTTTCAGCGCAATGTCGAAAATATCGGCCCGCGGCTTTCGAATGCCGCATACGCTGCTCATTGTCAAGGTTTCGAAATACTGTTCAACGCCGTGCTCCGCGAGGATGCGCGGTACGAACGTGGTGCTCATGATGTTGGAGATAACACCGAGGCGGTAGCCTGCGTCCTTTAAGGACTTCAGCGTTTCCTCCAGACCCTCGCGCTTTACGATGTGCTTGCGCCAGCGGTCAAACATGAAGCAAAGGTCCTCGCCGAGGCCGGCGAGCTTTTCTGCGGGTACGTTGAAATCCGCGAGGAAGAATTCCTGCCAGATCCGGTCGGCCGGAATCTCGATCAGTTCTTCTTCTGTAAATGCCTTGTATGCTTTCGCACCTTTATTGATGTGCTCGAGCAATGCGTCGGGGTTTTCCGCTGTGCGGATGTCGTGTTCCTCTAGATACTTCCAGAGGCGTTCCTTGTAGTCCCGGTCACTTTCCGGCGTGGCGTCCTGTGTGTGTACCGTGCCGCCGATGTCGAAGAAAACCGCTTTAATCATAACAGCTCCCCTTTTTCTTTCCTTTTTCCTTTTTCCCTTCCGGGAATCTCGGTCTTTGCTTTTACTCTTTCCTGTTACTCAGGTTTTACGAAATATTTACGCAAACGTTTTCGTTCCATGCACATACCCTACCACCATCTGCCTCTCCTGTCAATAGAATTCCCCCAAGTTTTCCACTTTTCATGAAAACCCTCCCCCTGATTTTGTGAGATTTGCACAGTTGTATTTTTGTTTTTCATACGCTATACTGTAATCAACGCAAACGTTTTCGTAGAAATCTTGAAAGAGTGATTGCTATGAAATATGATCTGATGCTCATCGGTCCCGCGACCAGAGACGTCAATATCGATTATACCGGAAAAGAAGTCCACGAAATCGGCGGCGCCGTTTTCTTCTGTGCCGCAGCAGCCAAGGCCGCTGGCGCAAACCTTTTCGCTTCGGTGAAAATCCATCCGAACGACACCGATATTATTGATGCGTTCAAGCTGGACAGCGACCACGTCGCCGTTCTCCCGAGCGAGTGCACCACGCTGATGCAGAACACCTACTTTACCGCCGACCGCGAGCGCCGCAAGGCTGAGTGCCTCGCCCAGTCCGGCCCCATCACCCCGGACCAGATCCCCGAGGTTGACTGCGGACTGTATCACCTGGCCGGCCTGCTCTACGGCGACTTCCCGAACGAGCTGATCGTCGAGCTGAAAAAGCGCGGCAAGGTTTCCGCCGACATTCAGGGCTTCCTCCGTCACAACGAGGGCGGCCTGATGAACTTCCATGACTGGTCGGATAAGATGGAATACCTGAAATACTTCGATTTCCTCAAAACCGACGCCGCAGAGGCCGAAATCCTCACCGGCCTGACCGACCGCCGTGAAGCTGCCAAGCAGCTGTACGCATGGGGCGCGAAGGAAATTCTTATTTCCCACAACAGCGAGATGCTCGTCTACGACGGCAAGGACTTCTTCACCTGCCCGGTCAAGGCGCGCAACCTGTCCGGCCGCACCGGCCGCGGCGACACCACCTTCGGCGCGTACCTCGCAAAGCGCATGACCGGCAGCCCGATTGCCGAAGCGCTCCTGTTCGCGACCGCAGCGGTTTCGCTGAAAATGGAGGCTCCCGGCCCGCTGTCCGCGTCCGAGGCCGACATTCAGGCGTACATCGATGAGTTCTATCATTAAATTTATTTGAATTTTCTCATCATTTTCAACAAAATTCATCGAGTTTTCGTCACAAATCGATGATTCTCTTGTAATCTGTTCAGCAATACGCTATCATTAAAGCAGTACCCTTTGTACTGCCGCCGAGACGGAGGTGACGGGTATGGAACGATCCGTAAGATCAAGGAAGGAAGCAGCAAGCCATATGCGCCATGTAACAATCAAGGACATCGCCCGCATCGCCGGCGTCTCCACTTCGACCGTATCCCGCGCCCTCAGCGGCTCCAAGGAGCTGAGTGAAGCGACGCGCGAGAGGATCGTAAAAATCTGCAACGAGCAGGGCTACCGTGTCAACGCGCTGGCCCGCAGCCTCATCCGCAGCCGCACAAACGTCATCGGACTTATCGTCCCCGAGGTCACAAACCCGTTCTACGCCGAGATTTCCCTCGGCATCGAAACGCACGCGCGTGAGCTCGGCTACAACGTCATGCTGTGCAACAGCCAGCAGGACACCAAAACCACCGAAGAGCTGTTCGGTTTTCTTATCAGCCATCAGGTGGACGGCATTATCCTTGCAAATTCACACAGCGACGCGCCGCGCTGGCTTCAGCAGTTCGCGCCGTATCTTCCGACCGTGCTCCTCGGCACGCCCGCCTCTCTCAGCGGCGACGAGGTCAACTCGGTCTGTGTCGACAACCTCGCAGGCGGCCGCCTCGCGGCAGAATATCTGCTCTCGCTCGGACATCGCAGCATCGCCTATCTCGGCCATCGCTCGCACAGTCTGACCCATCAGCTGCGCCTGCGCGGCTTCATGGAGGTGCTCGGCCAGGTCGGCCTGACGCCTACCGTCATCGAAAACAACGCAGAATCCTCGTCGATCGGTGCAGGCTATGAGCTGAGCCGCAAGCTGTTCAACGAGGGCTGCCCCCACACCGCGATTTTCGCCGCGACCGACTCGCTCGCCCTCGGCGCCATGCAGGCGGCGGACGAGTTCGGCGTCGCTATCCCGGACGACGTTTCCCTTCTCGGCTTCGACAATATCATCTATTCGTCCCTGCCGAAGATCACGCTGTCCACCATCGACCAGAGAAAGTCCCTGCTCGCAGAGGCTGCGGTCGATATCCTCACCCAGATCATCGAGTCCGATGAGCGGGATGAGTTCACCCACCGCATGATTCGCCCGGCGCTCATCCGCCGCGCATCGTGCGCATCCATCGTCGATTGAGCGGACGCAGACCCGCACGGCAGAGAGGACGAACTTCACACACTCGTCTTTTTCTCACACACACTCACTTCACACACCACATTCTGCCGCCGGTGACTGCAACACGCTTTTTCTGAACCATCATAATTTGAACAGCTCGCCCTCCGGCAACGGTTCAAAGAAACGAAAGCTGCCGCCTCCCCGGCAGCATTTGTTTTGCCGAAAACAGCTGTTCCGCTCCCAGAAAAGGAGATAACGCTATGTACAAGATTGAAACGCACCTCCACACGACCTATATTTCCCACTGCGGCTGGCTCGGCGCACAGGCCATCATGAAGGCGTATTCCGCCGCCGGCTACGATGCCATCTGCGTGACCGACCACTACAACCGCGATACCTTCGACTACATCGAAATGGACCTGTCCACCCCGGGCAGCAAGACCCGCGACTTCCTGCTCGGCTACCACCGTCTCAAGCGCGAGGGCGAAAAGTACGGCATCCGCGTCTATGCGGGCGCTGAGCTGCGCTTTGACGGCTCCCCGAATGACTACCTGCTGTACGGCTTCCACGACGAGCTGCTGGCCGACCCGGAGCGCGTCATGAGCGAGGGTCTGGAGGCGTTCGCGCCCAAGTACCGCGCGGACGGTGCGCTGCTCATCCAGGCGCATCCCTACCGCAACAAGTGCACCCCGGCTCCGGCCGAGCTGCTCGACGGCGTGGAGGTACTCAACCTCAATCCGCGCCACGACAGCCGCAACGACCTGGCGCTCGCCTACGCCAAGGAGCACAACCTGCTCATGACGGCAGGCTCGGACTGCCACCGCCCCGGCGACGAGGGCACGACCGGCATTCTCGCGGAAACCCTCCCCGAGGACAGCTTCGGCTTCGCCGACCTCATCCGTTCGGGCAAGTACACGCTCATTCGTCCGGAATAAGTACGAAACTCATTCATCTGCCTTCATCTTATTTTTTCTTTTATCTTACCTATGCCGGGGGACGGGCCGTGTGGCTTGTCCCTCAGCCCCTTTCTGTACCAAAATACCCCGTCCGCCGTTTTTTACTCTCCGGCAGACGGGGTTCGTTCGTTTTTACGGCAGTTCAGCCGTCATTCTTGATTTTTTCGAGGATTTTCCTGTCGCGCTTGTCCTGCGGCTCGAACTTCGAGAACAGGTCGGGGCGGTCCTTTTTCGTGCGGCGCAGGCTCATTTCGCGCCGCCACGCCTCGATATTCGCGTGATGGCCGGAGAGCAGCACCTCGGGAACCGGACGACCGCGCCAGTTTTCCGGGCGGGTGTACTGCGGATGCTCCAGCAGGCCGTCCCAGTGGCTTTCCGCGGTGAACGCTTCCTCGTCCGGCAGAACGCCCGGCACCATGCGGCAGACTGCGTCCGCGACCGCCATCGCCGGGATTTCGCCGCCGGTCAGCACGAAGTCGCCGATTGAAATCTCCTCGTCCACGCACTCATCGATAAAGCGCTGGTCGATGCCCTCGTAGTGGCCGCAGACCAGAATAAAGTGCTCCTTTGCGAGCAGCTGACGCGCCTTTTCCTGATTGAACGGCGCACCCTGCGCGGACAGAAAGACCGTATGCACGTGCTCGCCCGCGCTCAGCGCCTCGTGGCACAGATAAAGCGGCTCGGCGAGCATGACCTGACCGCGGCCGCCGCCGTAGGGGGCGTCGTCTGCCTTGTGGTGCTTGTCGAGCGCATAATCGCGGATGTTGGTCGCCTTGACCTCGACGAGTCCCTTGTCCTGCGCCCTGCCGATAATGCTCTCGCGCATGACCGCGTTTATCATCTCGGGGAACAGCGTCATGATGTCGATTTTCATTCGATCAGGCCCTCGATGCTTTCCACATAGACGATACCGGCATCCATGTCGATTTCCTTGAGGAAGGGCTTGATGGCCGGGATATAGATGAGGCGGCCGTCCTCGCCCGCGATTTCGTACATATCGTGCGCCGGGTTGGAGGTCAGAACGTCGCGGATATGGCCGATGACGCGGTCAACGCGCAGGTCGTACACCTTGAACGTCAGAATGTCCTGAATGAACACAAGGTCCTCCGGCAGGTCCACATCGTCGCGGTCGAGGTGAAGGATTTTTCCGCGCAGCTTTTCCGCCGCCTCCACCGTGTCCACGCCCTTGAGGTGCATCAGCACGACGTTCTTGTGCACCTGAGCGCTCGTGACCTCGACCGGGGTCTTTTCGTCCAGATAGAGCGTGTCAAAGTCGCACAGCACCTCGGGCGTGTCGCACCAGCTCTGCACCTTCAGGTCGCCGCGAATGCCGTGCGTGCCGACGATTTTACCGGCCTCAAGAAACTTTTTAGGCATATTTTTCTCTCCTTTGCTCGGATACAGAAAATCCCGCTCTCTCTGTCCGAAAACAAGAGAGCGGGAAAAAACTTTTTGGTCTTACGGCTCCAGACGGTTCATATCGCGCGGGAACATGGACGCCTCGCGGATATTGTTCAGGCCGAGCAGCTGCATGGTCAGACGCTCAAGGCCGATGCCCAGACCGCCGTGCGGCGGCATGCCGTACTTGTGCAGCATGGTGAAGGACTCGAACAGCTCTGCGTTCATCTTGCGTGCTGCGAGCTTGTCCATCTGCTCCTGATAATCGTGGATACGCTGGCCGCCGGTGGTGATCTCCAGACCGCGGAACAGCAGGTCGAAGGACAGCGCGAGCTTGGGGTCGTCCTTGTCGTCCATTGCGTAGAACGGACGCTTTGCGGACGGGAAGTGAGTAACGAATACGAACTCAGAGCCGTACTCCTCCTTCGCCCACTGGCACAGCAGAACCTCTTCGTCCGGGTTGAGGTCGTAGCGGTTCTTGGACTTGTGACCGTACTTCTCCTCCATGATCTTCTTGGCTTCATGGAAGCGGATGGTCGGGATCTCCTTGATTTCCGGAACGTCCGCCTTGAGCAGGGCAAGCTCCTCTGCGCAGTGCTCCTTGACGTAGTTCATGACGGACTTCAGCATACCGGTTTCCATCGCCATGACGTCGTACATCGAGTCGATATAGGCCATCTCGAAGTCCAGACCCATGTACTCGTTCAGATGACGGGAGGTGTTGTGGCGCTCTGCGCGGTAGACCGAGCCGATTTCAAATACGCGGCCGAAAGCGCCTGCGAGGTACTGCTTGTGGAACTGCGGGGACTGCGCAAGGTAAGCCGGGTGGCCGAAGTAGTCGAGCTTGAACAGGTTTGCGCCGCCCTCAGCGCCCGCGACAACGATTTTCGGGGTGTGGATATGGGTGAAGCCCTGCGACAGCATATACTGCGCAAAGCCGTCCGCAATCGCGCCCTGTACGCGGAAGATCGCCTGCTTGCGCGGATGGCGCAGGGTGATCGGGCGGAGCGGCAGGTCAACGTCGAGCGACAGACCCATATACTTCTTGCCGATCGGCACCGGCAGCTGGTCATACGGCTTGCCGAGGACCTTGACCGCGCTCAGAACGACCTCTACGCCGTGCTCGGCGCGCGGCTCCTCGCGAACTGCACCGGTCACTTCGAGAACCATTGCGTCGCGGACATCCGAACGCTTGATGCCGCCGATCTCATCGCCCTGGAAGGTGCACTGGATCAGGCCGCGCTCTACGCGCATGACAACGAACGAGAAATCCGACATATCGCGGACACGGTGAACCGTACCGCGGAAGGTGACTTCGCCGCCGACTGCATCGCAGACGCGCTTTACGGTGTCAACATACTGACCCGCTTCATGTATCATTTCCATATTTTCAACGCCTCTCTAATTGAGCATTCTCAGATGTGTATTATTGTAGCATGAATTTGGCGTTCTGGCAAGTTTTTTGCACCCGAGGCAGCGGAAAAACCGCTTTTTTTCGCGGCGCGGCGGCGGAGTGAATGGTTATGCGCGTTTCTCGATAAATATCCATGAAAATAGTTCTATGCAGGGCGGCTTTTCTTTGCTATAATAGTATAAAGTGCTTTTACGCTTTATCAGATACAAGAGTAAAAGCACGGACTAAATTTAATCTGGGGGAATTAAAGTGGAATTCTTCTCTAACCTGCTCGCCTCGCTTCCGGGCGCGGTGGCACAGGGACTCATCTGGGGCCTCATGGCCATCGGCGTGTACATCACCTTTAAGGTGCTCGACCTTGCCGACCTGACCGTTGACGGCACCATGGCAACAGGCGGCGCAGTCTGCCTCGTTCTCATGACGCACGGCGTCAATCTCTGGATAGCGCTGCTGTGCGCGTTCCTCGCGGGCATGCTCGCAGGTCTTGTGACCGGCATCCTGCACACCTTCATGGGCATTCCGGCCATCCTCGCCGGCATCCTGACGCAGCTCGCGCTGTTCTCCATCAACCTGCGCATCATGGGCAGCAAGGCGAACGTCGCGATCAACCCCGACAACTACACCCTGCTCGTATCGCTCCGAAACGTCAAGAAGCTCATTCCGCAGAACCCGATTCTTGTCGTTGCGGTATTCACGGTCGTTGTTATCGCGCTGCTGTACTGGTTCTTCGGCACCGAGCTCGGCTGCTCCATCCGCGCGACCGGCGCGAACGCCAACATGAGCCGCGCACAGGGCATCAACGTTGACTTCAATAAGGTGCTCGGTCTGATGATCTCGAACGGTCTGGTTGCGCTCGCAAGCGCGCTCTACTGCCAGTATCAGGGCTTCGCGGACGTCAACGCAGGCCGCGGCGCTATCGTCATCGGTCTGGCGGCGGTCATCATCGGCGAGGTCGTGTTCAGCCGCATTTTCCGCAACTTCGCGCTCAAGCTGCTGGGCGTTTCGCTCGGCGCGGTCATCTACTACATCGTTATCCAGTTCGTCCTGACCGCGGGCCTCAACACCAACGACCTCAAGCTCATCACCGCACTGGTCGTTGCGATTTTCCTTGCCATCCCCTACTGGAAGGGCAAGTATTTCCACGCATCGGTCAAGTCCGGGAAGGAGGAGCGATAACCATGCTCGAACTTAAAGGAGTCTACAAAACGTTCAACGCCGGAACGGTCAATGAGAAGCGTGCGATTGACAACCTCAATCTGACGCTGGAAAACGGCGATTTCGTCACGATCATCGGCGGCAACGGCGCCGGCAAGTCCACCACGCTCAACCTGATCGCGGGCGTATTCCCGGTGGACGCGGGCACCATCAACCTCAACGGCTACAACCTGACCCACCTGCCCGAGCACAAGCGTGCGAAGCACCTCGGCCGCGTCTTTCAGGACCCGATGATGGGTACGGCGGCGACCATGGGCATCGAGGAGAACCTCGCCCTCGCCTACCGCCGCGGCCAGAAGCGCGGCCTGCACTCCGGCATCACGAGCGAGGAGCGCAAGCTGTACCGCGAGAAGCTGGCGACGCTCGGACTGGGTCTGGAGGACCGCATGACGAGCAAGGTCGGTCTGCTGTCCGGCGGTCAGCGTCAGGCGCTGACGCTGCTGATGGCGACGCTGCGCAAGCCGGATCTGCTGCTGCTCGACGAGCACACGGCGGCGCTCGACCCGAAAACGGCGGACAAGGTGCTTCAGATCACCGAGGAGATCGTCGCACGCGATAATCTGACCACGATGATGGTAACGCACAACATGAAGCACGCCATTCAGTACGGCAACCGCCTCATCATGATGGATTCCGGCCGCGTTGTCGTGGACATCAAGGGCGAGGAGAAAAAGCACCTCTCTGTGCGCGACCTGCTTGAGAAGTTCAATATTGAAAACGACCGCATGCTGCTCAGCGAATGACGCTGAGGCGCTTCCAGGG
>UQVU01000022.1 GCA_900544475.1 uncultured Butyricicoccus sp.
AAGAAAAAATAATGAGATATAGGTAAATTAACGGCCGAAGCGGTTGTAAAACGCTTCTTCACGGTCACGACCCACCAGTGCGGAATCTACACGATATGCACAGGAAAGCATAGAGCCGAGTACTTCGAAATAACCACGAGCCTTTTTCATAGGGGTTGACCTCCGTTCATTAGCAATATTTTTGTTTGTCTCGGTTTTCCCTTGACAAATAATATTATAGTGATTTTAGATAAAAATGCAATTCGAATTTTGTTTAATATAATCAGAGAATTGCGCTGGGTTTTTGTATATTAAGCACAAATAAAGATTATGTAAAATGTTAGTAAAGAACAAAAGACGGGTATTTACTGGGAAAATCACAGGAAACGGGAACAATTCCGGGCGCTTTCTCGTGTTGGAGGTGAAAGGAGGATGAGCGATATGCAGGAACGAATGCGCGGGGACGCATTCCTCGAAAACGCGATGGAAAAACACGGCGATGCGGTCTATCGGCTGGCGCTGTGCCGGCTCGGGAGCCGCGCGGACGCCGAGGATGTCTATCAGGACGTTTTTCTCCGCCTGCTGCGCGACAGCACGGAGTTCCGCGACAGCGAGCACCTCAAGGCGTGGCTGCTGCGCGTGACACTGCGCTGCTGCATCGACCTGCGCCGCTCGGCATGGTGGAAGCGCACCGCGCCGATGGAAGCCGCCGCCGACACCGCCGCACCGGAAAACGAAACGGATGACTCGCTGTGGCAGGCGGTCAGGGCGCTGCCGGACGAGCTGCGCACGGTGGTGTGGCTGTTCTATGTCGAGGGCTGCGGAACGGATGAGATTGCACAAATCGTACACTGCCGCCCGGCGACCGTGCGGACAAGGCTGCACCGCGCACGGGCAAAGCTGAAAACCGAACTGGAAGGAGAGCGTGAAGATGAACAAGTGGGACGAAATGAAGAACATCAAGGCCTCGGACGAGCTGAAGGAGCGAACCCTCAGGGCGGCGCGTGAGGAGCGTGGTAAGACGCCGCAGCATATCGGCCGGCCGGCGCACCGGGGCGCGAAGCGAGTGCTTGCGGCGGCGTGTGCGTTCGCTGTCGTGCTCGGCGGCGCGGCGCTTTCCGGCAGACAGACCGGCGGCAGCGCGGCCGACGAAATCGTGCACACGTTCGGTCTGGTGGCCTATGCTGCCGAAACCGATGAAATGCGTCAGCCGAAGGAGAGCAAAATCGTGTTCGACTGCGGAAGCGGCGTGGACGACCCGGAAAAGGGCTTCTACTCGGGCTGTCTGTTCAAGGTGACGGGCGAGGACATCAAAACCGTGTCCGCGTCCATCGACAACGGCGCGATTTACCGTACGAAAACCGTGAAGGATACCTCGGACGACCGCGACGAATGGGTGCGCACCATGCATCAGGGCACCAACCCCGAGCTGGACGGCGCAGACCGGATCATGGTTTGGGGCAGTGACGAGATGCATATGTACGCCGACCTGTGCTGGAAGCTGGACAACGGCTTCACCGACGAGCACAATCCGGACGTCAGCTACGGTCTTTGGCTGCCGTCTGAGCCGTCGGAGGACGAGAACGCGGATTTGCAGCAGGAGTGGCACGAGACTGTGGACCGTCTGGAGGGCACGAAGCTGACCGTGACCGTGACGTTCGCGGACGGCTCTACGCAGACGCGCACCATGACCCTGCACACCGGCAAGCTCGGCATCGAATTTAACGATGACACGAGCGACCCGCAGCTGAACGGCGAGGTGCTGACCGACGCGCAGGCGGAGGAGCAGGGCTACCTCTACGGCGTGTACGGCGAGCTGGACTGAGCACGGTTTTCTTGGCAAGCGACCGAAGAAAGCCTATAATCCCGGTAGGAAACTAACCGGGGAAGGTATGCGAATATGCTGTTCGAAAAACTGAAACAGGCGTGGGCGGACTGGCTGGACCGCATGGCGAACCAGAACAAGGCTGCCTTCGGCAGCGAACCGCTCGACTGCTGCCGCGTCGGCCGCGAAAACCGGCAGAAAAATAAGAAATAAAGAAAAAGACCGGAGCAGAACGCTCCGGTCTTTCAGTCTGTCGATAAAGCCAATTTTTCGATAGTATTGCGCTTCGCGCGGGAACGCGCATGAAATAGATTTTGCTGCGCAAAATCATAAAAACCGGGAGCATGTATCACGGCTTTTATACTTATAGAGGGAGAAAGTTTCCGCATGGGAACTTTCGGACGTCCGTGTTTTGCGAAGTCAAAACACAGATTGTCGGAAAAACGAAGTTTTTCGACAGTCTTAAAGACCGGGGCAGAACGCTCCGGTCTTTGCTGTCTGATGGGAGGTTAAAGTCCCATCTCTTTCTTCATTTTTTCGAGTTCGTCCTCGACGGCGGCGTTCTTGGTCGCGTCCGCGTACTTCTTTTCCAGCTCGGCGGCGGGGTCGAGCGGCGTTTCATTCAGCGACTGCATCGCGTTCGAGCGGTCAAGCATCGCGTCCGCCTTGTTTTCCATGCGCGCGATGGCATCACCGAGCTTGCTCTCGTCCGCGCCGGTGTGGCTGCCCATCACGCTCGCGGCTTTCTCCTGTGCGCGGGCGAGCGCCATCTTGCTCTGGATGGCCTCGCGGCGCTGACGCAGCGTTTCCGCATCGGAAACCAGCTTATCGTGCACCTGACGCATCCGCATGGTGTTCTCGTGCGCGGTCGCGAGCAGTTTTTCCAGCTCTTCGATGCGCCCGTCGATTTCCTGCTTCTTCGCAAGGAATACGCGCGCGTCGTCCTCGTTGCTCAGCTGAAGCGCACGGCGGGCGAGGTCGGCGTTTTTCGCGCTTTCCTGACGCTTTTCGTCAAGCTGACGCTGAATGCGGCTTTCCTCTGCCATGACAGCGGCGGTTTCGCGCTTGACGTCCGCGAGGTCGCTCATCAGCTGGCGCATATACTGGTCCATCATTTTCGCCGGGTCCTCCGCTCGGTCAAGCAGGTCGTTGATGTTCGCCTTGATGATCGTGGAGAAACGTTCGAGAATACTCATGTTAATCGTTCCTTTCCGTTATTTATGTGTGTCGGTGTTTTCGTACTTTTTCGCGCGCTCGGCGGCTTCATCGGTGCCGAAGCTCTCGAGCGGGGTGCTCCACATCTTTTCGTCCGCCTGCCGCTGGCGCTCCTTGGCCTCGCGGCGCTTCTGGACGGCAAAGATGATGAGCGCGATAACAACGATCGCCGCGAAGCTGACCGCGATGGGAACCACGGGCGATTTGGTTGTCGTCATGATGCGCTTGGCTGTTTTCGCGAAGGCGTTCGAGAAAATCTCCTCTTCGCTGACCGAACTGTCGTTGTAGTAGCGGTCGAGGTAGTCCGCGAGGATGCTGACCGCCTCGTTGTCCATCACGGTTTTGGCCTGCGAGCCGACCGTATAGCCGCAGTTGTAGCCGCCGCGTCCGTCGTCGCAGAACACGAGCAGGAAATGCGCTTCATCGGTAAACAGCTGCGGATAGAGCGCTTCGGCGCGGCTCTTAAGGTCGGGAACCGAGGTGCTTTCGCCGTTCGGCAGGATGTAGACATATGGCTGCACGCCGGTTTCACGGTAGAACTGTTTGAGTCCGCTGACAAGCTCGCTTTCGTTGTGGATCCAGTCGCCGTCGGCGTCCGTGTAGTAGCCGGTTTCCGTCACAGCGTTCGCCGGAAGCGCTTCACGCGCGACCGTGGAGGCCGTGATACTGCCGCCGGAGCCGCCCGAGAAGAAAAATCCAATGCCGCAGAACAGCAGCACCACGAGAACGAGAATGACGAGCGTCGTGCCGCAGCCCGAGCCGCCGCTGTTGTTCTGCCCGTTTCCGTTTCCGCCGCCGTTTCCGCCGCCGCCGTAGTAACGGCGCGAGTTGTCGATGATGATGGGGCCGGTGCGGTAGGGCCTGCGCGGGGGAGGTGGGGGTGCGCCCCAGCCGCCCGGTCTGCCGCCGCCGAAATTACCGCCGCCGCTTCGTCCGCCGCTGTGGCTTCCGCCGGAAAAACCGCCGGACGAGCGTCCGCCGCCCGAAAAGCCGCCGCCCCCGCCGGAGAAACCGCCGCCGCCGCCACCTGATCTGCCCATATGTATTCCCCCTGTTTTTCTGTAAAATCAGTGCTTTTTCTCGGTCTGCTTGAGCTGTTCCGATACCTGCTTGTAGCTTTCGGAAAGCTGGCGGATAACGTCGCGCCGCGTGACGATGCCGCAGAGCGTGCCGCGGCCGTCCATGACCGGAACGAAATTCTGGTCGCTCACCAGCTCGACAAGGTCCTCCATGTGCGCATCGATCGCGCAGGAGCGGTGATGCACGCGGCGATTGACCTCGGAGAGCGGCATATTCTCGGCCTGCTCGAGCGGGTGCTCCAGAAGCAGACGGAGAAAATCGCCCTCGGTGATGGTGCCGACATAGCGGCCCTTCTGGGTGATGACCGGAACGGCGGTAAAGCCGCTTTCCGCCATGCGTTTCAGCGCACAGCTGACCGTGTCGGTATCGTAAACATAGACCACTTCGGCCTTTGGCTTGAGAAAAAAGGATACGTTCATATGCGTTACCTCACAGCGGCGCGGAGCCGCCCGTTTATGTGATGGCCTGCAAGGACAGACCCATACTCTCTTGTCTACATTGTACGATGAACGGCAGGGAAGGTCAACTGAAAATGGGCAATGCTTACACTTTATTTACAATTTAACAGCGGGCGGCGCGGGAAAGTTTTTCAAAAAAAGCGGCATCGGCTCTTGACCGCAGCGCTTTTAACTGATAAAATGTAAAAGTGACAGACGGCTGCGGCCGTGTGCACACACGCGATATGCGAAAAATGTTAGAAAAGAAGGGTTTTCTATGAAGAAGAGATTACTCGCGGCGCTGATGGCAGGCGCTATGGCACTGACGATGACGGCCTGCGGCGGCAGCAGCAGCGCTTCCGGCAGCGATGACAGCAATGCGGCTTCCGGCGGCGATGGCGCTTCGGTCGGCAGCTACAAGGTCGGTATCGTGCAGCTGGTTCAGCACGAGGCGCTCGACGCGGCAACGCAGGGCTTCCAGGACAAGCTGACCGAGCTGGTCGAGGCGGACGGCGGCGAGGTCAAGTTCGACCTCCAGAACGCTTCCGGCGAGTCTGCGAACTGCTCGACCATCGTAAACGGCTTTGTTTCCGCGAACGATGACCTCATCATGGCAAACGCGACCGCAGCGCTTCAGGCAGCGCAGGCGGCTACCTCTGATATTCCGATCCTCGGCACCTCTGTTACCGACTACGGCACCGCACTCGGCATTTCCGACTGGACCGGCAAGACCGGCACCAACATCTCCGGCACCACCGACCTCGCACCGCTCGACGGTCAGGCCGATATGCTCAAGGAGCTGTTCCCGGACGCGAAGAACGTAGGTCTGCTGTACTGCTCGGCTGAGCCGAACTCCAAGTACCAGATCGACACCATCAAGCCGATGCTTGAGAAGCTGGGCTACACCTGCACCGAGTTCGCGTTCACTGACTCGAACGACGTTGCGTCTGTTACCCAGAAGGCCGCTTCCGGCAGCGACGTTATCTATGTTCCGACCGATAACACCGCCGCTTCCTGCACCGAGGCAATCGCAAATGTTGTTATCCCGGCAGGTATCCCGGTAATCGCGGGCGAGCAGGGCATCTGCAACGGCTGCGGCGTTGCAACTCTGTCCATCGACTACCACGAGCTGGGCGAGGCTACCGGCGAGATGGCATATGAGATCCTGGTCAAGGGCGCAAACCCGGGCGACATGGAAGTTCAGTCCGCTCCGAACTTCACCAAGATGTACAACAAGGCAAACTGCGAGAAGCTCGGCATCACCGTTCCGGATGACTATACTGCTATCGAGGGATAACTGTCGCAAAACTTCGTTTTGCCGACAAGTTGTGTTCTGCTCTGGCAGAACACGGACGTCCGAAAGTTCCCATTCGGAAACTTTCTCCCTCTTAAAGTCAGAAAACCGAGGTACACGCCCCCGGTTTTCTGGAATTTGCAGAGCAAATTCTATTTAATGCGCGCTGCCGCGCGGCAGCCGGTAATTCAGACAGTAACGCTGCTGATAGAAGAAGACCGTTCCTCTTTGCATGGGGGAGCGGTCTTTTTTTGCTTCTGTGCAAATTCTTCACAACAAACGCAAGCTGTGATATAATAATAATGTATCACTGTCGGCGGAAAGCCGATAAAGGGCAGGGGGAAAACTCGTGAATCACATTCCGGAATGTATGTTTCATTCGCGCTCGCTTGCGTGCAAGAAGCCGTACGGCGCATCGCCTGCGGGTGAGCCGGTCGAATTTACCGTCTATCCGCGCCGCGAACACAGCGTTTCGCGACTGACGCTGTGGGTCGAGGAGGACGGACAGCAGGCCGCCGCGTATCCGATGCGGTGGTTCGGCCTCGTCGGGGCGCGGGACCGCTACTGCGCGAGCTTCACGCCGCCGCATTCCGGACTGTACTGGTACTGGTTCACCTTCGACACGGCGGACGGCCCGCGCTTCTGCGCACGCGGCTACGGCGGACGCAGCGAGGTGCTCGACAGCATGGGCGACCGCTATCAGCTGACGGTCTACGACCCGGCGTATCAGCCGCCGCGCTGGTTCGGCGAGGGCATCACCTATAATATTTTCCCCGACCGCTTCTGCCGCGACCGCGAACCCGTGCAGCCGGAGGGCGAGGGCATCGCGCCGCGCGTGCTGCACGAAAACTGGGACGACCTGCCGGTTTACCGCCCGGATGAGCACGGAGAGATCCTGAATAACGACTTTTTCGGCGGCACGCTGCGCGGCGTCATGGAAAAGCTCGACTACCTCGAAAGCCTGCACGTGCAGACCATCTACTTCAACCCGATTTTTCAGGCGTACTCCAACCACCGCTACGACACCGGCGACTACAAGCGCATCGACCCGCTGCTCGGAAGCGAGGAGGACTTCAAAACGCTGTGTGAGCAGGCGAAAAAGCGCGGAATGCGCGTGGTTCTGGATGGCGTTTTCAACCACACCGGCTACGACAGCCGCTACTTCAACGGCCACGGCCGCTATGACTCCCTCGGCGCACATCAGTCCAAGGACTCGCCGTATTACCCGTGGTTCGATTTTTCCGAGTGGCCGGACAAATACGGCTCGTGGTGGGGCATCTACACCCTGCCGCAGGTCAACGAGCACAACGAGGACTACCAGAACTATATCTTCCGCGACGCGGACAGCGTGGTGCGGCGGTGGCTGCGGCTCGGCGCGTCCGGCTGGCGGCTGGATGTCGCAGACGAGCTGCCCGACGATTTTATCGCCGGACTGAACGCCGCCGCAAAACAGGAAAAACCGGACGCTCTCGTCATCGGCGAGGTCTGGGAGGATGCCTCCAACAAGATCGCCTATTCCGAGCGCCGCCGCTATTTCGGAGGCGGAGAGCTGGACAGCGTGATGAACTATCCGCTGCGCGACGCCATTCTCGCCTATCTGAACGGCGGCACGGCGGAGCATTTCGCGGAAACCATGGAAACCCTGCGTGAGAACTATCCGCGCGCGGTGTTCTATAACCTGATGAACATTATCGGCACGCACGACACCGCGCGTGCGCTGACCATCCTCGGCGTTTCGAGTGCGGAATGGAAGATGAACCGCGACGAGCGGGCGCACTACACCCTGCCGCCCGAGCGGCTCGATTCCGCGAAACGCCGCCTGCGGCTTGCCGCCGTCATTCAGTTCACCATGCCCGGCTCCCCGACCATCTACTACGGCGATGAGGCCGGCCGGCAGGGCTTCGAGGACCCGTTCAACCGCCGCACCTACCCGTGGGGCGCGGAGGACAGAGAAATTCTGGCGTTCTACCGCCGCCTGTGCGAAATCCACGCGGACAGCGACACGCTGGCGCACGGCGAGCTGCGCTTTGACACGGGCGAAAACGATGCGCTGCTGCGCTATGAGCGCACGACCGAGCACTCGCGTCTCGTGGTGCTCGTCAACCGCAGCAGACAGGAAGTAAAAACGAACGTGAACGCGCTGTATGCGCTCGACCTGCTGACGAATACGGAGTTCGACTGCGCGGGCGCAAACGGTATCGAGCTTGCCGTTCCGGCGGAAACGGCGTATCTGCTTCGATGCTTCGGCAGCGCGGAATAGCGCAAAATAAGGAGAGAATAACCATGGATATGAAAGAAACCAGACTTTCTGGCGAATATTTCTTTAAGGGAAAGATCATGACGGCGCGGGTGGACGAGGTGCGTCTGCCGAACGGAAAGACCGCGCCGCGCGAGATCTGCGAGCATGTAGGCGGCGTGGGCGTGCTGCCCATCGACCGGGACGGCAACATCATCCTCGTGCGCCAGTTCCGCTATGCCTTCGACACCGAGCTGCTCGAAATGCCGGCCGGCAAGATGGACCACGGGCCGGAGGACGCCGAGGAATGCGGCGTGCGCGAGCTGAAGGAGGAAACCGGCTGCACGGCGGGCCGCATCGTGCCGCTCGGCGCCATGTATCCGTCCCCCGGCTTTCTGACCGAGGTAACGTATCTGTTCGCGGCGCTCGACCTTACCGAGGGCGAAAAGCAGCCGGACGAAGATGAGTTTGTCGAAACCGTGCGTCTGCCGATTGCGGAAGTTGAACGCCTCATCGAGGAGGATAAGATCCGCGACGGCAAAACCATCGCCGCGATGTACCGCGCGAGAATGAAAAATCTGTTCTGAGAGAGAAGAACGAAAAAGAGCGAAGAGCAATAAAAGAGTGCAGAGTGAAGAGCACCCGAAACTCCACTCTGAACTCTCCACTCTTCACTCTCTGCTTGAAACTCTCCACTCTCCGAAAGGGGTTCACTATGGATAAGAAAAAAATCCTCGTGGTCGAGGACGAAAAGGCCATTGCGGACATTCTGGTGTTCAATCTCCAGCGCGAAGGCTACGATACACTGGCGGCGTATGACGGCGCGGAAGGACTCCGCTGCGCACTCTCCGAGTCGCCCGACCTCATTCTGCTCGACGTCATGCTGCCCGAAATGGACGGCTTCGAGGTCTGCCGCCGTGTGCGCGAGCAGAGCGACGTGCCCATCATCATGCTGACCGCCCGCGAGGAGGAGGCGGACAAGGTCATGGGCCTCGAACTCGGCGCGGACGACTATATCACAAAGCCGTTTTCCATGCGCGAGCTGATGGCCCGCGTCAAGGCGAATATGCGCCGCACGGTTCCGGCCGAGCTGCACGAAAAGCCGCAGCCCGAGGCGGACGACGGTCTGCGCATCTCGCGTTCGAGCGGCATGGTCTACAAGAACGGACGGGCGCTTGAGCTTTCGGCGCGTGAGTTCGATATTCTCTGCTTCCTGTCGGCCTCGCCCGGACGGGTGTTCTCGCGCGAGGAGCTGATGGAGCAGGTCTGGGGCTACGACTACTACGGCGACCTGCGTGCGGTCGATGTGGCGATACGCCGCCTGCGCGAAAAGGTCGAGGACGAGCCCGCAAGCCCCAAGCACATCATCACCAAGCGCGGCATGGGCTACTATTTCGCGGAAAGCTGAGTTTTCTCGCTCGAAACCGTATGGAGATACAGACAGAAATGCTGCTTTGCCGGCAGACAGATTTTAATCCCACGGGGGTGTCATTTTGTTTCGTTCCCTGCATATGAAGCTCGTGCTGATACTTGTGCTCATGATCGTTTCGGTCATGGCCGTTGTCGGCACCTTTCTCATCAACAGCGTCAGCACGTTCTACATCGACAGCTTTTATGACCAGATGCAGAGCGTCTTTACGACCGATACCATCCGCTCCATGCAGGAGGCGGCGGCGGAACCCGGTACGGACGGACTCAAGACTATCATAGACGCGCACCGCAGCCGTCTGGGCATCGACGACTACCGCAACTATTACATTCTGGACGGCGAGGGCCGCTTTGTGGACGGCTCGAACCCCAACCTGACCGTTGCACGCACGCGCAACATCATCGCGGCGATGGCGGGCGACACCGGCTCGCGCTCGGCGGTTTCGGACAGTGTGATGGACATTGCGGTGCCGCTCGACCACGACGGTGACGGCAAGGTGGACTATATCGTCTATATCGCGGACGACAAGCGCGAGATTTCCGACCTGTCGTGGCGCTTTTTCCAGATCGTCATGCAGGCGATGATGTTCGGTCTGCTCGCGGCGATATTGCTGTCCTTCCTGCTGTCCAAGACCATTACGACCCCGATCGAGCGCATCACCGAGGGCGCGCGGTCCATCGCGGAGGGCAACTTCGACCAGGACCTCGGCGTGCAGTCCTCGGACGAGATCGGCGAGCTGACGCGCTCGTTCAACTACATGGCGCGGCGGCTCAAGGCCACGGTCGGCGAGGTGCAGGGCGAGCGCGACAAGCTGAACACGCTCTTTCTGCACATGACCGACGGCGTGGCGGCGTTCACGACCGACGGACGGCTCATTCACATGAACCCGGCGACTGAAAGCCTGCTCGGCGTGCGGATGCAGGACAACCTCACCTTTGATGAGATGTTCGCAGACCTCGAAATGGTCGGCTCGGACGAAACCGCCATGCGCTCGTTCCTGACGAGCGAGATCACGCGGCGCGGCCGGGTGCTTTCCGTGACGCTCGCGCCCTATGGCGCACTCGACGGCAAGGGCGGCGTGATCGCTGTGCTGCACGATATCACCGAGCAGCGCCGTCTGGACGACGCGCGGCGCGAGTTTGTGGCGAACGTTTCGCATGAGCTGCGTACCCCGCTGACCAACATCCGCTCGTACACCGAAACGCTTCTCGACGCGGCGGGCGACATTCCGCTCGACACCGAAAAGCAGTTCCTCGGCGTCATTTCGAGCGAGAGCGAGCGCATGGCGCGTATCGTGACCGACCTGCTGACGCTTTCCAAGCTGGACTACGGCCGCATGGAGCTGCGAATGCAGCGCTTTTCGCTGTCGGCGCTGCTGCACAAGGTCGCGGACGCGATGAAGTTCACCGCCGAGGACAGCGGCCACGAAATGACGGTCGATGCGCCGGACAGCCTGCCCGAAATCACGGGCGACCGCGAACGCATCGAGCAGGTTGTGGTGAATATCCTGTCGAACGCGGTCAAGTATACGCCCTCGGGCGGACATATCCGTCTGGCGGCGTGCCGGGGCGAGAAAAGCACGGTGCGCATTACCGTGCAGGATGACGGCATCGGCATTCCGGCGGAGGACGTGCCGCGCCTGTTTGAGCGCTTTTACCGCGTGGACAAGGCACGCTCCCGCGCCGCGGGCGGTACGGGTCTGGGCCTTGCCATCGCGAAGGAGATCGTCGAGCAGCACGGCGGTCACATCGAGCTCGAAAGCGAATACGGAAAGGGCACGACCGTGCACATCACGCTGCCGACCGACCTTGCCCCGAGCGGGAAGGAGGACAAGGCATGAGAGGCGCGGAGCGTTCGGCGCGGAATACCGCCAAAAATATCTCGCTCATCGTGCTTGTCGTGCTGATGGCCGTGCTGTGCGCGGCGAACTGGCTCGCCGGCGTTTCGGCGGCCTCGCTCGACTCGGACACCCTGCTGCGGCGTGCGCATGACCGCCTGTTTGGCGGGGCGGCCGGCTACGAGATCCGTTCGTCCGGCGTTTCCGCCGCCTCCCCGGCGCAGCTGGCGCTCGGCGCGGAGGGAAAGCTCGTGGGCGTGCAGTACAACGTGACCGACATGGACACCTCGCTTGCGGCGGTGCGCGCCATCTGGACACAGGCGCTTTCGGGCGGCGCGCTCGAAGAAACCGACGAGCAGACGCTCGCGGACGCGCTCATCGCTGAGCGGACGGTGCTGCTGCGCTATCATGGCGCGATTCCGTTCAGTGTGGTTTCCGGCTGGATGGGCGGCACGCTCAAAAACGACAACATCAGCGTGGAAACGCTGTTTTACAGCGCGGACAGCGGCGAGCTTTTTGTGCGGACGCCCGAGGGGACGCTCTACCGCTCCCATGCGGAGGCCGACCGGGGCGCGTTCGACCGCGCACTCGAGGACTTTCACGGACTGGACTGCACGTTTGCGGGGGCGGGCGGCAACGTTTACCCCGAAACGCTGCTGTTTGCAAACGAAAACCTGACGCTGCCGCTGCTTAAGACCGAGGCGCTCGACCTGTTCGATGCGCAGGGCGGCACGGGACTCGCGAGCCTGCTCGGGGCGTTCGGCCTTTCCGCCTACACGGATTTTTACAGCGACCAGAGCGACGCGGTGCGCGTGTTCGTGGACGATGCGTCTACGCTGCGGCTGGCGAAAACCGGCCGAATGCAGTACACAACGACCGGCGACCAGAGCACGGTCACGGCCTACGAGAGCGGCGAGGTCACGGGCGCGGCAGCAATCGACGCGCAGATCGACTGCGCACGCACCCTGCTCGACACCGTGCTCCGCGCGGCGCAGACCGACACGCACGCCTCGCTTTACGCGGTCCGGAAGGACGGCAGCCGCACGACGCTCGTGTTTTTGCAGCTTTACGGCGGCGTTCCCGTGCTCGAAAGCACGGATTTCGCGTCGTTCACCTTTGAGGGCGGCGTGCTGCGGGCTGCGACCGTCAACTTGCAGCGCTTCGCCGCGACAGGGGAGAGCCGGACGCTCCTCCCGGCAGAGCAGGCGGCGGCCGCCGCTTCGCCCGATGAGCGCAGCATGATGGCGGCATACCGCACGGAAAACGGCGTTTACGCCCCGGCGCGGTTCTACATGAAGCCCGGTCAGGCCGGGTAAACGGAGGTGAGAGCGCTTGCAGTGGGATAAAGTAAAAAATGTGCTCATCGGCATACTTCTTGTGGTCAATCTGTTCCTTCTGGGCAATCTCGGCTTCAAGATATGGCAGAATTACAGCCGTTCGGCCGGACTGGACGCCGACCTGCGCACGCTGGTGAGCGGCTACGGCTCGGCGCTTTCGGAGGACTTCAGACTCCCGGACGATGTGTTCCTGCCCGAGCTGAGCCTCGACCGGAGCCGTTCGGACGAGGAAAACACCGCCTCGGTCATGCTGGGCGCGGATATGGAGCGCAGCGAGACAGAGGACGGCACGGTGCGCTTCAGCAGCGCGGACGGCACGGTGACGTGGTACGCGGACGGCCGCGTGAACGGCGTGTGTCCGATGATCGGGGAAACCCCGGAGAGCGAGGCGGACGCGGTCCGCACCGCACGCAAGTGCCTGTCCGAGTGGGGACTTTCCGCCGAGGGCGCGACGGTTTCCGTCATGGGTCTGACGGTCACGCAGACCGCCCCGGTCGCCGGCCGGCCGGTGCACAACCGCGAGCTGACGCTGACGATGAACGAGGACGGCACGGTGACGGTTTCCGGCACGTGGAGCTTTGGCACGCCCTATACTACGGTCACGGGACGCGGCGTGGAGTGCCGCGCGGCGGATGCGCTGCTTCAGTTCGCCTCCTCGCTCCAGAAGGGCGAAACCGTGCTTTCCATGACGGCAGGCTACCGGATGCAGATGGACAGCAGCCGGCGTATGCAGCTTATACCGACATGGAAAATCGTGACGGACAGAACGCAGTATCTCGTGGACGGCGATAAGAAAACCGTGGTCACCTGACGGAAAACCGCCTTCACGGGCGTACCCTTTGGCGGAGAGCGTGGCAATCGCCGTGCATTTTCACGGCCTGATTTGTTAATTGTGACAAAAAACTGTAAACCGGGCCGGAAAAGCGAAAAAAAACTTTCTTTTATTCAAAATTGTGATACAATGTATGAGTGATATTTTGCGGCTGTGCGCTTTTTTGTGCACACCGGAAAATTTTTCCGCCTGATGCGCGGAAGATTGAAACTGCGCGGACGAACGGAGAGCCGTCCGCTTTCATAAAATGGGATGCCAGAAAAATGCCCGCGCCGGTGCGGGACAGTACAGTGAGGAGTAGGTTGACTTTGACCAAATATGTAATCAACGGCGGCAAGACGCTGAACGGTGAAGTAACGATTTCGGGCGCGAAGAATGCTGCGGTCGCGATTGTACCGGCGGCTCTGCTCGCGGACGGCCCGGTCCGCATCGAGAATGTACCGAAAATCATCGATGTAACGCTTCAGATGGAGATCATGCGCGAGCTGGGCGCTCAGATCCGTCTTATCAATTCCACCACCGTGGAAATCCAGAATACCCAGCGCCCGTCCCTCAAGCCGCACGAGCTGGAGCGCAAGCTGCGCGCTTCCTATTATCTGCTCGGCGTGCTGCTCGGCAAGTACGGCTTCGCCGAGGTAGCGATGCCCGGCGGCTGCAACTTCGGCGGCGTCCGCCCGATCGACCAGCACATCAAGGGCTTCGAGGCGCTCGGCGCGAAGGTGACGCTGCCCAAGGGCGGCTATATCCGCGCGGAAGCGCCGGAAGAAGGCCTGCATGGCGCACATATCTATTTTGACGTCGTTTCGGTCGGCGCGACCATGAACATCATGCTCGCAGCAGTTCTCGCGAAGGGTCAGACCGTGCTCGAAAACTGCGCAAAGGAGCCGCATATCGTCGATCTTGCGAACTTCCTGAACGCGCTCGGCGCGGACGTCAAGGGCGCGGGCACGGACGTTATCAAAATTCGCGGCGTGGAGAGCCTGCACGGCGGCAGCTACTCCATCATTCCGGACCAGATCGAGGCCGGCACGTTCATGGCGGCGGTCGCGGCCTGCGGCGGCGCGGTTCTCGTCAAGAACGTCATTCCGAAGCACCTCGAGTGCATCACCGCAAAGCTCAAGGAGATGAGCGTCGAGGTCACCGAGTTTGACGATGCGGTGCTCGTCCGCCGCGAGGGCACGCTCACCAAGACCAACATCAAGACCATGCCGTATCCGGGCTTCCCGACCGATATGCAGCCGCAGATGACGACCGCGCTCTGCCTCGCAGAGGGCACGAGCATCGTCACCGAGGGCGTATGGGACAGCCGCTACCGCTACACCGAGGAGCTGACCCGCATGGGCGCGAACATCCACGTTGACGGCAAGATCGCTGTCGTCGAGGGCGTCAAGGAGTTCACCGGCGCACCGGTCCGTGCACACGACCTGCGTGCGGGCGCCGCTATGGTTATCGCGGGCCTCGCCGCCAAGGGCGTGACCGAGGTCGAGCAGGTGCAGAACATCGAGCGCGGCTATGAAACCCTCGTTGAGAAGTTCGTAGCGCTCGGCGCGGATATGTACCGCAGCGAAATCCCGGACAGCACGGAGAACAGCAACAGAGCATAAATCCTGTCGCGAAACCACGGTTTCGCCGACAAAATGTGTTCTGACGGCGCGTTGCCGCCGCAGAACACGGACGTCCGAAAGTTCCCATGCGGAAACTTTCTCCCTCTCAGAGGATAAAAACCGAGGTACACGCCCCCGGTTTTTATGAATTTGCTCCGCAAATTCTATTTTATGCGCGCTGCCGCGCGGCAGACAGGGATTTGCCCGGCGCAGTTTAACGGACTGTACGTACAGTCAGAGATACTTATGAAGAGGCGGAGGGGGAACCTTTCGCCTTTTTTGCAGCAAAAGCAGCAGAATACAGAAAGGAGTTCCATGGCAGAGCATTTTTATTACAGCATCGCGAGCGGTTCGACCGGAAACTGCGGTCTGTACGTTTCGGGCGGCACGGCGATACTGATTGACGTCGGCGTGTCGCTGCGCCGGCTGACCGCCGCGCTCAAAACGTTCGGCATGACGCCGGGCGAGCTGGACGCGCTCGTTATCACGCACGAGCACATCGACCACGTAAAGGGCCTTGCGATGTTCGTGAAAAAGACCGAAGTGCCGGTTTTTGCGTCCTGCGGCACGGTTTCCGCACTGTGCGCCAAGGAGGCGGCCTTTGAGGGACGGCTGACCGCGTTCGAGAGCGGCGAGGCGTTTTCCGTGGGGGACATCAGCGTGCGCTCGTTTGCGACGCCGCATGACGCGGCGGACAGCGTCGGCTACATCCTCGAAAACGACGGCTACCGATTCGGTTTCGCGACCGACCTCGGCTTCGTGCCCCAGTCGGCGGCGGCGCTGCTGCGCGGCTGCGAAACCGTGGTGCTCGAGAGCAACCACGACCCGTATATGCTTCAGGCCGGGCCGTACCCCTATGCGCTCAAGCAGCGCGTCGCCGGGCCGAACGGCCATCTGTCCAACCCGGACTGCGCGGTTTTCGCGGCCGCGCTCGCCGACAGCGGCACGAAACGGCTCATTCTCGCCCATCTGAGCGAGAAAAACAATATGCCGGCGCTCGCGCTTCAGCAGACGAAGAACGTCCTGCACGGCAGAGAACACTGCACGGTCTGCGTCGCGCCGCGCGACTGCATGGAGGCGCCAGTCGTGCTCACGGAGGAGGAAACGGTATGCTTGGTGTCCGGCTGATCTGCGTCGGCAAGCTCGGAGAAAAGTTCTGGGCGCAGGCCGTCAAGGAATACGAGAAGCGGCTCAGCGGCTACTGCAAGCTCGAAATCATCGAGCTGCCCGAGCAGCGGCTTCCGCAGACGCCCTCCGAGGGAGAAATCACGCAGGCGCTCGACCGCGAGGCGGCGCTCATCGAGAGCAAGATCTGGCCGGGGGCGGCGGTCATCGCGATGTGCGTCGAGGGAAAGCCGATGTCGTCCGAGCAGCTCGCGGACTATTTTTCGCGGCTCACCGTTTCGGGAACGAGCAGAATCTGCCTGCTCATCGGCGGCTCGTGCGGCCTGTCTGAGAAAATCAAGCAGAAGGCCGCGCTGCGGCTGTCCATGTCGCCCATGACCTTCCCGCATCACCTCGCCCGCGTGATGGTGCTCGAGCAGGTCTACCGCGCACTCAATATCGCCGCAGGCGGCAAGTATCACAAGTAATCGGCGGAATTTAGATGATTTTCGGCAAAATGTTGAATTTACGCTAAAACTTCGGAAAAAGAGTTTACTTTATTCTCTGGATTTTGTAAAATAGTAAGAAGAGAGATTTCAGACGCCGCGGCAGGGAGAGCCTGCGGCAGTCTTTGTAATGAAAAGAGTTTTCAGGAGGGCGTTCCCATGATTATCACGATTACGCTTAACGCTGCGCTCGACCGCACGCTGCGCATCGAGCACCCGCTTGTGGTCGGCAAGCTGAACCGTTCGACGTCGAGTCACCTTGAGCCGGGCGGCAAGGGTATCAATGTATCCCGCGCTGTCAAGGCGCTCGGCGGCAACAGCATCGCGCTCGGCTTCACCGCCGGCACGAACGGCCGCTTCATGAAGGATATGCTGACGGCAGCCGACATTCACCATGACTTTGTCGATGTGGCAGGCCAGCTGCGTGTCAACACGCAGATCATTGATGCGCAGGGATGCCATACCGAGGTCAACGAGCCGGGCAGCAAGCTGGACGACGCGGATTTCCTGCGCCTGATCGACCGCATAGAGAACTACCTCGATGAGGGAAATATTTTCGTTCTGGCGGGTTCGACACCGCCGGACTTCCCGCTCAAGAACTACCGCAAGCTGTGCCGCACCATCAAGCGCCACGGCTGCAAGCTGATCATCGATGCGCAGGGCGACCTGCTGCTCGAAGCGCTCCAGTGCGAGCCGGATTTCGTCAAGCCGAACATTTTCGAGTTGGCCGAGGCTGTGGGCGATAAGCCGTCCGCCGACCCGGAGGTCGTGGTGCATTCCGCACGCAAGATGCTCGACATGGGCGCACGCGCGGTGTGCGTTTCGATGAGCCAGGAGGGCGCGGTTCTGGTGTCCAAGGACGAGCCGGAGGCGCTTTACGTCAACACCAACCCGAAGGTTTACGATGAGGGCGCGGTAGGCACCGGCGACGCGATGGTCGGCGCGATTGCGAACTCGATGCAGTCGGGTCTGAAGTTCGACGAGATGGCGCGTTACGCGGTTGCGACCGCGCGTGCGTGCGCACGCCTCGCCGGCACCGAGATGGCGTCGCTCAAGAAGGTCTACGAGGTCTACGAGACCACGCAGGTTTACGTGCTGTAAAAAACGCTCCCTCCGCGGGAGCAGGCGAAAAACTCCCTCTGAGGGAGAGCGCGAACGTTCCGCCGTTCCTGCGGCGCAGACGCAGGAGGCGGGAGATGTCCCCAATCCCGGGGACGGGGGAGCGCACGCGGCGGCGTGCGACGGGAGAGATGCTGCCGGGCGGCAGCCGGGCAGTGCAAGAGGGGGTACAGGACACCACTAAAGACGTGGTTTCCTAT
>UQVU01000023.1 GCA_900544475.1 uncultured Butyricicoccus sp.
GACGACGCACCCGAGAAGCTGACCTTCGACAATCTCGTTATCGACAAGCAGGCGTATGACCTTGTTATCAAGGGCAAGCGCGTGGATGCGCCGCCGAAGGAAATCGAGCTGCTCTATTTCCTCGCGTCCAATCCCAACCGTGTGTTCACCCGCGCCCAGCTGCTCGACGAGGTATGGGGCTTCGACTACTTCGGTGACACCCGCACGGTCGATGTCCATGTCAAACGTCTGCGTGAAAAGCTCGAGGGCGTTTCCGACAAGTGGGAGGTAAAAACGGTCTGGGGCGTCGGCTACAAGTTCGAGACCAAGGAGTAACTGATGAGAAGACGTAGTTTTTTCTTCAAGGAATACCTTTCACACTTTATCCTCATCGTGGCTGCGTTCGCGCTTGCGGGCGGCGTATTCTATTACCAGATGAGCAGCTATGCGCTCCGCGCCAAGCAGGCCGAGCTGCGCACCACGGTGCAGAGCCTCGCCGAGCAGAGCAAGCTCATGCAGGGCACGGACTCGGACGTTATCCGTGAGCTGTATATGCTCTCGATCGCGCGCATCGCCAAGGAGGACGAGCTTACCGTGCTCGTCACGGACGATAAGGGCGACGTGCAGATGGCGGCGCAGCCGAACGGCGCGTCCTACACCATCAGCGGCTACCATGTGCCGAGAGAGATCGTCGAGGACGTTACGAAAAACGGCAGTTATGCGGCGGTCGGTTCGGTCGGCGTGCTGACCGAGGCCACGAGCTACACGGTCGGCAGCTGCGTGCGCGACAGCGAGGGCAGCGTGGCGGCGCTTATTTTCGTGTCCTGCCAGGACCCGGCGACCGCAGGCGTTGTGCGCCACTCGACCCAGACGCTCGTGCTCATTCTGCTCGCGACGCTTGCTGTCATGCTCATCATCTCGTTTATCCTGTCCCAGCACATCACGCGCCCCATCAAGAACATCGCAGCGGCGGCGAAGGAATTTGCCTCCGGCAACTTTGATGTGCGCGTGCCCGAGGACAACCGCTGCTACGAGATAGACGAGCTTGCGGTTTCGTTCAACAACATGGCGCGCGACCTCGACCAGCTCGAAGAGCTGACGCGCGGCTTTATCTCCAACGTCAGCCACGAGTTCAAGACCCCGATGACGACCATCGGCGGCTTTGTGGACGGCATGATCGACGGCACCATCCCCGAGGACCAGCGCGACAAGTACCTGCACATCATCGCGGAGGAAACGCGCCGCCTGTCCCGCATGGTCAACCGAATGCTCGACGCGGCGAAGATCCAGTCGGGCGAGCTGCTGCTCAGCCCCGCGCCGTTCGATTTTTCGGCCATGACGAGCCAGATCATTCTCTCCTTCGAGCAGAAAATCGAAAAGAAGAAGCTCGAAGTCGAGTGCGAGCTTGATGACCGGCTGATCGTCATGGGCGACCGCGACCACCTGTACCGCGCGGTGTACAACCTCGTGGACAACGCGGTGAAGTTCATCGACGAGGGCGGCAGGCTGACCCTCAAGGCGCACCCCGAGGGCGATTTCTGCGCGTTCTCCATCTCGAACACCGGCACGGGCATCTCCGCGGAGGACCTGCCGCACGTGTTCGACCGTTTCTACAAGGCGGACCGCTCGCGCTCGATGGATAAAACCGGCGCGGGCCTCGGTCTGTACATCGTAAAGAACATCATCAATCTCCATGGCGGCGAGATTTCCGTCCGTTCGGACGGCGGCGAAACCGAATTTGAGTTTACCCTGCCGCTCGCGAAGATATAAAGCGATAACGTGATAAAACGAAAGGCTCTGCCGAAAATGAACGGCGGAGCCTTTCTGCATATGTATCGCCCAACCGTAGGGCGATATAATCGAATACAATCACAGAAAAGGCCCTGCCGGATAATCGACAGAGCCTTTTGTTTTGCTGTTATCTTATTGTTTTACCAGCCGAAGTAGGAGAACGGGGAGGAATAGCCGCCGCCGAAGCTGCCGTAGCCATTGCCGTAGCCATTGCCGTAGCCGCTGCCGGAATTGTCATTCTGGTTCTGCTGGGTCTGCTGCTGGGTTGCCGCCGCCGGGTCGTCGCCCTCAAGGTCGTGCGCATCGGTCAGGGTGATGGTGAGGTTGATGGTCTTGTCCTCGGAGATGCGGTAAACCGAAAGCGTCAGCTTGTCGCCGGCCTTCTTGTCGGCCTTGACGGTGTTTACCTCGTCCATGGTCGGGGTCGGGGTGCCGTTAACTGCAGTGATGACGTCGCCGACCTTCAGACCCTCGGAAGCCGCCTTGGCGCGGGAGTCGATCGAGTAGACCTGTACGCCCGAGATGCTGCCGTCCTGGGAGGAGACATTGCGGCCGGTGATGCCGATGGACGGACGGCCGGAAACGTAGCCGTTCTTGATGATCTCGTCTACGATGTCCTTCGCGGTGTTGATCGGGATAGCGAAGCCCATGCCCTCAACGGTCGCGCTGCCGAAGGCGTTGCCGGACAGCTTCGCCGAGGTGATGCCGACGACCTGACCGTACTTGTTGATGAGTGCGCCGCCCGAGTTGCCGTTGTTGATGGAAGTGTCGGTCTGGATGAGGCTCATGACGCGGTCATTGACCGTGAGGTCGCGGTTGATCGCGGAGATACGGCCGCCGGTGATGGTGTTCGCGAACTGAACGCCGCCGGGGGAGCCGATGGCGTAAGCATATTCGCCCGGTTCCAGCTGGTCGGAGTCGCCGAACTCAGCGGGGGTCAGGTCTGTGCTGCTTTCGACCTTGATCACGGCGAGGTCGGTCTGCTCGTCCGTGCCGACAATGGTCGCATCGAGCGAGGAGCTGTCGCTCAGCTGAACCGAAACCGACTGTGCACCCTCGACAACGTGGTTGTTCGTGATGATGTAGCCGTCCTTGCTCATGATAACGCCCGAGCCGCTGCCCGTGCCTTCGCTCGTGGTCGAAATGACGGAAACGACCGAGGGGCTGACCTTCTTGTAGATGTCCTCGCCGGCTAAGCCGTCCGTCGCATCGCTGCTGCCGCTGTCCGACGGCTTGCTGCTGATCTGCATGGTCGGGGTCGAGCCGCTGTCCGTCGAAACCGAAGCCGAGGTATCGGACTGCGTGCTGTTCGTAATCAGGTGAGTCGTGACGGCGCCGCCTGCAAACAGCAGGCACGCTGCGGCAACGCTGCACAGACCGATGACCAGCTTGCGGCCGCCCTTCTTGTTATGAGGCTTGGGCGGCATGGCGTTCTGCTGCTGCCAGCTGTCGCTGTACGGAATGCCGTTATTCTGCGGCTGCTGCTGAGGCTGCTGTGCGTTTGCGCGCTCGCGCGGCGTCTGGTAAGCCGGATGCTGCACCGGCGTCTGGAACGGCGTGCGCGGTTCCTCGTGCGCCTGCGGCTGCTGCGCTTCCTGCTGCGGTTGCGCAGGAGAATCGTTCTGCTGTGCCTGCGGCTCTGCGGCGGGAGTCTGGGTTTCCGCTGCCTTGTTTTCGGCAGTCTGGTTTTCGTTTTCCAATTTATTATTGAAGTCGTCCATTTGAATGGCCTCCTTATCGTTTACTGCCTTTATTGTAGATTTGCTGTGTGGCAGTTTGTTGAAAACAATGTGAACATACTTTGAACAATTATTTATTATAGCACGCGCAGGTGCATATGAAAAGGGCGCACCGAGGTGCGCCCTTAGACTGTCGAAAGAGGGAGGCGGCTATGTTACCGGAGCATTTCGCCCGCATAGGCAAGTCCCTGATGGATGTTGACGCCTGCGCCTTCGATCGCACCGGCGATGATGACCGCCGCGATGATGATGGCGGCTGCAATGATGATCTTGCCGATCAGGTCTTGATATTCTTTCATTTCAGTTCCTCCATTTGGTCTGGTCGGATATTCCGTTCAGCTCGTCGAGCGGCGTCAGCACGGCGTCCTTCGGCGGCGCGGAAACCGGTGCCGAGGACGGGGCGAGGCTGAGCGAGAGATCGAACGTGAGCGTGCCCTGATTGCGCAGATGGTTGGAGAGGGTCATTCTGCCGCTCGTGCCGGAGAGATCAAAGGTCAGACGGGTGCGGTTGGCAACCGGGAACAGGCTGCCCTTGATGTCGAGGGTCAGATCTCCCGACGCCGCGCCGGTGGCAGTGTTGAGAGTATAGCTTCCGCTGACGCCGACCATATCATCCTCTTCGCCGCCGAGCAGAGATTTGACCGAGGGCTGCGCAGTACAGCGATCGCCCGAGCGCGTGAACACCGCATCGCCCAGTACAGCAGACAGGCTCTGCTGCCTGTCCTCGAGCGAGCTGTAAAAGCCGCTCCAGCCGCCGTATTCCTCCGCATACGCCTCGGCGGAGGCGAGAAGCGCCGCGCCGCAGGTGTTTGGGGTATCAGCGTTCCGGTACAGCGTCAAAAGATCGCCGAGCGCGGTCTTTTCGCTGAAATGCTCCTCATAATACCAGCCGTCCGTCTTTTTGTCCGTACCGCTGCTCGAGGTGAGTGCGGAGAACAGCAGCGGACTGCGCACATACAGCGTGTCCGTATCGGCGTTGTAGATCAGGTCGAACGCCGCGTTCCTGAGCGCGCTCTTATAATAGGAAAGCATGGACGCGGAGAAAAGCTGCGAGGTCGGGCCGTCCGCGCTGCTGATAAGGTCGGACGAGAGAAGAACCGCGAGTGCGGAAAGATCGGCGGACGCAGAGAGCGAGGCGCTTTTTCCGTCCGAGACGAGCGTCATCGTGCCCGAAGCGCTGTATTTTTTGTCGCCGCTGATCGTGTCGAACGCGGTGCAGTCCAGCTTTGCGGTGAGCCCCATGCGCACGGCATCGGCGTTTTGCAGCCTGGGCACGGCGGCGAGCCAGCGGTTCGCGGTCGTAAAGTCGCTGTCGATGCTCTCGAGCAGCGCGTCCCGGTCATACAGCACCGCGCACTGTGCGCCGTCGTCCCACTCGACGGTCAGACCGAGGCTTTCCGCGAGAAAACGCACGGGAACGCAGGCGCGGCCGTCCTTTTCGATGGGCGAGGCGTCGAGCGGAACGGTTTTCAGCACCTTGCCGGTCGCCCTGTCGGAAACGGTGAGGGTGTCGCCGCCGATCGCGAAGCGGCAGACCGTGCCGTCAAGCGAAGCGGAAACCGTGCCGCTGTCGTAGCCGACCTCGGCGCCGAGCGCTTCTGCGACCGTGCGGAAGGGTACCATGGTGCGGCCGTTCTCGAAGAACGGCTGAACGTCGGGGAACGTGAGCGTTTTGCCGGAAAGCTGCACGCTGAGTGCGCGGACGGCGTACAAATCGTCCTGAAGTGTCATGTCAAGCGCTGTGCTGCGGTAGAAGGCCTCGCGGTCGTCCCAGTAACCGCTGTCGAGCCATTCCTCGAGGTCGCTCTGCTCGGCGTCATGGAAGCGGAGCGCAACGGACGGGTCGTTATGTATCTCGTCGAGATGACGGCGGTAGCAGTCGCTCGCCTGATCGTAGCTGAACTTGCCGAACCACCAGTCATAGGAGGAGGTGTACGCCTCCGCGCTGTCGTAGCCGAACTGCTGGTACATGGGCGGCGCGGTGTCGAGCGCGAGCGCTGCGGGCAGCGAGGACACGGCAAGAGACGCCGCGAGAGCGGCAGTGAGCAGTCGTTTATGCTTCATAGAGATCCTCCTTTGTATGCAGGTGTGGATACTGCTTTATTTTTCTATTGTACTACATATTCGGCTGAACTGTCCATTGCCCTTTTGAACGGATTTCGGCGCGAAAAACCGTCATGATTTCCGGGGTGTCCGCGTAGCATGGAGAAAAGGGAGGGAGAGCTATGTTCATCACCATCACGCGCGGAACGCTCCGGCGAATCGCGGCAGGGGCGGCTGTTTTTGCGCTCGTCATGGCGCTTTTCATGCTTCTGCCGCAGCGGCAGACCGCCGAAACCGCCGCCGCGAGCGGAAACTGGGGCCTGTCGTTCCAAGTCGAGGGAGAGCCGCCCGAGGGCAACGTCTCCGCCGGCCAGCTGCGCCAGTGGGACGCCTATTATCTGGGCGACACGGCGCAGAAAACCATCTATCTGACCTTTGACGCCGGGTACGAGAACGGCTTTACGTCCGCCATTCTGGACGCGCTCAAAAAGCATAACGCTCCGGCGTGCTTCTTCGTGGTCGGCAACTACATCGACTCCGCGCCCGAGCTGGTGCTGCGTATGGTGCAGGAGGGGCATATCGTCGGCAACCACACGCTCCATCACCCGGATATGTCCGCGATTGCGGACGAGGCGGCGTTCGAGGCGGAGCTTGACGGCCTTGCGGACAAATACCGGGAACTCACGGGCGAGGAGATGAAGAAGTTCTATCGTCCGCCGCAGGGCAAATTCAGCGAAAGCAACCTCGCCATGGCGCAGAAGCTCGGCTGGCGGACGATTTTCTGGTCGCTCGCCTACGTGGACTGGTACACGGATAATCAGCCGACGGACGAGGAAGCCTTCGGCAAGCTCATTCCGCGCATCCACAACGGCGCGGTCGTGCTGCTGCACTCGACGAGCGAAACCAACGCCCGCATTCTCGATGAGCTGCTGACGAAATGGGAGGCGCTCGGCTACCGCTTCGGCTCGCTGGAGGAGCTGACGGGGGAGAGCGGTCAGGAATAATCCTCGAGCAGCTGCGTCAGCGCCTGTTCGTTTTCGAGCGGGATGCCGCGCTCGAGCGCCTCGCGGTCCGCGCCCGGAAGCGTGCGCACGTCAATCGCTGTCGTGACGATGACCTCGCCGTCCTGCGAGATGGTCAGATGCACGCCGTCCGTGCCTGCAACAAGCGCATTCGCTGCCGCGGGCACGGCCTCGGGCGCGTAGCTTGCGTGCACCGCAGCCCCGGCAAGCACCGCCGCGCACAGCAGAAAAACGGCGGCCGCTGCGGCGCGCAGCCGCGCTCTTCGCCGCGCGAGAAGATAAAAACCCTGCATCATGGTCAAAACCTCCTTTGTGCAGAGGGTTCTGATTTGAGTATTCCCAACAAAATTTTTCTCTATTCCGAGAAGTTCTGCAAAAATAATTTGGCATTTCGGCGCGCTTGTGGTATAATAGCATAGACCGCTATAAGACTGTGCTCCGCGTTTTCCTGTTTCTGGAACGGAAACGCCGGGCAGGGTCAATTCTGCGGGCGTTTTTTCGGCCGTGCGGGAACAAAACGGGCGAGGAAAACGTCCGTACCTGTACAGGTGAATGACAGCGGCCCGTGCGTTTCATGCCGGGCATACCCTGCGGCTTTTTCGCCGCCGGGCAAGGAGGATACCGAATTGTCAAAAAGAAAAAATGAATCGGTCATCGGACGGTTTTTCGGGCGCGTACTGCTGACGCTTGTGCTCGTCGGCGTGCTGTGCGGCTGCTTCTGCGGCATCGCCTTCGCGTTCTATGTTCACACGAACATCAACCCGTCCGCGAAAGAAACTGCTTCCGAAATCAGCAAGGGTCTCGGCCTCAACCTCAATTCCTTCATCTATGCTACCGATGCGGAAACGGGTGAGCAGGTTGTTTATGAGACCATCAAGGGTCGAGAGAACCGCGAATGGGTCGACAGCGACAAAATTCCGGACAATCTCAAGAACGCCGTTGTTGCCATCGAGGACGAACGCTTCTACAAGCACCACGGTGTAGACTGGTGGCGCACGCTCGGCGCGGTCAAGGGCTGGGTGCTCGGCGGCGACCAGTACGGCGGCTCGACCATCACGCAGCAGCTCATCAAGAACATCACCGAAGAAAAGGATTATTCCATCAAGCGCAAGGTAAACGAGATTTTCCGTGCCTTTGCGCTCGAAAAGGAGATCGACGACAAGGACCGCATCCTCGTCATGTATCTGAACACCATCTTCCTCGGCTACAACAGCTACGGCGTGCAGACGGCGGCGGACCGCTACTTCGGCAAGGATGTTTCGCAGCTCGACCTGGCGGAATGCGCCGTCCTGGCCGGCCTGACCAACAATCCGTCCATCTACGACGTATATAACCATCCCGACAAGGTAAAATCGCGTCAGGAGATCATTCTGTCGCAGATGCTCGACCAGAAAATGATCACCGAGGACGAGTACAACACCGCTGTCGCAGAGCAGCTGAACTACCGTCCCTACGAGGAATATCAGAAGGAAGTCAAGTCCACTTACAGCTACTTCACCGACGAGGTCATCAAGGACGTCATCGGCGACCTGAAGGAGCAGAAGGGATATTCCGAGCTTGTCGCGGAGAACATGGTTTACTCCGGCGGCCTCAAGATCTACGCAACCATCAACACCAAGGTCCAGGATACGCTGGACAGCGTATACACCGACGACTCCGTGTTCCCGAACACCGAAAAGTACGGCGAAGTGCCGGAAAGCGCCATGGTCATCACGGACAAGCAGGGCGACATCGTTGCCATCGCGGGCGGACGCGGCCAGAAAACACTCAGCCGTTCGTTCTCCTTCGCGACCGATGCACGCCGCCAGCCGGGTTCTTCGTTCAAGCCGCTGGCAAGCTACGGCCCGGCCATGGACGCGAACATCATCGTTCCGAGCACGACGATCTACGACCGCGCCTTCTCCAAGGGCGAGGACGGCATGCCGTGGCCGATGAACGACGGCAAATACCCGACCGGCCGTTCCCTGACCATCAAGGAAGGTATTACACGCTCGCTCAACACCGTCTCGGTACAGGTGCTCAACGCACTGACACCGCAGGCTTCCTATGATTTCCTCACCAGCCAGCTCGACATCAAGCTGGTCGGCAGCCGCACCAACGAGGACGGCACCGTTCAGTCGGATATTGCTCTGGCGCCTCTGGCGCTCGGCGCACTGACCGACGGCGTGACGGTCCGCGAAATGGCCGGCGGCTACTCTACTTTCATCAACGACGGCGTGTTCGGCGGTACGCGCACCTATACGAAGGTGCTCGACAACGAGGGCAACACCGTTCTTGAAAACACTCCTTATACCGACAAGGGCTTTACCAACGTCCATACCGTATATGATATGCTCGACTGCCTGCAGAACGTTACCGCACACGGTACCGCCTACGGCATTCAGATCGACGGCGTGGAGACCGCCGGCAAGACCGGTACCACCTCCTCGAATACGGATATCTGGTTCTGCGGCGTAACGCCGGAATACTCTGCGGCAGTATGGGTAGGCTATGAACACAACTATCGTCTGGATGGTCTGTATGGCCGTAACGCAGCCGAAATCTGGCTGAAGGTCATGGAGAAGGTCCACGCAGGCGACAGCGGACTGGTCTTTGACTCGCATCCGAACGACTTCGAAGAAGTGACCTACTGCATGGACACCGGCCTTCTGGCATCGGGTGCCTGCCGTGAGGCGGGACGCGCTGCGACCGGCCGTTTCTGGAAGGGTCAGGCGCCGACGCGGACCTGCGACCATGAGAACATCGAGGAGAAGTACGACTTTGAAACGAGCGGCATGGACGATTATTACGACTATTACGACGAAGACGACGACGATGAGGATAGCAGCAGCTCGGATAACTCGGACAGCAGCTCGACTGACAGCAGCGGCGGCGATACGAGCAATGACGGCAACCACTCGGACGGCGACAACAGCGGCGGCGATAACGATGACGAAGGCGGCGGCAACATAACGCCGACACCGGAACCGACGCCGGAACCGACACCGGAACCGACGCCAGCACCCGACCCGGGCGCTTCGGAGGGAGACCCTGAGAGCTGAGTTTCTCGATAAAAGACAAGTAAATACTGAAAACGGGGCGGAAGCCGCGAAAATGCGGTTTCCCTCCCGGAAAAAAGTTTCAGTGCTGCACAAGGCCGCACAGTCGGGGCGTTAGCGGTGCCTTGTACCTGCAATCCGCTTCAGCAGGGATGATGCAGGCAAAGAGGAGCACGTATGCGGCGAGGCAGCCACTCACAGGACGATGAGAGACCGGTACTGCGCAACGGAGGACTGTGAACCATGTCAGGCGGGGAACCGAGCAGCATTAAGCAGAAACCATCGTGTGCCGCAGAGCTGCCGATTTTGAGTCCGAAATGCGGAAAGGCAGCCGGGTGCGTGTGTTCGAATTGCCTGCGTGCGGTCTTGTGGAGCACTGAAAAAATTTTCGATTGAAACCACGCTTTCAATCGAAAAGGGATATACCGATCCTGACGGCTCGGATATATCCCGGCGGGACAAAAGTTCCTCTCTTCGGTCGAAACTTTTGCTCCGACTTGTATAAAAACCCACGCGCATGTCGCGGGTTTTTATGAACCCTCGGCTGCGCCGATGGTTCGATTTTATTCGCGAACGAGGTTCGCGGGAGAACGCTTTGAGGCGGGCTTGCGCCCGCCTCTTTTTTTACGCGGGGGCGTGGATGGAAATGCCCCCTGATTGATGGTTTACAGGACAGCGACAGGCGCGAGAGGAGGAGTTTGCGTCATGTATCAGGCTTTATACCGCAAGTGGCGGCCGCAGACCTTTGCGGACGTGATCGGACAGAAGCACGTGACCGACACGCTGCGCGCGCAGCTTCAGAGCGGACGCCTCAGCCATGCGTATCTGTTCACCGGCACGCGCGGCACGGGCAAGACGACCTGCGCGAAAATTCTCGCGAGGGCGGTCAACTGCGAGCATCCGGTGAACGGCGATCCGTGCAACGAGTGTGCGGCCTGCCGCGGCATTCTGGACGGCTCGGTACTCGACGTGACCGAAATCGACGCGGCGTCCAACAACGGCGTGGACAACATCCGAGACCTGCGCGACGAAACGCGCTACACCCCGGCGCAGGTCAAAAAGCGCGTGTTCATCATCGACGAGGTGCATATGCTGTCCATCGGCGCGTTCAACGCGCTGCTCAAAACGCTCGAAGAGCCGCCTGAGCACGTGCTGTTCATCCTCGCGACGACCGAGCTGCACAAGGTCCCGGCGACCATCCTTTCGCGCTGTCAGCGCTTCGACTTCCGCCGCATCGGCGCGGAGGACATCGCGCGGCGGCTGCTTGACGTTGCGGCGGGCGAGAACATCGAACTGACCGAAGGGGCGGCGCGGCTGATCGCGCGGCTCGCGGACGGCGCAATGCGCGACGCGCTCTCCATGCTCGACCGTGCGGCGGCAGCCGGTGCGGTAGACGAGCAGACGGTCACGGCGGCGCTCGGCGTGATGGGGCAGGACGACGGCGTGCATCTCGCGGAGCACTTCAAGGCGGGCGACCTCGCCGCGGCGGTGACGCTGCTCGAAGAATACTACAACGCCGGACGCGACCTCGCTGCGGTGTTCGACCAGATGCTCGGCCTTATCCGCGACGCGCTGCTCGTCAAGACCAGCCGGACGGACGTTTCCGCCCTCATTTCGCCGGCCTACACTGTGAAAACGCTGCAAGCTCTGTGCGACGGACTCGCGGCCTCGACGCTTATCGCGTGGAGCCGCATCATCGGGGACTCGCTCGACCGGATGCGCTCGGCGGCGAACCGCCGTGTCGAGGCTGAGCTGTGCGCCGTGCGGCTGTGCAGTCTGGGCGCGGAAAGCTATGATACGCTCGGCGGCCGCGTGGAAGCGCTCGAAGAAAAGCTCAAAAACGGCGTTCCGGTGCAGATGGTGCAGGCGCCACAGGGCGGCAGCACGCCGCCTCCGCCGGGGGACGAGGACGCGCCCCCTCCGCCGGGCGATGAAGACGCGCCGCCCGAGATAGATGGCGTGCCGACGCAGCAGGCGCCGAAAAAGCCTGCAGGGCCGACGCTGACGCTCTGGCCGCAGTGGCCGAGGCTGCTCGAAGCGCTGACCGGCAAAATCAACATCGGCACGCACACCAACCTTAAGCTCGGCGCAAAGGGCGTTATGGAGGACGATGCGCTCGTTATTCTCTGCGAGGACAGAATGACCTTCATTCTCGCGCAGAACGACAAGACGCTCGCGGTCATCCGCGAACAGGCGGCAAAGCTCGCCGGAGCGCCGCTCAAGGTACGCGTGCGCGAGGCCGGGGACGAAATCATTCAGGAAAAAAACGACATGGTAGAGGAACTCATCGACCATGCGAAGGATTTAGACGTTGACATAAAGACACTTTAAGGAGGACACTTAAAATGGCAAAGGGTAAGAATTTCGGCGGCTTCGGCGGCATGAACATGCAGGCAATGATGAAGCAGGCGCAGAAGATGCAGGAGAATATGCTCAAGGCGCAGGAGGAGATCGCGGTCATGGAGACCACCGGCACGGCGGGCGGCGGCATGGTAACGGCTGTCGTTACCGGCACCTCGACCCTCAAGAGCATCGAGATCAAGCCGGACGTTGTCGATCCGGACGATATTGATATGCTTCAGGACCTTGTCGTTGCGGCGGTCAACGAGGCGCTCAAGGCGGCAACCGAGAAGTCGCAGAGCCAGATGTCCGCGCTGACGGGCGGTCTCGGCGGCGGTCTGGGCGGCCTGCTGTAATGGATTATTTCGCACCGCCGGTCGAGCGGCTGATCGAGGAGTTCGCGAAGCTGCCCGGCATCGGCCAGAAAACCGCGCAGCGCCTCGCGTTCCACGTGCTCGATATGCCGAAGGAGGACGCAGAGCGCTTTGCTGACGCGATTCGCGAGGCCAAGGCCAAGACCTTCACCTGCAAGCGCTGCCAGAACCTCACGGACAGCGAGGAGTGCCCAATCTGCGCGGACAAGTCGCGCGACCAGAAAACCATCTGCGTCGTGGCCGACCCGCGCGACGTTATCGCGTTCGAGCGCACAAAGGAATACCACGGCCTGTATCACGTGCTGCACGGCACGCTGTCGCCCATGGGGCACGTCGGCCCGGACGACATTCGCATCCGCGAGCTGGTGCAGCGCATCGCGGACGAGGACACCCGGGAGGTCATTCTTGCGACCAACCCGGACACCGAGGGCGAGGCGACCGCGATGTATATTTCGCGACTGCTTCAGCCGTTCGACATCAAAATCACGCGCCTTGCCTACGGCATTCCGGTCGGCGGACATCTGGAGTTCGTCGATGAGGTCACGCTGACCCGCGCCCTCGAGGGCCGCCGGGAGCTGTAAGCGGCTCTCAATCTTGCTGTATATTGTGTAATATTATAAAATGACCAGCTTTGCCGGTCATTTTATACCTCGACTCAGCGCCCTTGGGGCGCGTCCGGGGGTATCAAAATTCGGTTTCTGCGGAACCGGATTTTGTAGATAGGGGGTATTGGATACCCCCTATCGCGCGCGAAGAGCGCAAAAAAACAGGAACAGCCGGACTTTCGTCCGACCGCTCCCGCAATAAAAGGTAGGATAGAGAGTAGAAAGCAAGAACATGTGGGGGGATCTTACGCTTTCCACATTTTTATCATACGGAATTATTGTGTACATTCTGTGAACATTTTAATGAAAAATATCAATGGGAGGAAAAAAGCCTGTGGCTGATCTGAAGAAAGAAATTGAAAATCGCCGCACATTTGCGATTATTTCGCATCCTGACGCCGGTAAAACGACCATAACCGAGAAATTCCTGCTGTACGGCGGAGCGATTCAGGAGGCCGGCATGGTCAAGGGCAAGAAGAACAGCCGCCACGCGGTTTCCGACTGGATGGAAATCGAGAAGCAGCGCGGTATTTCGGTCACTTCGTCCGTTCTTCAGTTCCGCTACGAAGGCAAGTGCATCAACATTCTGGACACCCCGGGCCATCAGGACTTCTCCGAGGACACCTACCGCACGCTGATGGCGGCGGACGCGGCCGTCATGGTCATCGACGCTTCCAAGGGCGTCGAGGCGCAGACCCGCAAGCTGTTCAAGGTCTGCGCGATGCGCGGCGTGCCGATCTTCACCTTTATCAACAAGATGGACCGCGAGGCGCGCGACCCGTACGAGCTGCTTGAGGACATTGAGAACGAGCTCGGCATCGGCACCTATGCCGTCAACTGGCCGATCGGCTCGGGCAAGCGTTTCAAGGGCGTATACGACCGCATGGACGATGAGGTTATCGCCTTCGAGGGCGCGGACTTCCGCCACGAGGTCAAGGCGCAGCGCATGTCGATTGACGACCCCATTCTGGAGGGCCTGCTGCCCGAGGACCAGTACCAGACGCTCATTGACGATGTGGAGCTGCTCTCCGGCGCGGGCGACGAGTTCGACCTCAAGGCCGTTCACGAAGGCAGACTTTCGCCGGTGTTCTTCGGCTCGGCGCTGACCAACTTCGGCGTAGAGCCGTTCCTGAAGAAGTTCCTTCAGATGACGCCGCCGCCGACTGCACGCACCGCAGACATTGGCGTAATCGACCCGTTCGACCCGCATTTCTCCGCGTTCGTGTTCAAAATTCAGGCGAACATGAACAAGGCGCACCGCGACCGCGTCGCATTCATGCGCATCTGCTCGGGCAAGTTCGAGCGCGGTCAGGACGTTCTGCACGTGCAGTCCGGCAAGAAAATGTCGCTCGCCGCACCGCAGCAGCTGATGGCGCAGGACCGCTCCATCGTTGACGAGGCGTATGCCGGCGACATCATCGGCATCTTCGACCCGGGTGTGTTCTCAATCGGCGACACCGTCTGCGACCCCAAGCACAAGTGCGTGTTCTCGGGTATCCCGACCTTCGCACCCGAGCTGTTCGCAATCGTTCGCCAGAAGGATACCCTCAAGCGCAAGCAGTTCGTCAAGGGCGTGGAGCAGATCGCGCAGGAGGGCGCTATCCAGATTTTCCGTGAGCCGAATGCCGGCATGGAGTCGGTCATCGTCGGCGTAGTCGGCGTGCTTCAGTTCGAAGTGCTCGAGTACCGTCTGAAGAACGAGTACAACGTTGAAATCATCCGCGAGAACCTGCCGTATGAGCACGTCCGCTGGGTCGAGAACGACGAGGAGGATTTCGACGTCAAGCGCCTCCAGCTGACGAGCGACACCAAAATCGTCGAGGACCTCAAGGGCAACACGCTGCTCCTGTTCACCTCGCCGTGGAACATCACCTACGCGACCGACCACAACGAGGGTCTGCGTCTGGCTGAGTTTTCGGAAAATGCCTAAAGAACTGTCGCGGAACCACGGTTCCGCCGACAAGCCTTTTTACAGCCGCTTCGACTTTTTCGGTCGGGGCGGCTTTTTTTCATGCGCCCAGCTGGGTGAGTTCGGTGCCGGGGTAGTAGTGCGCGAGGATTTCCTGATAGTCCGCGCCGTTTTCTGCCATATACTTCGCGCCGTACTGGGAAAGACCGACACCGTGGCCGTAGCCGATGGTGTGGAAGGTCAGGGAGTCGGCGGTCGTGGTGACGGTGAAGTTGGTCGAGCGCAGGCCGAACAGTTCGCGCACGGCGGTTCCCTCGACCGTCACGCCGCCGAGCCGCACGGTTTTGATGCCGCCGGCGGCCGAGCGGACGGACGCCCTGAACCACGTGTCGGGCGCACCGGAGAGATCGGCGTCGGGGTACGCGCCGCCCGCTCTTTCGCGGAATTCGTCGGCGGAAACCGTGACCGCGCTTTCGTAGCCGTCGAACGCGGTCCCGCCGGGGCTGACCACGCTTTGCAGGTAGGGGACGTCCTCGCCCCAGACGTCGGCGGCGGACTCGGTGCGCGGACCGCTGACGCAGTGGAAAACCGCCACGATGGGCGCACCCTCGCTCGTCAGGATTTCGCCTTCGGTGTCGCGGACTGCCGCATGGATGGCGGAGAGTTCATCCGTGCCGAATACGGAGACTGCGGGACTGCGGTAGGCGGCGCAGTGGCGGTAATCGTCGCACAGATCGGCGTCGGGATGGGCGTCCGGGCGTCCGCGGGACAGCTTGCACAGCGCATAGGTTCGTGCGGCGACCGCCTGCGCGCGTAGCGCCTCGCGCGGAAAATCCGCCGGGATCTCGGCGGAAACCACGCCCTCGACATAGCTTTCGAGCGGCAGTTCGGTCGGCGTGCCGTCAATCGAAACGGTAACGGTCTGCGCGTCCGGCAGGGCAGAGGCGTCCTCCTCGGGTACGGCGGCGTTTTCCTGCGGCCGGAGGCCGGGCAGCAGGCAGAGCGCCATCACAAGCAGCGCGGCGAAAAACAGCAGTCGGCGCACGGCGTTCGTCCTCCTTTCTTTTCCATAAGGCAGGATATGCCGCGCGGACGGAAGATAGAACACAAGATATAGATTAGTGTTGACATTTGCTCCAAGATGCAGTATTATGGAAATATAGAAAATCGAACAAACGTTCGATATACCGAAAATGCATGAGGAGGCAGAAAATGAATTTGTACGAGATGGCCAGAGAATACAGACGCAACACGGCGCTGCTGGAGCTGCGCGTCAGAGAGCTTCAGGCGGCCAAACGCCGCGCCGGGCAGTACGAAGTAAAATACCGCCTCAAGCAGCGCATCCGGGTACTGAACGACATGATAAACGAGAGCCGGCTGACGGTATACGAGCTTGAGCACTACTACGACAGGGAGGAGGGAGCGAATGGCGGCAGAGAAGCAGTTTGAGCGAAGCGCGTACGACAGCTATCTGCGGAAGCTGAGCGAGGAGGAGGACGGTTTTCGGCATTCGTTTCGGACGGCGTTTTTTCAGGCGATGCACGAGGAGCTGACCGGGCGGCAGTACGAGGTGCTGTGGATGGGCGAGGTCGAGGGCATGACGGGGAAGGAGATTGCGGCGCGGCTGGGCATCACGCCGAGCGCGGTATCGCGGCACAAGACGAGGGGGAGAAAACGCCTTCGTACCCTCCTTGGGTATAACCTGGATATGCCGCGGCATATCCTCTAGGGGGGACTCCGTCCCCCCTAGATACCCCTCCGGTTCCGGAGAAACCGGAGGGGATACCCCCCCTCGCCCCTGCATGGCAGGGGCGGCTCGGGACACGTGTCCCGAGGCAGAGGTAAGAAAGTCAGGTACACGCCCTGACTTTCTTGGGGAATTTTATGCGGCGCACTGCGGTGCGCCTGTCCTGCCTGTTCCGGCTTTGCCGGAATACGGCAGGAGATAGCGCACGCTTTGCGTGCGCGGCGTCCCGGAGGGACGCAAAAAAGGCACGCCTTTCGCGCGCCTTTCGTGCGCTTCGCGCACGTTTTGATAGAATTTGCTTCGCAAATTCCAGAAAACCGGGGGCGTGTACCTCGGTTTTCTGACTCTGAGAGAGAAAAAAGTTTCCTTGGGAACTTTTTTTCGTCCGTGTTCTGCGGCGCGAAGCGCTGTCAGAACACATCTTGTCGGCGAAACCGTGGTTTCGCGACAGATTAGTCGAGGTACGAGCCTACCGGGCTCTGGTTGTACTGCTTGATGATGCGGACGATAACGGAGCCGTCCTCCTGCGTGGTTTCGTCTAAGATCTTATGCTTCGTATGATTGCGCTCGAGCGCCTGCTTGTAATGCTCGACTTCTTCGCGCACCTGCCGCGCCGCGATGCTGCGCTCAAGGTCGTCCTTGAGCATGAAGTGAAGCGTCTGACAGATGCATGCCGCCTTGACTCGTTTCATATGGGTTCTCCTCCTGCTGTAAATCCTGAAATTATTCCTGAAAAACACGAATTGCAACGTTTCTACTATCTTATTTTATAAAAACAGTTCGAAATTTTCAAAGGCGGTTTTTCGCAAAATCAGGCAGAGAGGGGATTGTGGAAAATGCGCAGAGCAAAAGAAAAACGCGACATCAGGCCGCGCATTTGCACCGCCCCGTCGCGTTTCTTAGCAATAAATAAAAACGGCGACAGGGAGCAGACTCAAACCTGCCACCGAACTTGTGATACATTATACATCCCCTCTCGAAGAACGGCAAGATAAAAACTCAACAAAATCATGTTTACGATTTGTTTACATTTACACAAAATTGCAGAGCGGTTACAAAGCGGCGCGCCGCGCGGACAGATGTCCGCGGGAAGAATGGGATTTTCTTCGAAAAAAGCGCAGTTTTTCCGCGGATTTCTCTTTACAAAAGGCGTGCGGTGTGTTATCCTATATTTACTGTTGCCCCGCGCTTAGCTGTCGGATAACCGGATGCGTCCTATCGCTCCATTTCACCAAGCCGCGGCCCAGCCTGAGGGTAAGCAAAAAATTATATTTTCGCAAGGTGACAACCAACATGCTCCGTAAG